>NZ_JASAUT010000157.1:0-1647 GCF_029952935.1 Bradyrhizobium sp. Mp19 | reverse complement strand
CCGAGCGCCTCATGCGCCAGCGCAATGTTAGCGCCAACACGATCGCCTCCTACAGGGACACGTTCCGGCTGCTGTTCTTGTTCGCACAGGTGCAGCTGCGGAAGCCCCCATCGGCCTTGGCGCTCACCGATTTGGACGCAACGTTCATCGGCGCGTTCCTAACCGATCTCGAGGTAAAGCGCGGCGCCAGCGCGAAGACGCGTAACCTGCGTCTGACCGCCATCGTGGCGCTTGCTCGGTATGGCGAGCACGCGCTGGATCAGCGCACTGTGTGCCGGCTCGTCAAAGGACACGAACCTGAAGAAGGATCGGAACCTCGGGTCTGGCGCACACGTACGATGCGTCGGTAAAGGGCGGAAGGAGTGGACCGGATAAGCGACAGCTGCACTTCCTAACGCGCCCCGAGATCGAGGCGGTTCTCGCAGCGCCCGATCGAACGACGTGGCTTGGCCGCCGTGATCACACCTTGCTGCTGGTCGCGGCCCGGACGGGCTTACGCCTCTCCGAGCTGACTAGCCTTGACCGGGATGCTGTCCCACGTTGGGGAACAACGCTGTTGCTCCTTTCCACGGTTCCTTGAGCCATGCCTGGAGCGCACGCCGAGCGAGTGTGGTCAGCGGAGTGCGCATGGGGGGCCGGCTCAGTGCCGACAGCGTCCAGTCCCTGCTGGGAAAGCATGTTCGTGTCGCTCACAAGAGTTGCCCGTCTTTGAAGCCAAGAGCGTGTCACCGCACGTGCTGAGGCACAGCGCAGCGATGCTGCAAGCCGGCGTCGACTGCTCCGTGATCGCGCTGTGGCTCGGTCATGAATCGGTCGAGACGACGCAGACATACCTGCACGCCAACCTCGCCCTCAAGGAAGCTGCCCTGGCGAAGCTCAAGCCGTACGAGCGCGGCAAGCGAACTCGCTTCCAGCCGAACGACCGCCTACTCGCCTTCCTCGAGACGCTCTGAACGATCAGACTATGCCGAATGGAATGGGGCTGCCTGCACGCGATCGACGGTGCCAGCGCGACAACGGCGTGCCATACTAAATCCGTTTGGCATAGTTCGGCGGGCGGGATAAACAGCCAAGATGAACGACGTTGATCCGCAAGCCTGGCTCGCTGACGTGCTGGCCAAGCTTCCAGATCACCCCGTCAGCAGAGTCGCAGACCTGCTCCCGTGGAATTGGAAGGAGACCCAACAGTCCAAAGCTGCTGCTGCCTGAGCGCCGCGGCAGACCGGTGCGCCTACCCAGGGTGCTGGCCGGATGCATACGACGGCCTCGCTGTTTGCTAACGGTTGATCCGCGATGCGCACTACAGTGATCTCGAGCGCGAACCTGCGTGGTCTTCGTCCCTTTCTCGGGTTAAGCAGATTTGGTTTTGAGTAAACGGCCCCGGAAGAACCTGTCGTCCTTGCCATTGCTCGACAAGAGAATCAGATAGGAATACGTCATCGTTCGGAATGTGATCGAATACCGCGGCCATGCTGTTCTACCAGACGCGCCGTGCCTCACCATCCAGGACGTAGAGGGGGCGGTGTTGCTTATCGAGCGTGAAGCGCTACCGGGACGTACCGGCCCTCCGCCGGAACCGGCAGACCCGTTCTTCCCGCCGAATTGCCAGCGGATCTGATGCGGAATATCCCTCAGCATTTGTTCTGC
>NZ_JASAUT010000156.1:0-1650 GCF_029952935.1 Bradyrhizobium sp. Mp19 | reverse complement strand
CGGGTGACGAGGCCGAGCGGCACCGCCTTGGGCTGCGAGGAGCCGGCGCGGAACACCAGCAGCGAGGTCAGCTGCTCGCCGTTTGCGGCATGGGCGTTCGCATTGTCGTCGGCCAGGTCATGGGCCGAGGAGCCGGACGCGCCGAGGGCTTTGGCGATGCCGTTGGGGTCGATGATCATGATGACGGCGCCATCGCCCAGGATGGTGTTGCCGGAGAACATGTCGATGTGCCGCAGCTTGGTCGACATCGGCTTGACCACGATCTCCTCGGTATGGAACACGCCGTCGACCACGATGCCGAAGGTCTGGCTGCCGACTTGCGTGACCACGATGAAGCCGTTCTCGGCGTCGGTGGAGGTCGCGCCGTCGTCGATCTTCAAGAGCTTCTTGAGATGGATCAGCGGCAGCAGCTTGTTGCGCAGCCGCAAGACCGCGGTGTCCTTGATCCGCTCGATGCGGTGCTCGGAGTTGGCGCGGGCCCGCACCAGCTCGACCACAGACAATTGGGGAATCGCAAAACGGTCGCCGCCGGCTTCCACGATCAGCGCGGAGACGATCGCCAGGGTCAGCGGGATCTTGATGGTGACCGAGGCGCCCTCGCCGGCCACGCTCTTGATGTCGATGGTGCCGCCGATCTGGTCGATATTGGTGCGCACCACGTCCATGCCGACGCCGCGGCCGGACACCGAGGTCACTTGCGCGGCGGTCGAGAAGCCCGGCGCGAAGATGAACTTGTGGATCTGGGCCTCGGTCATCTTCTCGAGTTCAGCCTCGGTGACGAGACCGTTCTGGAGCGCCTTGGCCTTGATCCGCTCGGTGTTGAGCCCGCGGCCATTGTCGGCGATGCAGATGATGATGTGGCCGCCTTCGTGATAGGCGGAGAGGCGAATGGTGCCCTGCTCCGGCTTGCCGGCCGCGACCCGCTCGGCGGTGGTCTCGAGCCCGTGATCGGCGGAGTTGCGCACCATGTGCGTCAGGGGATCCTTGATCAGGTCGAGCACCTGGCGGTCGAGCTCGGTGTCGGCGCCGTGCATCTCGAGCTCGATCTGCTTGCCGAGTTCGCCGGAGAGATCGCGGACGATGCGCGGCAGCTTCTGCCAGGCATTGCCGATCGGCTGCATCCGCGTCTTCATGACGCCTTCCTGCAGCTCGGCGGTGACGTTGGAGAGCCGCTGCAAGGGCACCTTGAACTCGGTGTCCTCGTTGCGCCTTGAGATCTCCAGCAGCTGGTTGCGGGTCAGCACCAGCTCGGAGACCATGGTCATGAGATGTTCGAGGGTGTCGACATTGACCCGGATCGACTGGTTGGCGATCTTGTCGCCTTCCTGGACGTCTTCACCCGCGGCCTTGCGGGCCGGCTTCTTCGCAGCCTCGGCCGGCTCGGCGGCGGGCGCAGCGGCGGGCTTGGCAGCCGGCGCCGGTGCGGCGACTTCGGTCTCGGTCTCGCGGAAGGCGCGCTCGAGCTCGTCGAGCGAGACCTCGCCCGGACGCAGCGGACGCTCCAGCGTCTGCACCACCAGCGTGCCTTCAGTCATCGCCGCCTGCACCGACGGGGCCTCAACGACCGGCACATCTTCTTCAGCAGCAGCCGGCATCGACTGCGTCGAGCCTGACGATATCGACTGCGTCGAATCGGACATCGCCGCCATG
>NZ_JASAUT010000155.1:0-1660 GCF_029952935.1 Bradyrhizobium sp. Mp19 | reverse complement strand
GGGTGCGGAGATGGCCGGGGTTTCGGAGCGCCCGGCCTCCTCCGCTGGCACCTCGCACGTCATTGGGGTGTTGTGACCTCATGCCCTGGCGGCATTTTTTCTGAAGCAAACAGCAGCGCATTCGCTTGCTCGCTGCGCCAGGATTTCAACCGACGTTGAAGGGTTCGAAGAAGCTTGTTCGGATAGTCTCCAGGATATTCCACCTGCAGGCGCGAGAGCAGTTCGCTGCCGGTCCGCCAAGGCTCGGCTTCAAACCATTTTCTCAAATCTGACGTTGCCCGGATAAGCGGATCGGGACGACGCCGGCCCCTTTTAGCCTTCACGATTGGCCGATCCGTCGGGCGCGTGGCGCCGTCCTTCCAGGCCGTTCGCAGGCTTGCCAGGAAGCGATCAATCGATTGTGATGCCGCAGCAGGATGGGCGGATGGTTGGATATCCGCGAGCGCCGCGAGGCGCTCCTGCACGTCGCGGATGTCGCGCAACAACGTGACCGGATCGAGAGCGGTATAGATTTCCTGGAGATGGTGGCGGACCGCATCAGGCGTGCGGGCGTCCGCTGACAGGCGCTGGTGGGGTGTTGCCGGCGCGCTGTATGTCTTACGTACACGAGCACCGTCGCGCTGCTTGGCTAACAGTTTGAACGAAGGTTGGAAGAAGTTTACGAACAGCCGCGCTGACCGATAGAGTTCCGCCAGTAGCTTGGCCGCCTCCAGGCCTTCGAACCTACGATAGCCGACCATCCTGCGCACGACGGCGCCGTTCTTTTGCTCGACGAACGCCTGGTCATTCTTCCGGTAGGGACGGCAACGCGTGAAGACAATGTTGGCCGCCTCGCAGTAGGCCTTCAACGTCTCATTCATGAACACGGTGTCATTGTCCGTGTCGAAGCCGAGCAGCGCAAAAGGCAATTGCTTGCGCAATTCCGTCAGCACCGTGCTCACCAGCGTCTGTTCGCGCACGATCAGAGGTGCGCACTCTGTCCAGCCGGTAGCAATGTCGGTGAGCACGAGGGTCTGGATGAAGCTGCCGCGCGCAGATGGACCGCTATGCGCTACAAGGTCGGCCTCGACGAATCCCGGCGCCGGATCATTCCAATCTGCCGAAGTCCGTATTGGAATACTGCGACGCAGGGAATGCCCCGCGTGCCGCCGGCGCTTGCGACCCAATTTTTCTCGAACCCGCACCAAGGCGCGGTCGATCGTCGCAGCGCTCATCGCCAAAAGTTTGGTGCGAATCTCAGGGGCAAGGTCGAGGTGCCCGTACCGTTCCATCGCCTCAATCAGCGCGGGCATTAATGCTTTCAGTCGCTTCCCGCAGATGCGGTCTGACGCCTCCCAAAGCAGCACGAGTGCGGTGTGTTCTGCTTCATTATATATCCGACGTCGCGCCCGTCGGCCCGGATGTACGCCTTCCTGGTTTCGAAGTAGACGCATCGCATGCTTCCGATGGAATCCGGTGATGTCGACGAACTCGTCCAATATCCGCGCCTTCTTCGCGCGATCCGACCGCCGATAGCGCACGCCTGCCGCCGCCGTCAGTTCCTTCCGCGTTGCCATGCTTAGCCACCCCATCTCCGCCCCTCGCTCGTTCCCGGTCCAGGGGAGCAATTTACGTGAGGCAACGGCTTAGGATCCGGTAACAATTAAGGCGAGGCAATGCG
>NZ_JASAUT010000154.1:0-1800 GCF_029952935.1 Bradyrhizobium sp. Mp19 | reverse complement strand
GATTCGCGGGACAATCTTGCCCGCCGTCAGGCAGAAACTCCACTTATCGCCCGGTCCAGATTTCCGGAGCCAGCTCTCAGCCATAGCTCCGTGTAAATACCGAACAAACTCTGGGCGGGCTTTCGAGCGAAGTGAGACCGATTTGATCAATCGCCGTCAGTCAAGAAGACAGAGCAGGTCGGTACGCATTTGAAGCGACAGGACGCTACATCTTTCGCCTCACGCTGCTTGCTTGTTTGTGCATCATACATCGTGGATTTGGTGGTAGGTCACGGAGTCATATTGCCATGAAAGGCGTCGGACCCACGCCGCTTAATCTTTGCCGCATCATTAGTTGGGTAATCAGGAGGGATAAAGCGACGCCCAACGGCGTCCCTCGCGATAAGCATTCGTTCGAGTCATGAAATCGCGAATTGCAGGATATCTGGCTACTAGCTGACTTAGCGTGGGTACAAGAGTTTCGGTGCCGTAATCAAGTTGCATCAGTTCGAGATAAAGCTGCCGATAGCGCGCGATCGTTATCGCCGTGCGCTCGGGATTAAAGAAGCTTGCCGGTTCTGGCTCGATAGGCACAAAGCCCAAGAGAAGGGAGGCTTTCACCTTCTGGGCATCATCTGAAGCAGGCCTTGTATATGCGGCCGCCGGGTCCGGATCACCGATAAAGCTCGTGCCCAAGACGCGTTGCAGCAGATATATTCTCATAGCCGAACGTTGCACGCGCTCTCTTCGATAAGAACCATCGAGTAGCATACAACGCGGGTTCTCTGCCTCGATCAGAAGTCTGCGGACGCCGATCCTCCGCGTGAATTCGGCGAATAGTTGCTTCATTCTCCGGGTAGACAGTCTTCCGCGGTCGGTTGCGCGGATTGCAATGTATGGAACGTATATCGACTGTGGCACCATCGGGTTTAGTCGAATCAAACCAGCCCCCATTGGGCGTTGCCCACGAAGGAGCAGGAAATACCGCGCGATGCGAGGTCTGTGAAACAACTCGTCCAATTTGTCATCATCCTCTAGGTCGGCTTGGTCAGTGAATGCCTCTTTGAGAATCGATCTTGCACAAAGATACTGAGCTGCCGCCTCGACTACCATTAGGATGTCAGATCCTTCGCCGTAGCCGTCGGCTGACGTATTTCGTCTGTCGCACATGTGAGTTGTCGACCCTCCTGGTGCGTCTTCAGAAGATATGGGAGTCCCGTTGAAAACTGGGAGTGAGTGCAAATATGCGCTCCGCTGTCGTCCTCCTCTCGCGCACGGAGTGCTCCGTTGTAGACACTTCCGTTGTCTCCACGAGACTCGTTGATTCGGGACTCACCGCGGCAGCTATGAACATGACATTTCGAGGCGCGACCCACCGAGCGGGCGGACCCTCCGCGATAAACCCAAAGCCTTGGGCCCGCCCTACATCACCGGGTGCTTGGGATGGGACGGTGATGCTGGCTATGACAAAGCAAGCATTATGCCGAACCAAGATCGCGGCGACGACATGCGACGGCTAAAGGTATGTCGAGAGGCTGGACTTGCGTTGTGCCAGTTTGCCCGGTTTGCCTTCAAAATGACAAACGAGGTAAACTATTGCGCGCTTCAGCCAAGCAATTGCGAGCTGACCGCGCCTGGCGCGCGATGCCTGTAGCGCCTCAGAAGTTCGCGAGAAACGTTCATCATTAATACAAGATCAACGAGGATGTTCAGGAAATCTGTGGTCGCAATAAATCGCTGGTTCGTGTTGGAATGCACGCTCCGTTTAGTGCTGGAGCTGTGTAGTGCGCGGCGACCTCCCGTACATTGCTTGCGTCATTT
>NZ_JASAUT010000153.1:0-1808 GCF_029952935.1 Bradyrhizobium sp. Mp19 | reverse complement strand
GGTTGGCCCCTCGAACTCGGGTTGCAGGATCAGGGTTCAAACCACCGGCTGCTGCTTCGGCCCAATGGTCGAGGTGGTGAGCGAGACCGGAAAAGGCAGAGCGAGACTCTGTCAGGTAAGGATCGAGGAGACGAGCGCAAGCGAACCACCGATGAACTGTCGAAAGCGTAGGGAAGACGTCAAAACCAAGGGGTAGTCGTTATCTTGGGATCAGTCTGAGCGATACCTGTTTACGGCTCAGGCGGCGTCCGGCAGGCGAGGTGGCGTGACCTCGGTTCAGGCTTCTGTGCGGAACGTGGGAACCTGTATCGCGATGCCAAGGGAATGGTTCAAGTGGAAGCCCCACAAGAGTCTGAGTACCAATGCGCGATGCAGGGACGGAGCCGTGTGTAGTAGTGACGAAGGCACTGTAATGGTGGCGGAGCGAAGGCACGGCACTGTCCCGCTTGATTGGAAGAACAACCGGAAACGGGAGGACTCTTTTGGGTCAAGCAAAGCCGTATGACATCCCCAAGCGCTGGGTTTGGGAGGCGTACAAACGGGTTAAAGCAAATCGGGGCGCAGCCGGTGTGGACGAGCAGTCGATCGAGGTGTTCGAGGCAGACTTGCAGAGCAATCTGTACAAGCTCTGGAATCGAATGTCTTCGGGCAGCTACTTTCCACCGCCGGTCAAGCGTGTGCAGATCGACAAGCGCGACGGCGGAAAGAGGCCGCTAGGAATTCCTACGGTGTCGGATCGCGTTGCTCAGGCGGTCGTCAAAGGATATCTGGAGCCGGATTTGGAGAAACACTTTCATCCAGACTCGTTCGGATATCGACCCGGAAAATCGGCGCTCGATGCCGTTGGGGTTGCTCGCCAGCGATGCTGGCGGCATCCCTTCGTGCTCGATCTCGACATTCGGGCCTATTTTGACTCGATATCGCATGAGCTTTTGCTCAAGGCGATTCGGAAGCACACGGACTGCGCTTGGGTGTTGTTGTACATTGAACGGTGGCTTAAAGCTCCCGTTCAACTGGAAGACGGCACCCTTGAACCCCGTGAGAAGGGCACGCCGCAGGGCTCGGTGGTATCACCGCTGATGGCGAATCTCTTTCTCCACTATACGTTCGACATGTGGATGCGAAGAAATCATCCGAGCATCCCGTTCGAGCGTTATGCCGATGATATTCTCTGCCATTGCGACAGTGAGCGGCAGGCACAACAACTGAAGGAGGCGCTTGCGAAGCGCTTTGCCGAATGCGGACTAGAGCTTCATCCGGACAAGACGAAGATAGTCTATTGTAAGGATGACGACCGGCGAGGTGATTATCCTGAACAGAAATTCGACTTTTTGGGCTACACGTTCCGCGCCCGTCGGTCGAAGAACCGTTGGGGAAAGCACTTCGTCAACTTCAGCCCCGGTGTCAGCAATGCCGCGACGAAGGCAATCCGACAGGAAATCCGTGCCTGGCAACTACGCTGCCGGGTGGATAAGAGGATTGACGACCTGGCGAGGATGTTCAACCCGATCATTCGAGGCTGGATGAACTACTATGGTCGGTACTACAAATCGGCGCTTTACCCGACACTACGCCATCTCGACCGATGTCTCGCGCGATGGGCGATGTCGAAATATAAACGTCTGCGGCGACATCGAAGACGGGCAGAGCACTGGGTACGGGACATTGCGTGCCGCACCCCCACGCTGTTGGCCCATTGGCCGATGCTGCACAAGACGGCGGCTGGACGGTAAGAGCCGGATGAGCGGAGACGTTCACGTCCGGATCTGTGAGCGCCTGGGGGTGAAACTCCCCCGGGCGACTCGACT
>NZ_JASAUT010000152.1:0-1811 GCF_029952935.1 Bradyrhizobium sp. Mp19 | reverse complement strand
CCCCTCCACTCGGGTCGCCCTGGCACTTGCTACCCATAGTGTAGCCGCGGACTTGGCACTGCGGTGAGTGGGGTAGGCTGTGCTCTTCCGCAACCCAAGCAGGAGAAGCATCCATGGAATGCTACATTGGATTGGATGTATCGCAGCGGCAAACAGCAATCTGTGTTGTAGATGCTAAAGGCAAGATCGTTGTCGAAGGGAAAGCCCTGACGCGGCCAAGCGACATTCACGGCTGGCTTATTGCCAAGGATGTACAGATCTCCTCCATCGTCAGGATTGGCATCGAAGCAGGAGCGATGAGTGCCTGGTTGCACATCGAACTGACGAAGCTGGGGCTGCCGCTGATATGTCTTGAAGCCTTTCAAGCGCACCGGTTTCTCAAGACGTACCGCAACAAGACGGACAAGAACGATGCCCGCGGTCTCGCGCAGCTCGTTCGCATGGGAGGAGAGTTTATCCGGCCCGTCACCGTCCGCGCTCGCTGCAGCCAGGAGGATCGGACGCTGCTCATCTTACGGCAACAGTTGGTGCAGCAAAGGGTCGGGCTCGAGAACAACATCACCGGAAGCCTCAAACCGTTCGGGCTCCTCGTGCCCCGCGGCAACGTCAACAGCAAGACTTTCCGCGAACGGGTGATGGCGACTCTCGTCAAGGCCGACGAGCTTGGCCTCACATTGAGCGATGGGATCATGCCGTCCCTCGACCTCTACGAGGACCTCTGCAAGCACCTGGCCATTCTGACCCGGCGTGTGGAGGCAGTTTCCAAAGACAACCGGGTCTGCCGGCGGTTGATGACGGCGCCGGGTGTCGGGCCGATCATCGCGCTGTCCTTTGTAACAGCCGTCGATAATCCGCTCCGCTTCTCCAACGACGAAGATATCGGTGCGTATTTCGGCCTCACACCAAAGCAGTACCAGTCGGGAGAAACAGATTATCAAGAAGGCATTTCCAGGCTTGGCAACTCCATGACGCGCGTGCACCTGGTTCAGGCCGCCACCATTTTGCTGTCCTCCAGCAGGAAATGGTCGACACTCAGGGCTTGGGGAATGAAGGTTGCCAAAAGGCGCGGCTTCAACAGAGCGCGGATTGCCGTCGCCCGTAAGCTGGCCATCGTTCTGCACCGTATGTGGATAAAAGAACAGGATTTCCGCTGGAGCAACAAGACGGAAGGTAGCGAATTGACCAGCTCCACAACGGCATGAGGAATCCTTTCGGCTCACGCTGAAAGGTATCTCCGCGAGGGGACGGAAGGGATGGTGACCGCGCAGACCGGGAAGGCGACGACTGACCATTTGTCGATCGGCACGCCGAGCTACCCATGGCGGCACCCTCTTCTGAACGAACCCTATCATGCGGCCAGCTTGACGAAATTGGGCTGATTAGACCGCGAAGAGACCCAGGCTCCCTCGCAGAGATTCCTTAAATTGCGCCGGCTGCGACCGGCGTGAAAGTTTGTAAAACGCTTGACCGTCTTGGCGGCCAAACCCTGTTTTGCGTCTTGCACATGCAGCCACTTCTCCCGATGCCGGCGCGCATGTTTGTCCGTCTCTCCTGCGGGACGCTTTATTTTGCGGCTGCCGCCGCAAAGGGCCTAAGGGCTTCGCCCTCGCGCGCTGCAAGCCCCTTCCGCCCAGAACGCAAGAAAACTGCCGCGAAGCGAAGGGCGTCAATTTTCTTGCGTTCTGGTTCCCCGCGAAGGGGCTTTCCGCTTGCTACCCCAATCTCGCCGATGGGCAGGGTTGCAGCAGCAGCTGCTGCAACCCTGCAAGGAAGCGTGACCGATCTCTTGCCAAATCCGCGGCTAGAGACCC
>NZ_JASAUT010000151.1:0-1924 GCF_029952935.1 Bradyrhizobium sp. Mp19 | reverse complement strand
CCCCGCCTCCCCCTTCAGATCGGTCTTAGAGAATCGCAGATTCGCCTTTGCGCAAAGCCCTCGCAAGCGGGAGAGGGAGCCCGACAGGCGTGCTCACCTTACGGAGCGTTGCCTCTGATTGCTCTCCACACCTCCTCGTCCCTGTAATCTCTCCGTCATGGAATTTTTCTAGGTCTTGGCGCGCCTGCGGCGCATTGTCGCTGTGACCTGAGGAGGCTCCCCATGACGATCCGGTTCTCGCGAAATCTCACCCGCCGACGCTTTCTCTCCACGGCGGCTGCGGCCGGCGCCGGCGTGATCGCGATGCCCTATCTGTCGCGGGCCGCCGACCGCCCGGTGATCACCCATGGCGTGCAGTCCGGCGATGTCGGCGTCGACGGCGGCGTGGTGTGGGCGCGTGCGGACCGGCCGTCGCAGATGATGGTCGAGGTCGCGACCACCGAGTCCTTCAAGGATGCCCATACGCTGCCGCCGATCACGGCGCTGCCCGAGAGCGACTTCACCGCCAAGATGCTGCTGGAGAACCTGCCCTCCGGCCAGGACATCTTCTACCGCGTCCGCTTCCGCGACCTTGCCCATATCGACATCGTCGGCGAGCCGGTGGTCGGCCGCTTCCGCACCGCGCCGAGCGATCGCCGCGACGTCTCGTTCGTCTGGGGCGGCGACGTCGCCGGCCAGGGCTGGGGCATCAATCCCGACGACGGCGGCATGATCACCTTCGCCGCGATGAAGAAGCACGCTCCGGATTTCCTTCTGCACTCCGGCGACACGATCTACGCCGATGGCGTGATCCCCTCCGAGGTGAAGCTTCCCGACGGCAAGATCTGGAAGAACGTCACGATTCCCGAGAAGGCCAAGGTCGCCGAGACGCTCGACGAATACCGGGCCGCCCACAAATATAACCTCCTCGACAACAACGTCCGCGCCTTCAATGCCGAGGTGCCGATCTTCGTGCAGTGGGACGATCACGAGGTGACCAACAACTGGTCGCTGTCGAAGCAGCTGCCGGCGGCCTACAAGGAGCGCGACATCACCGTGCTCGCGGCGCGCGCGGCCAAGGCCTTCCACGAGATGTATCCGATGCGCGAGAGCATCGTCGAGCCGGGCCGCGTCTATCGCACGCTGAGCTACGGTCCGCATCTCGACGTCTTCATGCTCGACGAGCGCAGCTATCGCGGCCCCAACGGCCCGAACCTGCAGGAGCAGTACGGCCCCGACGCCTATTTCATCGGCCCGGACCAGATGGCCTGGCTGAAGCGCGCGCTGCTCAACTCGCGCGCCACCTGGAAGGTGATCGCCTCCGACATGCCGCTTTCGCTGATCGTCTATGACGATGCCGCCAACAAGAAGGGCTCGGAAGCCTTTGCGCAGGGCGATGGTCCGGCGCGCGGCCGCGAGCTCGAGATCGCCGATATCCTGCGCTTCATCAAGACCGCGGGAGTCGTCAACACGGTGTGGCTGACCGCCGACGTGCATTACGCCGCAGCGCACTACTACAACCCGAACAAGGCCCAGTTCCAGGAGTTCGATCCGTTCTGGGAATTCGTCTCCGGCCCGCTGCATGCCGGCACGTTCGGTCCGAACGAGCTCGACAACACCTTCGGCCCCGAGGTGAAGTTCATCAAGGCGCCGGGCGAGGCCAACCAGAACCTGCCGCCGTCGGCCGGCATGCAGTTCTTCGGCCACGTCAAGATCGACGGCAAGAGCGGGCAGATGACGGTGAGCCTGCGCGACCGCGTCGACGCCGAGCTGTGGGCGATCACGCTCGATCCGAAGCCGGTCTAGCGCGCACCGCGATCGGGTTGAGATAACGCCGCGAACGAACTGCGCTCCCTCTCCCGCTTGCGGGCAGGGCTATCGCATTTCGTGGCGGTGCCCTCGTGGCCATCCTTCGAGACGCCCGCCTTCGGCGGGCTCCTCAGGA
>NZ_JASAUT010000150.1:0-2140 GCF_029952935.1 Bradyrhizobium sp. Mp19 | reverse complement strand
CGGTCCTCAATGCCATGATGCGAGACCGAAAGCCCTACCTGCAGACCAAACCAACATAACAGTTGCCGGCTCGCGCTTCGCTTGGCCGGGACGACGATTGGAGTATGATCGCCACACCACTGTTAAGGAGTCCGACATGAGCTGGCAGCCCTCGACCGATCCCGAACTCGGCGATCCCAAGACCTGCGACGCGCTGGATCTGATCATCGTGCCGCGCACCCGCGATCTCGGCGACGGCTTTGCGGTGCGCCGCGCGCTGCCGCACGGCAAGCGCCAGATGGTGGGACCCTTCATCTTCTTCGACCATTTCGGACCGGTGCAGTATCTCGCCGGCAAGGGCATGGACGTGCGGCCGCATCCGCATATCGGGCTCGCCACCGTCACCTACCTGTTCGACGGCAGCATCATGCACCGCGACAGCGAGGGCAACATCCAGGAGATCCAGCCCGGCGCGATGAACCTGATGACCGCGGGCCGCGGCATCGCGCATTCCGAGCGCACGCCTGACGTGCAGCGCCGCGACGGCCAGAAGATGCTGGGCCTGCAAAGCTGGATCGCGCTGCCTGCGGGCAAGGAGGAGATCGCGCCGTCGTTCCAGCATTATGGCGCGGGCGACCTGCCGATGATCTCCGAGCGCGACTTCACCGCGCGCATCATCGCCGGCTCCGCGTTCGGTATCACTTCGCCGGTCAGCATGGTCTCGCCCTGGTTCTACACTGAAGTGACCGCAAAGGCCGGCACATCGGTGCCGCTCGACCCCGATCACGAGGAGCGCGCGATCTACCTCGTCGACGGCGAGGTCGAGATCGCCGGCGACCGCCACGAGGGACCGCGGCTCCTGATCTTCCGGCCCGGCGACCGCATCACCGTGAAGACGTTGCGGCCGACCCGCATGATGTTCCTCGGCGGCGACGCGCTGGAGGGGCCGCGCCACATCTGGTGGAATTTCGTGTCGTCCTCGAAGGAGCGAATCGAGCAGGCCAAACAGGACTGGAAAACCGGCCGTTTCGCGCAGGTTCCGCACGAACACGAGTTCATTCCGCTGCCGGAGTGAGCTATTTCCTGTGATAACCTCGAGCGCCCGCACGGCCGTGTGCGGGCGCTCGTCTTTGCAAGCCACCTATTTTGAAAAGCCACCTAGAGAGATCACGCCATGACCGCGATGCTATCCAGCGATTTGCCCCTGCCCCGGATCGGCCGCGGCAAGGTGCGCGATATCTACGCCGTCGGCGACGACCGCGTGCTGCTGCTGACCACCGACCGGATCTCGGCATTCGACGTGGTGATGGCGGAAACCATTCCGATGAAGGGCGCGGTGCTGACCCAGATCAGCGCCTGGTGGTTCCGGCAGCTTGAGGGCACCGTACCGCATCACATGATCAGCGCCGATGCCGACGAGATCATCCGCGCGGTGCCTGAACTGAAGGATCATCGCGCCGACATCCTCGGCCGCGCGATGCTGTGCAAGCGCACCACCGTGTTCCCGATCGAATGCGTGATCCGCGGCTACATCTCCGGCTCGGCGTGGAAGGAATACGCGGCCGAGGGCACCCTCGCCGGCGAGAAACTGCCGGCCGGCCTGGTCGAGAGCCAGAAGCTCGAACCCGCGATCTTCAGCCCGGCGACCAAGGCCGAGGCCGGCCATGACGAGAACATCACGGTTAAGCGGGTGGGCGAGATCGTCGGCGCCGACGTCGCCGCGACGCTGGAGAAGATGGCGCGCGACGTCTACGGCTACGGCGAACAGACCAGCCGCGCCCGCGGCATCATCATCGCCGACACCAAGTTCGAGTTCGGCCGCGACAGGGACGGCCGCATCATCCTGATCGACGAGGTGATGACGCCGGATTCGTCGCGGTTCTGGGCGGTCGATGCCTACAAGCCCGGCCAACCGCAGCCGAGCTTCGACAAGCAGCCGCTGCGCGACTATCTCGACGTCGAGCGCCGCGCCGGCCGCTGGAACGGCGACGCCCCCGCCCCGCCGCTGCCGGCGAGCGTGGTGGATGCGACGAGCAAGCGGTATCTGGAAGCGTATCGCCGCGTGACGGGAAGCGAGCTGAAGGTCTAAAGCGGGATGGGTTTAGGTTGAATCGATTTGGGATTCCCAAATCAGTGTGTTTCTGATTCACCATGCTGGCTG
>NZ_JASAUT010000014.1:0-147808 GCF_029952935.1 Bradyrhizobium sp. Mp19 | reverse complement strand
TCAAGCGCCAAGGACCCAACGGCTTCCCGCCCACCCTCATCCTGACAGACTTCCAAGACACAGGGACCCATAACCACCAAAGCTAGTTATTGCGCAAGCTGGAGCCCCAGCGAGCTCAACAACCGGCATCGGTGGTTATGGGTCCCTGCTTTCGCAGGGACGACAGAGGTGAATTACTTCTTCGCCGCGGCCGCGCGCTCGACGAACGACTTGCCGCCCTTCATCTTGTGATGCAGCGGCGCTTCGTTGATCTGGATCACGACCGCGTCGGCATCGACGCCGAGATTCTTCACCAGCGCCTGGGTGATGTCGCGCATCATGCCGAGCTTCTGCTCGTCGGTGCGGCCGGCGGCCATGCTCACGGTGATCTCAGGCATTGTTGCTCTCCCTCTTGTTATCGCCATGGCCGGGCTCCTCCCGGCCATTCACGTCGCCGCGCATCAAACAAGAGGTGGATGCCCGGCACAAGGCCGGGCATGACGTCACAAGCGAATGGCTATCCCCACGCCACGTCATGCCGCGCCAGGACCTCGCGGACCCTCGCGACCAGATCGGCTTCCGCGCAGGAGAATTGCGCCGGACGTGTTTCACGCCATTCCTGGTTGGAGGCGATTGCGGCCGCGGCCTTGGCGCCTTCGATCAAATCCTTGATCTGCACCTCGCCGCGCGCCTTCTCGTCCGAGCCTTGGATGATCACGCAGGGCGAGTTGCGGCGGTCGGCATATTTGAGCTGATTGCCCATGTTCTTCGGATTGCCGAGATAGAGCTCGGCGCGGATGCCGGCCTGGCGCAGTTGCGCGACCATCTTCTGGTAGTCGGCGACGCGATCGCGGTCGAACACGGTGACGACGACAGGACCGAACTCGGCCCGCGTGTCGAGCTGACCGAGCATCGTCAGCGCGGCCTGCAGGCGCGATACGCCGATCGAGAAGCCGGTCGCCGGCACCGGCTCGCCGCGGAAGCGCGAGACCAGGCCGTCATAGCGGCCGCCGCCACCGACCGAGCCGAACCGCACCGGGCGGCCCTTTTCGTCCTTGGTGTCGAGCAGCAGCTCAACCTCGTAGACCGGGCCGGTGTAATATTCGAGACCTCGAACGACAGTGGGATCGATGCGGATGCGATCCGCGCCATAGCCGGACGCCGCGACCAGCTTGGCGATCTCTTCGAGCTCGCTCACGCCGGCCTGACCAATTTCGCTCTTCGCCAGATAGGTCTCTGCCGCAGCAATCGCCTCTCGCCAATCGTCACGCTTTTGCGTGACGGCCAGGACGATATCGGCATCCGCGGGGCTCAGGTCGGCGCCCTTGGTAAAGTCGCCCTTGCCCTCTTCGCCGCCATCCCATCGTCCGGGACCCAGCAGCTTGCGAACCTCGTCGGCGGGAAATTTGTCCAGCTTGTCGATCGCGCGCAGCACGGTGAGGCGACGGCCCGCATTCTCCTCACCGCCGAGGCCGATCGCCTCGAGCACGCCGTCGAGCACCTTGCGGTTGTTCACCTTCACGACATAGGAGCCGCGCGGAATGCCGAGCGCTTCCATCGTGTCGGCCGCCATCATGCAGATTTCGGCGTCGGCCGCCGGCGTCGCCGAGCCGACGGTGTCGGCGTCGAACTGCATGAACTGGCGGAAGCGGCCGGGACCCGGCTTCTCGTTGCGGAAGACGTAGCCGAACCGATACGACCGACAAGGCTTCGGCAGCGCGTCGAAGTTTTCCGCGACATAGCGCGCGAGCGGCGCGGTGAGGTCGTAGCGCAGCGAGATCCACTGCTCGTCATCGTCCTGGAACGAGAACACGCCCTCGTTGGGCCGGTCCTGGTCGGGCAGGAACTTGCCGAGCGCGTCGGTGTATTCCATCGCCGGCGTCTCCACCGGCTCGAAGCCGTAGAGCTCGTAGACGGCGCGGATCTTCTCGACCATCGCCCGCGTGGCATTGATCGCGGCCGGGCCGCGATCTTCCAGCCCGCGCGGCAGGCGCGCCTTCAGTTTCTGGGGTTTCTTGGGTTTCTCGGCCATGAGCGGCCGTTTACCAGCCGGCGCGCAAGGCGGCAACCGGTGCCGCTACGCTGTCATTCCGGGGCGCGTCGAACGACGCGAACCCGGAATCTCGAGATTCCGGGTTCGATGCTGCGCCTCGCCCCGGAATGACGTTGTGTCCGTCACTGGACGTTCCGGATCCAGTTATGCGGGTCGTTGGTGCGACCGTACTGGATGTCGACCAGCTTCTTGCGCAGGCCCATGGCGACCGGGCCGGCCACGCCGCCGCTGATCTGGAAATCGCCGCTCGCCGAGCACACCTTGCCGATCGGCGAGATGACGGCCGCGGTGCCGCAGGCAAACGCCTCTTTCAACTTGCCGCTGGCGGCGTCAGCGCGCCATTGCTGGATCGTATAGGGCTCCTCGCGCACACGCGTGCCGGCATCCTTGGCAAGCGCGATGATCGAGTCGCGGGTGATGCCGGGCAGGATGGTGCCGAGCGGCGGCGTCAGCAGCGAGCCGTCGTCGAACGCGAAGAACACGTTCATGCCGCCGAGCTCCTCGATGTAGCGGCGCTCGACCGCATCGAGGAACACGACCTGGTCGCAGCCCCGTTCGATCGCCTCCGCCTGCGCGCGCAGGCTGGCAGCGTAATTGCCGCCGCACTTCACCGCACCGGTGCCGCCGATGGCGGCGCGCGTGTAATTCTCCGACACCCAGATCGACACCGGCGCCGGGCCGCCCTTGAAATAGGAGCCGACCGGCGAGGCGATGACCGAGAAGATGTATTCCGCCGACGGCTTCACGCCGAGGAAGATCTCGCTCGCGATCATGAAGGGCCGCAGATAGAGACTGCCCTCGCCGCCCGGGATCCAGGCGCGATCGATCCGCACCAGTTGCTCGACCGCATCGATGAACAGATCCTCGGGCAGCGGCGCCATCGCCAGGCGCTCGGCCGAATCATGGAAGCGGCGGGCATTGGCGTCGGGGCGAAACAGGTTCACGCCGCCATCGTCGCGCTTGTAGGCCTTGAGACCTTCGAAAATTTCCTGGGCGTAGTGCAGCACCGCGCCGGCCGGATCGAGCGGAAAATTCGCGCGGGCCTCGACGCGGGCGCTGTGCCAGCCCTTGCCCTGGCTGTAGCGGACGATCGCCATGTGATCGGTAAAGACCCGGCCGAAGCCGGGGTCCACGAGCTTCGCCGCGCGATCCTTGTCGGACGTTGCATTCGGCGAAGGCTGGATGTCGAATTTCAAAGTCATTTTTCTTGCTTTCCGCTGTCGGAACCGGCGCGATACCCGGCGCCGGCCTGTTTCCCCCGGAGCCATCAGGCTCGGCTGGCCCGAACTTCACCACCGCCGGCCGCGCCGCCGGCTTCCATCGCCAACATGCCGTTTAGACATGCTTTTGCGGAATGCTGAAGTCCAGTATGTTTGCCGAAATGCCGCTCGACAATCGCACGGTAGTCCAATTTGCGGCCCAAACCGCCTCACAGGCTCGTTCAGGCCGCCTTACACGCTGTCGAGGACAAAACGACCTAATGTTTCGTCGTGACAGGCAGTTTTGTAACATTGAACCCAAGATACGTCAATATGACTGACATAAATTTCTCAGGCATGGCTGCCAAGCCCGATTCGCAGGGAGACGACAACGCTCCCGGGGCGGGGGTGCGCGACCTGCGCTGGGACATCATCGAGCTGTTGTTCTTCGCCTACCGCGACTTTGTCGGCGACGCCGACCAGGAGCTGGAGGCGTTCGGCTTCGGCCGCGCCCACCACCGCGTCATCCACTTCGTTACCCGCTATCCGGGGCTGAAGGTCGCCGACCTGCTCGACGTCCTGCGCATCACCAAGCAGTCGCTCGGGCGCGTGCTCAAGCAGCTCCTGGACGAGGGCTACATCGTGCAGAAGACCGGCAACAACGACCGCCGGCAGCGCCTGCTCTACGCCACCCCGAAGGGCGAGGCGCTGGTCGCCAAGCTCGCCGGGCTGCAGACCGACCGCATCAACCGCGCGGTCGCCGGCATCGATCCGGCCGGCGTCGAGACGGTTCGCCAATTCCTCCGCGCGATGATCGACCGCGACGATCCCGACAAGGTGCTCGAAGCGATCTTCGGCGGCGGCAAAAAAATGAGGGAGTGAGCTGGTGCAGGCTGCAACCATGATGCGCGCGCCGGTCGAGCCGGCCGACGACGCGCCGCATCTTCTCTTGGTCGACGACGACCGCCGCATTCGTGACCTGTTGTCGCGCTTTCTTTCCAGCGAAGGCTATCGCGTCACGACGGCGATGAGCGCCACCGACGCGCGCGCCAAGCTGCTCGGGCTGCATTTCGACCTGCTGATCCTCGACGTGATGATGCCCGGCGAGAACGGCTTCGACCTCGCCCGCTTCATCCGCAGCTCCTCGACGGTGCCGATCATCATGCTGACCGCCCGCCACGAGGCGGAAGCCCGCATCGAGGGCCTGCAGATCGGCGCCGACGATTATGTCGCCAAGCCGTTCGAGCCGCGCGAGCTGGTGCTCCGGATCGGCAATATCCTCAAGCGCACCGCGCCGCCGCAGGTCGCAATCGTCGAGCAGATCGCGTTCGGCCCCTACATTTTCCACATCGAGCGCAGCGAACTGCGCCAGGGCGAAGAGATCATCCATCTCACCGATCGCGAGCGCGAGATGCTGCGCATCCTCGCCAGCGCGCCCGGCGAGACCGTGCCGCGCGCCGAGCTGACCTCCGGCGGCACCGTCAACGAACGCGCGGTCGACGTGCAGATCAACCGCCTGCGCCGCAAGATCGAGCACGATCCCGCCAATCCGCTGTTCCTGCAGGCGGTGCGCGGCATCGGCTATCGCCTGGTGGCCTCGCCCTGAAGCGCGATGAGATCAGGATGAATCGTCATCGCGCTTCAGATCCTTGTTTGAGCATGATCTTGCCGGAAAACCGCTGCGCAGTTTTCCGGATCATGCTGTAGAGCATCCGCATGAGCACGCTCGACTCCGGCCTGACCCTGATCAAGAACGCCTCGCAGCGCGTCTCGAAGGCGAACGGCTGGATGGGTAATGCGTTCAAGAGCTGGATGCCGACCGGCCTCTATGCGCGCGCGCTGCTGATCATGATCGTGCCGATGGTGATCCTGCAGACAGTGGTGGCGTTCGTGTTCATGGAGCGGCACTGGAACACGGTGACGCGGCGGCTGTCGGCCGCGGTGGTGTCCGATATCGCCGCGCTGATCGACGTCTACAAGAGCTATCCGCAGGACAAGGACCGCGCGCAGCTTCGCCGCATCGCCCAGAAACTGCAGCTGGTGGTCGACTTCCTGCCCGCCGGCGACATGCCGCCGCCGGGGCCGAAGCCGTTCTTCTCGCTGCTCGACCAGACGCTGTCGGTGCAGCTCGGCCGCCAGATCAGCCGTCCGTTCTGGATCGACACCGTGGGCAAATCCAATTTGGTCGAGATCCGCGTGCAGCTCGACGATTCGGTGATGCGGATCTTCGCCCAGCGCAGCGCGGCCTACGCCTCCAATTCGGAGATCTTCATCTTCTGGATGCTCGGCACCTCGACGATCCTCTTGATCGTCGCCGTGCTGTTCCTGCGCAACCAGATCAAGCCGATCCTGCGGCTGGCGGACGCCGCCGAAAGTTTCGGCAAGGGCCGCGAGGCGCCGAACTTCCGGCCGCGCGGCGCGCGCGAGGTGCGGCGCGCGGCGCAGGCCTTCATCGAGATGAAGGCACGCGTCGAGCGTTCGATCGAGCAGCGCACCGCGATGCTCGCCGGCGTATCGCATGATCTGCGCACCATCCTGACCCGGTTCAAGCTCGAGCTTGCCCTGATCGGCGAAGGCCCCGAGATCGACGCGATGCGCAAGGACGTCGACGAGATGTCGATGATGCTGGAGGACTACCTCGCCTTCGCGCGCGGCGATTCCGGCGAGGTCGCGCAGCCGACCGACATGGCGTTGGCTCTGGAGGAATTGCGCAGCGACGCCGAACGCCACGGCCACACCGCAACCGTTGCATTCCACGGCCTGCCCGTCGTCACGGTGAAGCCGGCCTCGTTCAAGCGCTGTCTCGCCAATCTCGTCTCCAACGCGGCGCGCCACGCCAACACGATCTCGATCACCGGCCATCGCGACCATCGCTATCTCAACGTCACGGTCGACGACGACGGGCCGGGCATCCCCGCCGACATGCGCGAGGAAGTGTTCAAGCCGTTCCTGCGGCTCGACGATGCCCGCAACCAGGACGAAGGCGGCACCGGGCTCGGGCTTGCCATCGCCCGCGACATCGCCCGCTCGCATGGCGGCGACATCATGCTCAGCGAAAGCCCGATGGGCGGCCTGCGCGCCGTCGTGCGGGTGCCGGTGTAACATAGCGTTTCGGGCGAGTGGACGCCGGTTCGCGGGAAGACAACGCGTCCAAACAACAAATTCGAGCTACCAGCGGTAGGACAAGGTGCCGATGACCTGCCGCCGTTCGCCGGCATAACAGTAGCCGGACTGGCAGGTCTGGTAGTGCGTGTCGAACAGATTGGTCGCGTTCAGGCGCGCGGTGGCGCCGAGGAAGCGCCGGTCCAGCTTGCCGAGATCATAATCGATCACCGCATCGAACAACGTCGTCGCCGCATTCTGGAACGTGTTCTGGTCGTTCCCGAAGTTCGTGCCGATATAACGCACCCCGAGACCAAGCCCGAGCCCCTCCACGGGAACGCCGGACTGGAACGTGTATTTGCCGAAGGCGGCGAAGGAATTCCTCGGAATACCGGAGAGCTCATTGCCGGTCGTGTCGGGATTGCCCTGGGTGATCACGACGTTGAGATGGGTGTAGGCGGCGGTGAGATCAAATCCCTGCTTGAGCGCCAGCTTCGCCTCGAGCTCCACACCCTTGGATTCGACCTGTCCGGTGGCTGCCTGGAACGCCATGTCGTTCGGATCGGTGCGCAGCACATTGTCCTGCGTGATGTCGAACACCGCGGCGGTCAACAGCACCGGAAGGTTCGGCATCTGGTACTTGATGCCCACTTCCTTCTGCTCGCCGGTGGTCGGCCTGAACGGCAATCCGGATGCGTCGACGCCGACCTGCGGGGCGAATGCCGTTGCATAGCTGACATAGGGCGCAATGCCGTTGTCGAAGACGTAGCTCAGCCCCGCACGGCCGGTGAAGGCAGTGGCTTTCTGCGTTGACGGCACGCCGTCCAGACCAGCGGTCGTCGTCTGCGACACCCAGCTCTGACGGCCGTTGAGCGTCAGAATGAAGCCTCCGAGCTTGGCCTGCTCCTGCGCATAGACACCGACCTCGTCGGTCGACTGCTTGCTGAAGATCGAGAATGCCGGCGTCGCGATCGCCTGGGCGCCGTAGTTCATGGTCAGGAGATTAAGATCGGGCGCCGGCCCGTAACCGATCTTGTCGTTGTAGTAGGAGTGACCGTAGTCGACGCCGAACAGCGCCGTGTTCCTGATCGCGCCGAGCATGAACTTGGCCTCGGCCTGATTGTCGAGCGTGACCGTGTTGAAGCTGTCCAGGATCCGCCAGGCTGACCGCGACGCGAGATTGGTGCTGCTGTCGATCGAATCGATCTGGGTGTACTTCGCGTCGACGTCGACCTGGTAGAAGCGGAAGTTCTGCCGCACCGTCCACACGTCGTCGACATTGTGCTCGAACGCGTAGCCGATGCGATACTGCTTCTGATCCATCGCGCTGAAGGCCGGATCATTCGAATAGATGTTGGTCAGCTGTCCGTCAGGCGTGCGGAAATTGCCGATGCTGGCGGCGGTTCGGCTCTTTTGATACTCGCTCAGGATGGTGAAGGACGTATCGGCGTCCGGCCGCCAGGTCAGCGCAGGCGCGATATAGGCGCGGTCGTCGTCGTTGCCGGGGTACCAGGTCTTCGCGTCGCGCAGCAAACCCGTCAGCCGGTAGTACAGCTGATCGCTGCCGGGCACCGGACCACCGACATCGAAACTGCCCTGGTAACGGTCGTAGGTGCCGCCCTGCAGCTGCACCTCACCGAATGCCGTCAACGGCGGCCGCTTGGTCGTGACATCCACGATGCCTCCCGGAGAGCCGAGGCCATAGAGGCCCGAGGCCGGTCCGCGCAGGATCGACACGCTGTCGAGACCGTAAGGTTCGATCTTGGGAATGGCGAAGTTGCCGCCGCCCTGACGCAGGCCGTCGCGATAGATCCCCGTATAGGTCGCATCGAAGCCACGGATATAGAAACTATCGAATCTTGGATCATAGCCGAATGCCGTGGTCGTCACGCCCGGCGTGTAGCTGACGGCGTCCTTGAGCGTCTGAACGTTGCGATCCCGAAGCTCCTCTTGCGTGACGACCGAAAGCGACTGCGGCGTTTCGATCAGCGCTGTGCTGGTCTTGGTGCCGGCCGTGCTGGCGGTCGCGACGTAACCCGTCGTCGTACCGATCGGGCCACCTGTGCCTTGCGACCGCGGAGCCTGACTCTGGGCGGGCGCAGTCGCATTGCGGCGCCGGCTCGCCACGACCGCACGCGAAGCCCTGGTGTTCTGGCTTGAAACGACGGCACCGCGCTTCTTTGCGGCGCCGGGTTCATCCACCGTCACTGCGGGAAGTTCGCTGACATTGTTCTGCGGAGGACTGGTCTGCGCCTGAGCGCAAGCGACATCTGAGCCCATTGGCACAAGCGCGACCGAACCGAGCAGCGCTGCATTGATCGCAGCATTTGATGCAAGCAAGCCGCGCTTGCACCGCAACGAAGCCATTCCCACCGAACAAATCCCCACATTGCCTTACGCAGACATCGATCGAGTCGCGTTCGCGACAAGGCCGGCATCGATCGGGGCGGACTCCTATCGGCGGGATGCGCGAAATTCCACACGCGCAAAATAGAATCCATTGAAACGCACACGATGCGAAACACTGGAACGATTCAAGTTGCGCAACACTGGAAAGGTTCAAAACGACAGGTTGGTGCATTACGCTTCCGACACGACGAACGCGATGCGCGTCGTCGCTCGCAGAGAGTCTCGAACGCGAGGCACGCAGCGATCATTCGATGATGTTGCATCCCGTCGACGTCATCGCGCGCCAAGGAGCGCACGAACGCGGCGAACCGTCATCCCCGCGCAAAGGCTATCGCATTTCGTGGCGGTGTGCCCGTGGCCATCCTTCGAGACGCCCGCCTTCGGCGGGCTCCTCAGGATGAGGTCTTGTTTTGCGGCACAATAGTAGACCCTCATGGTGAGGAGCGCCGCTTGCGGCGCGTCTCGAACCACGAGACCAAGCACTTGCGCGGTCGCCAAGGGGCATATGCGATAGCCCTGGGGGTGACCGGGAGGGATCGGATGGATTGCGCATCGCCTCAGCGCAAGATTGCTCCGCAGTTTCGTCGCGAACTGCTCGCAATGACGGTGATGCGAAGCGGCACAGCCTCTCGGCATGCGAGGCGATGTATTCAGTCGCGCGGCAACGGCCGAATGCGCTGCGCGCTACTTCTGCTTGGGCAGGAGGCCCTTCAGCTTTTCCATGTCCTTGACGTTCATCTTCATGCCGCCGGGCATGATGATGTCACCGGCCTTCTGGTCGCTCTTGCAGGCGCCGAGCCATTTTGCCTCGATGGTCATCGTGGTGTCGCGCGAGCCGGCCGCGCCGCCCTCGGCATGCGAGGTGCTCTTCACCGTGTAGGCGGAATTGAAATCGCCGACGATCTCGGCATGGCTCTGCATCGTCATGCCGGCGACGCTGCAGACGCTGTCGCTGATATAGCCGGTGGCGGTCTTCTGGATGTCCTGCTTGGAGCAGACTTCCTTGGCCATCGGCGAGGCCGCCGCGCTCATCTCCTTGTCGGTGGTCTCGTCGGTGCAGTGCTGCATGGTGATTTCCGGCATCGGCCCGCCGGTGCGCACCATCTTCATCTCCCACAGACCGGCCTTGCGGATCGGCAGGTCGACGGCACTTGCGGCGCCAGCGGACAGGACAAGGCACACAGCCGAACCAAGCAAGGCAAGCTGTCGGGTCATGCGGTCTGCTCCCGGCTGAACGATCGAAAGATTTGAAGCGCGCTCAGTAGAGCGTGCGCAACGGCCTCTGGGCTGCGCCATAGGGCACCCAGCGACAGGCGAAAGAGATGTAGCCGCCCGGATAGTTCTGCATCGCAAGGAACTTGACCACCTTGCCGTAGGAGGCGCAGTGATCGACGGCGAGCTGCCGGGCGTCGCTCTGGGTCGCCAGCGTATAGGCGATGATACCGCCGGTATCATTACCCTTGAACGGCGGCACCGGCTGCATCCAATCCGCCCGCGCCGGCACAACGGCCAGCATCCCGCAAACGGCAACCAGGCACGCGGCCAATTTCCTTCGCATCGCAGACTCCATTTCGCTTCGAGCCAACATAGAGTGCGCCGGCGACCGTGAAAAGAACGAGCCGGCTCCCCCAGGTGGACTTCTCCGCAGGTGTTGCCGCCCTGCACTTGACCTTGCCGGGGCTTCGCGGCACCGTCCGCGGCATCGGATAATCGGGTGGATTCCCATGCGCAACCTGTTCAACTCCCGCAATAAACTCGGCCGCAAGCTCGGCCTCGGCGCCGCACTCGTGGTCGGCACGCTGGCGTTCGGGGGCACGGCCCAGGCCGCCAATCCGTTCGAAATGAACTTTTGGCTGTCCGGCCCGCGCTATGACGGCAATGTGGCCCCATGCGAGAAGGCCCTGACGGTCATCAGCACGCAATTCCAGGAAAAGGAAGCGACCTTCTGGAATTCGCCGCTCGTGATCACCGGCTTCAACGGGATACACGAAACCGCCTTCCGTCCCTGGCAGTCCGACAATATTCCGCGCCGCTATTGCAGCGGCGAGGCGATGCTGAGCGACGGCAAGGTGCGCAAGGTGCACTATTCGATCATCGAGGACGGCGGCTTTGCCAGCATCAATCAGGGCGTCGAATGGTGCGTCGCAGGACTCGACCGCAACTGGGCCTATAACCCGTCCTGCAAGGCCGCCCGGCCCTGATCTCCGACCAGACTGCTAAAGCAGGAGCCGCCGCCATTTGGACGGCGGCTTTTTGTTCTTGAAATGTTCTCGCGGCCTGCTAGGCTCTGGGCGGTCGAGTGAGGGGAGCGTTTGATGCCTCGGTTGGACACAATTTCCCGATTTTTGATTTCGGTTGCCATTATTCTGTGCAGTGCGGTTGGGGCCTCGGCCCAGGATCGCCGCCAGAATGCACCCGGTGAGTTCGATTTCTATGTGCTGTCGCTGTCGTGGTCGCCCTCGTTCTGCGAGGCGGCGAGCGAGCGCGGCAACAACGGCCGCGGCACGCAGGCGCAGTGCGGCGGACGGCCCTATTCCTTCGTGGTGCACGGCCTGTGGCCGCAATATGAGCGGGGCTTTCCGGAATACTGCCAGCGGCCCTCGCCGCGACTCGCCCGCAGCATCATGAGCTCGATGCTCGACCTGATGCCGGGGCCCGGGCTGATCTACAATGAGTGGGACAAGCACGGCACCTGCTCGGGTCTCGGCGAACGCGCCTATTTCGAAGCCATCCGCAAGGCCCGCGCCACGGTGAAGATCCCCGAGGAATTCCTGCAATTGTCGGAGCCGAAGACGGTCGCGCCCGACGAGCTGGAGACGGCGTTCATCAAGGTCAATCCAGGCCTCAGCAACTCCGCGATCTCGGTGACCTGCGACAGCAAGCGGCTCAGCGAGGTGCGGATCTGCCTCAGCAAGGATCTGCAATTCCGCTCCTGCGAGGAAATCGATCGCCGCGCCTGCCGCCGCGATCAGGTGCTGATGCCGCCGGTTCGCGGCGGCTGAAACTCTCTGCGTCATGGCCGGCGGACCCGCGCCGCGCGTCGTCGCGCAAAACGTCCCGGCAACCTGCGCCATCGCGAAACAAGCAAGATTAGGCGCAGATGCCCGGGAGCCGGCTACGCCAAGGCTTCGCCGAGCTCGGATGTTAACCCCGCCGAAGCTTTAGCGAAGGCCGGGACAAGCCCGGGCATGACGAGTACAACATGCGCGACCCTTTGGGAGCGCAGCACGATCATCACATGAACTACCGTCACGCCTTTCATGCCGGCAGCTTTGCCGACGTCATCAAGCACATCGTGCTGGTGCGCATGCTCACCTATCTGCAGGACAAGCAGGCGCCGTTCCGCGTCATCGACACCCATGCCGGCGCCGGCCTCTATGATTTGACGTCGAGCGAAGCGCAGCGCGGCGGCGAATGGCTCACCGGCATCGCACGGCTGATGCAGGCGCGGCTCTCCGACAAGGCGTTGCCGCTGATCGCGCCCTATCTCGACATCGTCAGGGCATTCAATCCGAGAGGCGAGCTGAAAGCCTATCCGGGTTCGCCGTTGATCGCGCGGGCGCTGCTGCGTCCGCAAGATCGCCTCACCGCCTGCGAGATCGAACCGACGGCGCGCAAACAACTGATCGACGCCTTGCGACGTGACGCGCAAGCGCGCGTCGTCGATCTCGACGGCTGGATGGCGCTGCCCGCATTCGTGCCGCCGAACGAGCGGCGCGGCCTGGTGCTGATCGATCCGCCGTTCGAAGCGAAGGACGAGTTCGAGCGGCTGGCCAGTGCTTTCACGGAAGCATTCGCGAAGTGGCCGACCGGCACGTATCTTTTGTGGTACCCCGTAAAAACCCGGAGAGCCACCGATGAGCTAGCGCGCAGCGTGGCCGCTGCAGCAGCAGCGAGTCGGCCCGCCGGCAAATGCCTGCGCTTGGAATTCAGTGTGGCACCGCAAGAAGCAGGCGCAGGCCTCGTTTCCACAGGGCTTTTGCTGGTGAATCCGCCGTGGACGCTGGCGAATGAGTTGAAGATCATCCTGCCCGAACTCGAGAGGCCGCTCGGTCAAGGCGGTGCGGGACGCTTCAGACTCGAGACGCCTAAACCTTGATCGACAGCTCCTACTGAAAAGTTCAATTTTGAGCATAGGCAATTTGCGCGGAACCGTATTATGCTCATCCTGTTACGACTGGCTTTACGTTCCGCTTCCGCGAATGGTTGCGGCGGAGTGACAAGGCCGAAATAAATCCAGGCAGACCGGCGGCGTGACGCCGGCCTGTTCAGGTGGCCAAGCTTCCGACAAGCGAATGTCGGTCAACCGCTACGCGGCGTGCGCGTAGCGGTGGAGCAATACGGGGGAGGAGTTTCCCGATGGCCATGACTGGGACAGTCAAGTTCTTCAACGGAGAGCGTGGCTACGGCTTCATCAAGCCTGATGATGGCGGCCGCGATGTGTTCGTTCACATCACAGCTGTCGAGCGTGCAGGATTGAAGGACCTGACTGAAGGACAACGCATTACGTTCGAGGTTGAGCCCGACAAGAAGGGCAAGGGCCCGAAGGCCGTCAACCTGGTGGTCTCATGACGAGCGCTCGCGATTCGCGGCTCGTGATGAACGCCGAATGAGGCGTTGCGTGTGAGTTGACCGCCGAGCGCGCGGCTGGCGTGCTCTGGATGACCACCTGCATGATGCGGACGCGACTGGCGGTGCCGCATATCCCACACGTGCGGCTCACCGATTGGATTCGCGGATGCCGCGGCGTGCATGCCGCCATGCGCGACGTTGAGATCATCAACACAAAGAAAAACCCGGCCGCGCAAGGCGCGGCCGGGAGTTGATGGTCGACGTCTTCTTGTTCTCAAAAGTGATAGTTGATGCCGGCGCGAACCAGGCTGAAGCTGTAGCCGTTCGACACGCCACCGGTGATCGTGAAATTGCTGTTGGCAAGGTCGACGTAGAGATATTCGATCTTGGCGCTCCAGTGCGGGGCAAAGCCCATTTCGGCGCCGGCACCGACGGTGAAGCCTGCGTTGGTGTGGCTCTCCGTGATGCCGAACGTCTCGCCGCGCAGTTCGCCGAAGGCGAGACCGCCGGTCGCGTAGAACAGCACGTTGTTGACCGCATAGCCGGCGCGGCCGCGCACCGTGCCGAACCACGGGTTGGAGAACTTCCACGGCGCGAACCGGTCGTCAGCCGTGGTGCCCTGGATATCGGCCTCGATACCGAACACCCAGGGGGAGCCGTTCTGGAAGTTGTAGCCGGCCTGCACACCGCCGACGAACCCGGACGGCTTGGTCGGGTTGTTCTCGACCGAGCCCCAACCATAGCCGACATTGCCGCCAAGATAGGGGCCGGCCCAGCTATAGGCATTGAGCGGCTGATAGACCGTATAGGGCGATCCGTAGTTGAGGTCGGCCGACGCCGCCGAGGTCGTCCAGCCTGCAACGATCAGTGCCAGCGCACGCGCGACAAACCGGGTCATTGGTACTCTCCACCACGCAACAGCCGCAGCCCGCCGGCCAGGGCCGGCGTGGTTACGGAATTCCACTTTTTTCGCTAAGGTTTATCGAGAGTTTTAAGTTAAAGGGCTGTTAAGCCCGGTTACCGGCCCGCTCATCAGTCTTAACAAGGTGTTACACACCCCCTCCGGGCGTCCGCGCGGGGCCGGTAACCTCCTGCAATCGAGGTGGTTTTCTTGGTGCCGCCAACGCTGGCGACCGGTCGCCCAAGCACTTAGTTTACGGCCCATGGTTCACGATTCTCCCGAGCGTCCGACGCCGGCCCCCAAAGCTGATCCCAAGGCCGACTCCAAGGCTGATCCCAAGCCACGGCGCGGTTCAAAGTCCGATCTGCCGCAGGACGATCTGACGCTCGATACAAGCGACGTCGATCCCGAAACCTCCGCCGCCGAGGAGGAGGACGAGGCGCGCCTGCCCGAGGCTTCCGAGGACGCCGCCGAGGCGGTCGCCGAGGGCACGCTCTCGGTCGGGCATGCCGCGATCGAGAACGCGGTCCGCCTCGCCCCGACCTCGCCCGGCGTCTACCGCATGCTCAACGCCGCCAACGACGTGCTCTATGTCGGCAAGGCGAAGAACGTCAAAAAGCGGCTGTCGTCCTATGCGCGGGCCAACGCGCCGCTGCCGGCGCGCATCCTGCGCATGATCGCGGCGACCACGCAGGTCGAGATCGTCTCGACCATGACCGAGACCGAGGCGCTGCTGCTCGAAGCCAATCTGATCAAGCAGCTCCGTCCGCGCTTCAATGTGCAGCTGCGCGACGACAAATCGTTTCCCTATATTCTGATATCAGGCGACCATTGGGCGCCGCAGATCCTCAAGCATCGCGGCGCGCAGTCGCGGCCGGGGCGCTATTTCGGCCCGTTCGCCAACGCAGGCGCGGTCAACCGCACCATCACGGCGCTGCAGCGCGCGTTCCTGATCCGCTCCTGCACCGACGGCTTCTTCGAAAGCCGCAGCCGCCCCTGCCTGCTCTATCAGATCAAGCGTTGCGCCGGCCCCTGCACGCGCGAGATCGACTTCCCCGGCTATAGCGAACTGGTGCGCGAGGCGACCGAATTCCTGTCCGGCCGCAGCCATGCCGTGAAGGAGCTGCTCGCGGCCGAGATGGAGAAGGCCTCCGGCGAACTCGAATTCGAGACCGCGGCGCTGTACCGCGACCGTCTCGCGGCGCTGTCGGCGATCCAGTCGCAGCAGGGCATCAATCCGCGCACGGTCGAAGAGGCCGACGTGTTCGCGATCCACCAGGAGGGCGGCTATTCCTGCGTCGAGGTGTTCTTCTTCCGCACCGGCCAGAACTGGGGCAACCGCGCCTATTTCCCCAAGGCCGAGAAGAGCTTCACGCCCGAGGAGGTGCTGTCCTCGTTCCTCGCGCAGTTCTACGACGACAAGCCGCCGCCGAAGCTGATCCTGCTGTCGCACGAGATCGAGGAAAGCGCGTTGCTCGCCGACGCGCTGTCGGTCAAGGCCGGATCCAAGGTCGAGGTCTCTGTGCCGAAGCGCGGCGAGAAGAAGGAGCTGATCGGCCATGCGCTCACCAACGCGCGCGAGGCGCTCGGCCGCAAGCTCGCCGATACCGCGACGCAAAGCCGGCTGCTGGAGGGCATGGTCTCGACGCTCGGCCTGCCGCACACACCCAAGCGGATCGAGGTCTACGACAACAGCCACATCCAGGGCACCAACGCGGTCGGCGCGATGATCGTGGCGGGACCCGACGGGTTCATGAAAAACCAGTACCGCAAGTTCAACATCAAGTCCGAAGGGCTGACGCCCGGCGACGATTACGGAATGATGCGCGAGGTGCTGGAACGCCGCTTCAAGCGGCTGCTGAAGCCGCCGGAGGGCGAGGCCGCTGCCAGGACAAAAGCGGATGACGATTCGTTCCCGCAATGGCCCGACCTCGTCATCATCGACGGCGGCCGCGGTCAGCTCAACGCGGTCCGGGAGATTTTCCAGAATCTCGGGCTGACCGAGGTCTCGCTGATGGCAGTGGCTAAAGGTCCGGAGCGCGATGCCGGGCGCGAAACCCTGTTCATGCCCGACCGCGAGGCCATCAAGCTGGAGCCGCGGGACCCGGTGCTCTATTTCATCCAGCGGCTGCGCGACGAGGCCCATCGCTTCGTGATCGGCTCGCACCGCAAGCTGCGCAAAAAAGACATCCGCGAGGCCGGCCTGCAGGAGATCCCGGGCATCGGCCCGTCCCGCAAGCGTGCCTTGCTGCACCACTTCGGAACGCTCAAGGAGATCGAGCGGGCCTCGATCGCCGACCTCGGCAAGGTTCCCGGCGTCAGCGCCGAGAGTGCCCGCAAGATTTTCGAGTATTTCCACGCCCAGCCGGGTTAAACCAAAGGCGAGTCATCAGGGCGCCGCCTGCGACAGGGCATCTGGGGCATGATGCGAAAAAGTGTGAGGCAGTTATCCGAAAAGATCATGCTTAAACAACGAGCTAAGGCGCTATGACGATCCAGCGCAATCTGGTCGCGCCTGACGCGTCCGCACGGTTGACCTTCTCGCTTCAGCGGTATTGGTAGAACGGATGAACATCGCCACGACCCGGGGACAGACCAAGACCATGTCCCTCCCGAATATCCTGACCTACGCCCGGATCGCCGCGATCCCGGTGGTGATCGGCTGCGTCTACTGGCAATCGATCCTGGACGGCCCGTTGTGGCTGCGCTGGGTGGCGCTGGCCGTGTTCATTGCGGCGGGAATCACCGACTATCTCGACGGCTATTATGCCCGGATGTGGGACCAGCAGTCCGCCTTCGGCCGGATGCTCGATCCGATCGCCGACAAGCTGCTCGTCGCCTCCAGCCTTCTGATGCTGGCCGCCGACAATTCGATCCATGGCTGGACGCTGTGGGCGGCGATCGTGATCCTGTGCCGCGAGATCCTGGTCTCGGGCCTGCGCGAATATCTCGCAGGCTTGCGGGTCAGCGTTCCCGTCACCAAGCTGGCGAAATGGAAGACGACGATCCAGCTGGTGGCGATCGGCTTTCTGATCGCCGGCGAAGCGGGCGAGCAGGTCTTCCCGGCCACCACCCTGATCGGCATCGTGCTGCTGTGGATGTCGGCGATCTTCACGATCTACACCGGCTGGGATTATTTCCGTGCCGGCATCCATCACCTCATCAAGGAGGATGAGGGATGAAGCTGAAATATTTCGCCTGGGTGCGCGAACGCATCGGCAAGGCTGAAGAGATCGTCGAGCCGCCGGCCGACGTGCGCACCGTCGGCGACCTGATCGGCTGGCTTGCCGCGCGCGACGATGCCTACGCCTATGCCTTCGAGAAGCCGACGGTGATCCGCGCTGCGATCGACCACGCCCATGTCAAATCGGACGCGGCGATCTCCGGCGCCCGCGAGATCGCGTTCTTTCCGCCGATGACCGGCGGCTAGATCCCGACATGACCGTCGCAGCGACCATCCGTATCCAGCAAGCCGACTTCGACGTCGCGCAGGAGATCGCGGCCTTGAGCAAGGGCCGCACCGATGTCGGCGCGGTCGTCAGCTTCAGCGGCATCTGCCGCGGCAGCGAGCAGGGCGAGCCGATCGCGGCGCTGACGCTCGAACATTACCCTGAAATGGCGGAAGCCGAGATCACGCGCCACGCCGACGAGGCGCTGTCGCGCTGGCCGTTGCAGGGCCTCACCATCATCCACCGCTTCGGCCGCATCGCGCCGGGCGAGAACATCGTGCTGGTCGTGACCGCCTCGGCGCACCGGCAGGCCGCGTTCGAGGCCGCCGAGTTCCTGATGGACTATCTGAAGACCAACGCACCGTTCTGGAAGCGCGAGGAAAGCGCGCGCGGCGCGAACTGGATCGAGGCGCAGGACCATGACGACGCGGCCGCCGCGCGCTGGACCAAATCCTGATGGCCAAGCGCAGCAAAGTGCCGGCCAAGCGCAGCCCCGCCGTGCCGAAAGCGCCGAAAGTCGGTGCCGGCGAGCTTCACACCCTGTTCGATTTCCTGCGCTATGCCGTGAGCCGCTTCAACGCGGCCAAGCTCGTGTTCGCGCACGGCACCACCGATCCGGTGGCCGAGGCCGCGTTCCTGATCTGCGAGACACTGCACCTGCATCCCGACCAGTTCGAGAACTTTGCCACCGCACGCGTCACGATTGCCGAGGGCAAGCAGATCCTCGACCTGATCGAGCGCCGGATCGCGACGCGGAAGCCTGCCGCCTATCTCGTCAACAAGGTCTATATGCGCGGCCTGCCGTTCTATGTCGACGAGCGCACCATCGTGCCGCGCTCCTTCATCGGCGAATTGCTGGATACGCATTTCGGCGGCGACGAGGACGGCACCTCGCTGATCGGCGATCCCGAAGAGGTCGAACGCGTGCTCGACCTCTGCACCGGCTCCGGCTGCCTTGCGATTTTGGCGGCGCGACATTTTCCCAACTCCGCGGTCGACGCGGTCGATATTTCAAAGGATGCGCTCGAGGTCGCCGCGCGCAACGTCGCCGACCACGGCCTCGACGATCGCCTGACGCTGCATCGCGGCGACCTGTTCAAGCCGCTCGGCGACAACAGATACGATCTCATCATCTCGAACCCGCCCTATGTCGACGCCGAAGGCATGGCGGCGCTGCCGCGCGAGTGCCGTGCCGAGCCGAAGATCGCGTTCGATGGCGGCGCCGACGGGCTGGACATCGTCCGTCGCCTGCTCGATGAAGCGAGGCAGCATCTGACCCCGCAGGGCGGCCTGCTCTGCGAGATCGGCCGCGGCCGCGACAATCTCGAGGCCGCCTACCCGAACCTGCCGCTGCTTTGGCTCGACACCGAGGACTCCGAGGGCGAGGTGTTCTGGATCGCTGCCGCGGACCTCTGACCGGCGTGCCGCCGCCGGCTCCGGCGATTTACGGAGCCTGATCCGGGCGAAACGAAAATCGTGTGCAGTTCCAGCCGGTTCCGAAGATCGCTGGCCCGTCGAATCAACAATGGTGCTAAGGTCGCGGTCCAGGGACGTTCGGACAGAGGGCGCGGGCGCGCGACATGATTCGCATTTCGACGATCTTCATCGCCATCTGTATGGTGCTGCTCGCAGCCTCGCTCGGCTTCGTGCTGTATTCGGTGGCGGGCATCAGCGGATCGGAATCGGCGATCGTGGCGCTCACCGCCCTCACCTGCCTGATCCTCTACAACGCGGTCTCGATGCGGCTGCGCGACCGCAGCGATGTCGGCGGCCAGATCGCGGATTTGTCGCGCGGCACCGCCGACCTTGCCCGCCAGGTCGCCGAGTTCGGCCGCCGGCTGGCCGCAGTCGAGGGCCGCGTCGCCTCGGCCAACTCCACCGGCGCAGACCGGATGCAGGGCATGGCCGGCGAGATCAGCGAGCTCGGCGGACTGGTGCGGCAGCTTGCGGCATCCGTCGCGCATCATGAGGATCTGCTGGCGGCGGCTCCGGCGGTGCAGCCGGTCGCGCCCCCGCGCGACGATGTGCTGCAACGGGTTGCGCCGGCGCCGACCGTCGTGGTTGCGCCTCCGCCGACACCTGCAGCTCCGCCGGAGGTCTCGCGCAGCCAGCCCCAACTCATTGGCGCGATCAAGCAGGCCATCGACGAGAACCGCCTCGACATCTACCTGCAGCCGATGGTGACGCTGCCGCAGCGCAAGGTGCGCTACTACGAGGCGGTGACGCGGCTGCGCGACGAGCGCGACCAGGTGCTGGCCGCCGAGGATTTCATCGAGGCGGCCGAGGCCGGCGGCCTGATCGGCCGCATCGATCACATGGTGATGCTTCGCTGCGTCCAGGTGCTGCGCCGCCTGATGATCCGCAGCAAGGATGTCGGCGTGTTCTGCAACGTCTCGGCGGCGACGCTATCCAGCCCGCAGCACTTCACCCAGTGTCTCGACTTCCTCGAGGCCAACCGCGCGCTGGCGCCGTCCTTCGTGCTCGAGTTCAAGCAGGCGACCTTCCGCAATCTCGGCCCGACCGAGAGCGAAAACCTCGCGGCGCTGGCACAGCGCGGCTACCGGTTCTCGATCGACCATGTCAGCGACCTTCGCCTCGAGCCGCGCGAGCTCGCCGATCGCGGTGTCCGCTTCATCAAGGTGCCGGCGGCGCTGCTGCTCGACGCCAAGCAGATCGCGAGCACCGATATCCATCCTTCCGATCTGTCCGACCTGCTCGGCCGCTACGGCATCGACCTGATCGCCGAGCGGATCGAGGGCGAACGCTCGGTGGTCGACCTGCTCGACTACGATGTCCGGTTCGGCCAGGGGTTCCTGTTCGCGCCGCCGCGGCCGTTGCGGCCGGAGGGGGCATCTGCTACCGCCGAGTCTCCGCAGACCAACCCCCAGGATCTTAATGGCGCCAGCACTTCAGCCCCTGTCTCCAGCCCCGCAGCTCCGCCGCGCGCAACCGGCAGCGCCGCACTGGCGCGCCGCGCCCTCGGTCCAAATTAGGCGGCAATTCGCATCATGACCTCGCTGCGTTACGTAGAGCGGCTGCGCGATCTCATTGGCGGCGTCGATGTTGTGCTGTCGGATATCTGGGGCGTCGTGCACAACGGCCTCGAGTCCTTTCCCGAGGCCTGCGAGGCATTGCACACGTTCCGCCAGCGCGGCGGCACGGTCATCCTGATCACCAACGCGCCGCGGCCGGCCGATTCCGTGCAGCGACAGCTGCGCAAGCTCGGCGTCGCCGACGAGACCTATGATGCGATCGTCTCCTCGGGCGACCTGACGCGCCACTTCGTGGCCGATCATCCCGGACAGAAGATCTTCTGGATCGGCCCGGAGCGCGACAGCTCGATCCACCGCGGCCTCGACGCCACGCTGGTGCCGCTGGAGCAGGCCGACTACATCATCTGCACCGGCCTGTTCGACGACGAGACCGAGTCGGCCGAAGACTACCGCGACACGCTGCTGAAGGCGCTCGAGCGCAAGCTCACGCTGGTCTGCGCCAATCCCGATATCGTGGTCGAGCGCGGCGACCGGCTGATCTATTGCGCCGGCGCGGTCGCCGAACTCTATCGCGAGCTCGGCGGCGAGGTGATCTTCTACGGCAAGCCGCACCGACCGATCTACGAGCGCGCCATGGCGCTGGCCACCGAGCGCCGCGGGCGTCCGACCGAGCTCAGCCGAGTGCTTGCGATCGGCGATTCCGTGCGCACCGATCTGGCCGGCGCCCACGGCTTCGGCATCGATCTCCTGTTCGTCACCCGCGGCATCCATTCCGAACAGTTCGAGGGCATCGAGCAACTCGATGCGGCCTCGATCAAGGAATTGTTCGGCCATCCCCCGCGCGCGCTGATGCGCGAATTGAAGTGGTAGTCAAAAGGTCGCCGGACTCGCTCGCCCCGCTCTTGTCCGCCGAAGCCCGCCTTCGGGCGAAGGCGGATGCGGGGCGAGGTGAAGGGGCGCGCCGCCAAAATATCGAAAACAACCCCATGCAAAGGAGCCGGCGGCGGCCGACGGTCGACCAGGCAACTTGACACGTCGGGCAACTCAGGGATATTCTTCTAATATTCCGAAATCGCGCAATCCGCGTCATGCTTTAGCCCCGTCATCCTGAGGAGCGCGCTCTTGCGCGCGTCTCGAAGGATGCACGGCCACCAGCCGGGCCGTCGACCCTTCGAGACGCCGCTTCGCGGCCCTCAGGGTGACGGTGAGGCGGCGCTGGTCATTCGCTAACGCGCGATGAGATGAGGATGAATCGTGATGCGATGTCGGGCGGTTACGCCGTCGCCATGTCCGGGAACACCGCCTCGATCTTGGTCTTCAGCGTGGCCGCGTTGAACGGCTTGACGATGTAGTTGTTCACGCCGGCCTTCTTGGCCGCGATCACGTTCTCGGTCTTGGATTCCGCCGTGATCATGATGAAGGGCGTGGTCGCAAGGTTGGGATCGGCGCGGACTTCCTTGAGCAGGTCGTAGCCGGTCATCGGCTCCATGTTCCAGTCGGAAATCACCAGGCCATACTTCTTGCCGCGCATCTTGTTCAGCGCCGCGGAGCCGTCGGAGGCATCGTCGATATTCTCGAATCCAAGCTGCTTGAGAAGATTCCGGATGATGCGGATCATGGTGCTGTAATCATCAACCACCAGAACCGGCATGGACAAATCAACCGCCATCTTTCCCCCCAAAACGACAAACGCAACTTGGCTTCTGCACAAACGCAGCTTTCCGCCAACGACTAACAGCAGGCGTTAAACAGCGCGTTAACCGGCTGAATCCGGATTGTTACGGATTTGACGCGATTTTCGTTAGCCTTGACTTCCACGCCGCCGCCGCGTCACGGTCCGGCCCGCACCAATCATGCTTAAGAATCCTTGAAGAATACCGCTCATGAGCACCGGCTTTACCGTTATCCGCGACAACACCCCCGCAGGCGCCATTCCGAAAGGCGCCGTGGTCGCGATGGGGAATTTCGATGGCGTCCACCTCGGTCACCGCGCCGTGATCGGCGCGGCGCTTGCGATGGGCAGAGCACACGGCGTGCCCGCGCTCGCCGTGACCTTCGAGCCGCATCCGCGCAGCTTCTTCAGCCCGAACACCCCGCAATTCCGTCTCACGGACGAGACCAACAAGCTGCGGCTGCTCGCGGCCACCGGGCTCGCCGGTGCCGTCGTGATGACGTTCGACAAGGCGCGCGCCGGGACCTCGGCACAGGATTTCATTCACCACGACCTGATCGGCCGGCTCGGCATCAGCGGGATCGCAGTCGGTTACGACTTCCATTTCGGCAAGGGCCGGGTCGGCTCGCCGAGCCTCCTGGTCAGCGAAGCGCCGCGGCTCGGCATCGAGGTCGATGTGCAGGCCCATGTCGACATCGAGGAACGCCCGGTTTCCTCCAGCGCCATCCGCATGGCGCTCGCCGAGGGCGAGATCGCGGATGCGACCACGATGCTGGGCGGACCGTGGTTCGTCACCGGCAAGGTGGTCCACGGCGAGAAGCGCGGCCGCGACCTCGGCTACCCCACCGCCAATATCCGCCTCGACAAGCATTGCGGCCTGAAGCACGGCATCTACGCGGTGCGGGTCGGCAAGGGCTCGCAACGGTTCGACGGTGTCGCAAGCTTCGGGCGCCGGCCGACCTTCGACAACGGCGCGCCGCTGCTCGAAGTGTTCCTGTTCGACTTCAAGGGCGATCTGTACGACGCGGTCCTCGATGTCGCATTCATCGGTTTCATTCGCGAAGAGCTGAAATTCGACACCATCGAGGCGTTGATACGCCAGATGGATGACGACAGCGCCAAGGCGCGCGCGGTACTTGCCGCAGCGCCCGACGCGTTCCCGCAGCTCGGAGCGATTGGTTGAACAGGACTGAAAAGCAAAAAATGCTGGCGGGCGAGCTGTATCGCCCGGATGCGGAGCTCGCCGCCGACCATACCGCGGCGGAACAATGGATGGCGCGCTACAACGCGTCGGGCGCATCGTCCGCGGCCGAGTTGCACGCGCTGCTCGGCGAGCGCTTCCGCAAGGTCGGCAAGGACGCCGTGATCCGGCCGCCGTTCTTCTGCGACTACGGCAGCAATGTCAGCCTCGGCGACGGCGTGTTCCTCAACTTCAATTGCGTGATCCTCGACGTCGTCGAGGTCGTGATCGGCGATCGGACCCAGATCGGACCCGCGGTGCAGATCTATACCGCCGACCACCCGCGCGATGCCGAAACCCGCCGCGCCGGACTGGAATTCGGCCGCCCGATCCGGATCGGCAGCGACGTCTGGATCGGCGGGGGTGCCATCATCCTGCCCGGCGTCACGATCGGCGACGGCGCCCTGGTCGGGGCCGGCAGCGTGGTCACACGGAACGTCGCCCCCGGCGCGATCGTGGCCGGAAATCCGGCCCGGGCACGGCCGGCCTGAGCCGCGCCATGCGCGGGCCGCGGGCCACCGGGGGCTTTGCGATTTCCCCGTCCGGCTGCTATGGAAACCCCATGTTTTCGCGGCGCATCATACGGATTAGCTGCCCGGCTTCCGCCTGAGCCTGAAGGCTCGGCGCAAGACCGGGACTTCGCCGTTTCACCCGCGATTGATCGCGTATCCGCGCCCGCACCTGCCAAATCAGAGCTTTCATGTCCGACAAGCCGCAAAAGACCGACGCCCAAAAGACTGACGTTAGGGACTATTCCAAGACCCTTTACCTGCCGCAGACGGAATTCCCGATGCGCGCCGGCCTGCCCCAGCGCGAGCCGGAAATCCTGAAATACTGGAACGAGATCGGCCTCTACGACAAGCTCCGCCGGGAAGCCGAGGGCCGTGCCAAATTCGTGCTGCATGACGGCCCGCCCTACGCCAACGGCAACATCCATATCGGGCATGCGCTGAACAAGATCCTCAAGGACGTCGTGACCAAGAGCCAGCAGATGCTCGGCTTCGACTCCAACTACGTGCCGGGCTGGGACTGCCACGGCCTGCCGATCGAATGGAAGATCGAGGAGGAGAACTACCGCTCCAAGGGCAAGCAGAAGCCCGATTTCCGCGACTCCGCGGCGATGGTCGCGTTCCGCAGGGAATGCCGTGCCTATGCGACACACTGGATCAACGTGCAGCGCGAGGAATTCAAGCGGCTCGGCATCATCGGCGACTGGGATCATCCCTACCAGACGATGAGCTATCCGGCCGAAGCCCAGATCGCCCGCGAGCTGATGAAGTTCGCCGCCAACGGCACGCTCTATCGCGGCTCGAAGCCGGTGATGTGGAGCGTGGTCGAGAAGACCGCGCTTGCCGAGGCGGAGGTCGAATACGAGGATTACACCTCCGACATGGTGTGGGTGAAATTCCCGGTCACCTCGCCGGCGCATGGCGCGCTGGCCAATGCCTCGGTCGTGATCTGGACCACCACGCCGTGGACGCTGCCCGGCAACCGCGCCATCTCGTTCTCGCCGAAGATCGCCTATGGCCTCTACAAGGTGACGGATGCGCCGGCGGACAATTGGGCGAAGACCGGCGATCTCCTGATCCTGGCCGACGCGCTTGCCGCCGAGGTGTTCAAGCAGGCGCGCGTCACGTCCTATGAGAAGGTCCGCGATATTCCCGGCGACACGCTGGACGCCGTGGAATGCGCCCATCCCCTGCGCGGCCTCGGTGGCGGCTACGAATTCATCGTGCCGCTGCTCGCCGGCGAGCATGTCACCGACGACACCGGCACCGGCTTCGTGCACACCGCGCCGAGCCACGGCCGCGAGGACTTCGACGTCTGGACGGCCAACACCCGCGAGCTCGATGCGCGCGGCATCCCGACGGCGATCCCGTATACGGTCGACGAGAACGGCGCGTTTACCGCGCAGGCTCCGGGCTTCACCGGCAAACGCGTGCTCAACGACAAGGGCGAGAAGGGCGATGCCAACGAGGCCGTGATCAAGGCGCTGATCGAGGCCGGCAAGCTGCTCGCGCGCGGCCGCCTCAAGCACCAGTATCCGCACTCCTGGCGCTCCAAGAAGCCGGTGATCTTCCGCAACACGCCGCAATGGTTCATCGCGATGGACAAGCCCATCGTAGACGCCCCGGGCAAGCCCGGGGCTACGGACATCGCCGAGAATGGCCATGCGAAGAAGGGCGACACGCTGCGCGCCCGCGCGCTGCACGCGATCTCTGTCACGCAATGGGTGCCGCCGGCCGGCGAGAACCGCATCAACGGCATGATCGCCAACCGTCCCGACTGGGTGATCTCGCGGCAGCGCGCCTGGGGCGTGCCGATCGCCGTGTTCGTGCGCGAGAACAGCGACGGTTCGGCCGAGATCCTGCAAGACGAGGTGGTCAACCAACGCATCACCGAGGCGTTCATGGAGGAAGGCGCCGACGCCTGGTACATGGACGGCGCCCGCGAGCGTTTCCTCGGGTCACGCGCGTCCGAGAACTGGAAGAAGGTCGACGACATCTGCGACGTCTGGTTCGATTCCGGCTCCACGCACGCCTTCGTGCTGGAAGACCGCCAGAACTTCCCGCAGCTCGGCAACATCGTCCGCAAGGTCGATGGCGGCGACGACACCGTGATGTATCTCGAAGGCAGCGACCAGCATCGCGGCTGGTTCCACTCGTCGCTGCTGGAAAGCGCCGGCACGCGCGGCCGTGCGCCCTACGACATCGTGCTGACCCACGGCTTCACGCTCGACGAGAACGGCCGCAAGATGTCGAAATCGCTCGGCAACACCGTCGAGCCGCAAAAGGTGATCAAGGATTCCGGCGCGGATATCCTGCGCCTGTGGGTGTGCGCCACCGACTATGCCGACGACCAGCGCATCGGTCCGGAGATCCTGAAGAACACCATCGAGACCTACCGCAAGCTGCGCAACTCGATCCGCTGGATGCTCGGCACGCTGCATCATTTCAAGCCGAGCGAGAAGGTCGCCTTTGCCGAGATGCCCGAGCTCGAGCGGCTGATGCTGCACGAGCTCGCCGGCCACGCCGAGACCATCCGCAAGGCCTATGCCGACTTCGACTACAAGACCGTGGTCGCAAGCCTCGCGGCCTTCATGAACTCCGAGCTGTCGGCGTTCTACTTCGACATCCGCAAGGACACGCTGTATTGCGATCCGCCGTCCTCGGTGGCGCGCAAGGCGGCGCTGACCACGATCGATCTGCTCTGCGCCGCGATCTTGAAATGGCTGGCGCCGATCCTCAGCTTCACGACCGACGAGGCCTGGCGGATGTATCGGCCGAACGCCGAGCCTTCGGTGCATCTGACGCTGTTCCCGGAAGGTCTCGAGCAGTTCCGCGATGACGCGCTTGCCGCGAAGTGGGAAACGGTCCGCAACGTCCGCCGCGTCGTCACCGGCGCGCTCGAACTCGAACGCGCCGCCAAGCGGATCGGCTCCTCGCTCGAGGCATCGCCGGTGATCTACGTCGCCGACAGGCAGATGCTGGCCACGCTGTTCGACATCGATCTTGCCGAAGTCTGCATCACCTCGAACTACGAGGTGCGCGAGGGCGAGGCGCCGGCGAACGCCTTCCGCCTCGATACCGTGCCTGGGGTTGCGGTCGTGGTCGAGAAGGCGGTCGGCACCAAATGCGCCCGTTCGTGGAAGATCCTGCCGACGGTGGGCGAGGACCCCGAATATCCCGACGTCTCGTCGCGCGACGCGCAAGCGCTGCGCGAATGGAAGGCGCTGGGGGACAGCGCCTAACGTCCTCTGTCGTCCCTGCGAAAGCAGGGACCCATAACCACCGCTGCCTGCAATGGACTGAGGTTGATGACTCCGAGTCACTCAAGCAACGCCCGACACGGCGTATGGGTCCCGGCCTTCGCCGGGACGACACCTTTGGTGGGCTGGCAATGACCTCTCCCCTCCGCGCCGGTGTGCTTGCGGCGATCATCACCCTGATCGCCGACCAGGCCTCCAAGCTCTGGCTGCTCCACGTCCTGGATATCGGCCACCGCGACCCTGTGCGGGTGACGCCGTTCTTCGACCTGGTGCTCGCCTGGAATCCCGGCATCAGTTTCGGCTGGTTCCAGAGCGAGACCCCGGCGGCCCAGATCCTGCTGATGGTGATCAAGGCCGCGGCCGTGATCGCACTGGCGATCTGGATGGCGCGGTCGCGGACCTGGCTCGCGACGGTGTCGCTCGGCCTGATCATCGGCGGTGCCATCGGGAACGGCATCGACCGCTTCGCCTATGGCGCGGTGGTCGACTTTGCCCTGCTTCATGCCGAGATCGGGGGAAAAACCTTCAATTGGTACATCTTCAACCTTGCCGATGTAGCCATCGTTGCTGGCGTGGCAGCCCTATTGTATGATTCCGTGGTGGGGACCCCCGCCGTAAAAGCGCCCTGATCCCGGCCGATACGAGCCGGTCAGCGGTCGACACCTGCTCAAGCGGAACTGTGCCTAAGCCAGTGATCGCTTTGGCGAATTTTGAGATGGGAATGGCGCGATGCGCAACACCAAAGCCCGCGGTTACCTGATCGAGACGTCCCGGCTGTCGCTGATGCGCGGCCTGCGCCTGGCGTTCGTCGCAGCCGGGATCGGCCTTGTCATGACGGCCGGCCCGGTGCGCGCCGGCGACGATGAGGATGACGGCGACGACGGCCTGACCTTCGAAGAGCGGATCGTCGACAATCTGATGACCGGGCTCGGCGCCAAGAGCGCAGCCAGCAAGGGCATCGACTACCGCGAGCGCTCGCCGCTGGTGGTGCCGCCCAAGCTCGATTTGCCCCCGCCGGCATCGACCGCCCAGGTCAACGCGCCGAACTGGCCGAAGGACCCTGATATCGCGGCGCGCAAGGCTGCGATCGCGGCGCGCAAGAAGGAAGTCAAGAAGGAGCCGTGGCAGTCGGCGGTGGCGTTGACGCCGGCCGAGATCGAGGCGGGCCGCAAGCAGCAGACCGCCACCGATGGCCGCAAGGAGCCGCTCGAGCCCGGCGTGAGCACCAATCCGTCGCTGATGCCGAGCCAGCTCGGTTACACCGGCGGCCTGCTCGGCATGTTCAAGGGGAACAGCAGCGAGTCCAAACCCTTCAAGGGCGAGCCGACGCGCGATTCCCTGACTGAGCCGCCTCCGGGCTACCAGACGCCGTCCGCGGGCTATGCCTACGGCACCGGCCCGCAGGCGCCGATGGCGAAGGAAGGCCAGTACGACGTCATGACCGGAAAACCGGTGCAGTGATCGCTTGGCCTGTTCGGGCGAAGGCTGACATGAGCAAAGCTTAATGCGGGGCGGCGGATGTCTCTCCGCTTCGTGACCATGGGCACGGCAACGACCGTGTACGATGGCTTGCTTTCGCGCCCCGGCCGTGGGTCCGGGCTTTCATAAGGACCATGATGCGCTCTCGCCGATCGATCGCCCTGTTCGCTGCCGCATTTGTTTCCACCATCCCGCTGCCGGGTGCCAGCCTCCGCGCCCAGACCACCGTCACCTCGGAACGCCCCGCCAGTTTCACGCTCGATAACGGCCTGCAGGTCGTGGTGATCCCCGACCACCGCACGCCGGTGGTGACGCAGATGATCTGGTACAAGGTCGGCTCGGCCGACGAGACGCCCGGCAAATCGGGCCTCGCGCATTTTCTCGAGCATCTGATGTTCAAGGGCACCGCCAAGCATCCGGCCGGCGAGTTTTCGCAGACCGTGCTGCGCGTCGGCGGCAATGAGAACGCCTTCACCTCGGTTGACTACACCGGCTACTTCCAGCGCGTGCCGCGCGAGCAGCTGCCGACCATGATGGAGTTCGAGGCCGACCGCATGACCGGCCTGATCCTCAAGGACGAGAACGTGCTGCCCGAGCGCGATGTCGTCCTCGAGGAGTTCAACATGCGGGTTGCCAACAACCCGGATGCAAGGCTGACCGAGCAGATCATGGCCGCGCTTTATCTCAATCATCCCTATGGCCGGCCGGTGATCGGCTGGCACCAGGAGATCGAGAAGCTCGACCGCGAGGATGCGCTCGCCTTCTACCGGCGCTTCTACGCGCCGAACAACGCGATCCTGGTCATCGCCGGCGACGTCGACGTCAAGGATGTCCGCCCGCTGGTCGAGAAGAATTTCGGCCCGATCCCGGCGCAGCATGCGATCCCCGAGAAGCGGGTCCGGCCGCAGGAGCCGACACCGGCCGCGCCGCGCACCGTGACGCTGTCGGATCCGCGCGTCGAGCAGCCGAGCCTGCGCCGCTATTACCTCGTGCCCTCGGCGACAACCGCGGCTTCAGGCGAGAGCCAGGCGCTCGATGTGCTCGCGCAGTTGATGGGCGGCGGCGCCAACTCCTATCTCTATCGCTCGCTGGTGATCGACAAGGGCCTCGCGATCTCCGCCGGCGCCGGCTACCAGGGCACCTCGCTCGATCCGTCGCAATTCTCGATCTCGGTGACGCCGAAACCCGGCGTCGAGTTCGCGCAGATCGAGGACGCGATCGACAAGGTGATCGCCGACCTCGCGCAGAACCCGGCGCGCGCCGAGGATCTCGAACGGGTCAAGACCCAGCTCATCGCGGAGGCGATCTACGCCCAGGACAACCAGGCGACGCTCGCACGCTGGTATGGCGGCGCGCTGACCACCGGGCTCAGCATCGAGGATATCCGCAGCTGGCCGGACCGCATTCGCGCCGTCACCGCCGAGCAAGTGCGCACTGCTGCTGCGAGCTGGCTCGACAAGAAGCGGTCGGTGACCGGCTATCTGATCAAGGATACTGCGCCGAAACGCGAGGAGAAGCGCTCGTGATCTATTCCCTCACCCGCCGTGCGGCGCTGATCGGCGGCGCCTGCGCCGCGCTGCTGACGCTGACGTCGGCGCCCTCGCAGGCCGCGGCCAAGATCCAGCGGCTGGTCTCGCCCGGCGGCATCGAGGCGTGGTTCGTGCAGGACGCAACCGTGCCGCTGATCGCGATGGAATATTCCTTCAGCGGCGGCGCCAGCCAGGATCCGCCCGGCAAGCCCGGCGTCGGCAATCTGGTCGCCGACCTGCTCGACGAGGGCTCCGGCGATCTCGATTCCAAGACCTATCATGAGCGGCTCGAGCGCCGCGCCATCGAGCTCGGCTTCCAGTCGAACCGCGATCAATTCCGCGGCTCACTGCGCATGCTCAAGGACAACAAGGACGAAGCCTACGACCTGTTGCGGATGGCGCTGACCTCGCCGCACTTCGAGCCGAAGGACGTCGAGCGGATCCGCGCCCAGGTGATCGCCAATCTGCGCCGCGAATCGACCAATCCGTCCTCGCTCGCGGGCCGCAAGTTCCTCGAGCTCGCATTCGGCGATCATCCTTATGCCAGGACGGCCACCGGCACGCTCGACAGCGTGCCGACCATCCAGATCCCGGATCTCAAGGACTATACCCGCCGCATCATCGCCAGGGATACGCTGCGCGTTGCCGTGGTCGGTGACGTCGATCCCGATACGCTCGGCAAGCTGCTGGACAAGACCTTTGGCGGCCTGCCGGCGAAGGCCGAATTGACGCCCGTCCCCGACGTCGTGGCGACCAGGCCGCCGCAGCGCGCCTTCGTCCCGCTCGACGTGCCGCAGACCGTCGTCACCTTCGGCGGCCCCGGCATCGCCAGGCACGACCCGGATTTCATGGCGGCCTATGTGGTGAACCACATTCTCGGCGGCGGCGGGCTGTCATCGCGGCTCTACAAGGAAGTGCGCGAGAAGCGCGGGCTGGCCTACTCGATCTATGAAGCGCTGGTCTGGATGGATCACTCCGCGCTGTTCATCGGCAACACCGGCACCCGCGCCGATCGCGCCGGCGAGACCGTCGATGCGATCGAAGCGGAAGTCCGCCGCATCGCCGACGAAGGTCCGACGCAGAAGGAACTCGACGAGGCGAAGTCCTACCTGAAGGGCTCGCAGATGCTGGCGCTCGACACCTCCTCCAAGCTCGCGCAGGCGATGCTCCAATACCAGCTCGACAAGATGCCGATCGATTACATCGAGAAGCGCAACGCCATCGTCGACGCGGTAACGCTCGACGATGCCAAGCGGGTCGCCAAGCGGCTCTGGGGCAACGGCCTGCTCACCGCAATCGTCGGCCGCGCCCCGCAAGCCGCGGCGCAGCCGGTGTCGGCGCCGCCGAAGGCGAACTGACGCGTTTCGGCGGGCGTCCGCTTCTTCATACACCACCGTTGTGGCCACCCCTCTCCCCACCCTCCCCCGCAAGGGGGGAGGGAGCCTGAGAGGCGTGCTCACCTCACAGCGAGTCACCGCAAACACTACCGCTCATTCTCGGGCCGTCAGGGACGTATAGGCGGTAGGGCTCCCTCCCCCCTTGCGGGGGAGGGTGGGGAGAGGGTAAGCCGCGCGCGGCGCTCTCAGACGTACCCAACGCTGCATCTACGCAGCTGAAGCACGCACAGCACAAACCCGCTATCCTGCAGCCTGCCGATTCTTCCCTCCATTGGGTGATGTCATGCTGCGGGTGTCCCGCGACCTTGCGATCGACGAGAACGACATTGAGATCGTCTTTGTCCGCGCCTCCGGCCCGGGCGGGCAGAATGTCAACAAGGTCTCGACCGCGGCGCAGCTTCGCTTCGATACCAACAAGATTGCATTGCCGGCGGACGCCGCGCAGCGGCTGGTGCGGCTCGCCGGCAGCCGCATGACCAAGGACGGCGTGATCGTGATCCACGCCTTCCGCTTTCGCACCCAGGAACGCAATCGCACTGATGCGATCGATCGGCTGCTCGAGATGTTGAAGGAGGCGATGGTGCGGCCGACACCGCGGCGGCCGACCAAGCCGACGCTCGGCTCCAAGCAGCGCCGGCTCGAGGGCAAGAAGCGCCGCAGCGACATCAAGGCGGGACGCGGCACGCGCCGTTTCGACGATTAAAGCGTTTTCGAGCGAAGTGGATACCGGTTCGCGTGAAGAAAACGCGTTAAAACCAGAATCTAGAGCCCCGTTCCGATTCAATCGGAACTGATAAGGCTCTAGGGAACGCCGGACGCAGCGCACGGGGCACTGCATCCGGGATCCGGTCAGCGTAACCAGACGCGTTTTCGCGCGAAGCGGATGTCGATTCGCGCGAAGGAAACGCATCAGAGCAAGAAGCTGGAGTTCCGGTTCTGATCGATCAGAACCGGGAAGGCTCTAGTATTTCTTGGTTGCGGGCGCCATCTCGGAACCGCCCGACTTCGGTGCCGTGCGTCCGCTGCCGACCGTTCCCTTGCTGCCTGACTTGGCGGTGGCACCGCTCTTCTGCGTCGGCGCAGTCGGCTGCGCAGCCATGTCCTCATCGCCGCTGCCGGACATGCCGCCGCCCTGCTGCATGGTACCTCTGCCCTGTGCACCGCCGCGAAGCTGGGTATCCGGTGCAGTCGTTCCCTGTGCCAGGACCGGGCCGGCCATCGCGGCCGAGATGGCAAGGGCGAGCACGCTGGTTTTTGCAAACGTCATCCACTTCTCCTGGGATTTTAATTGACGATGGAGGAGCGGCGCAGGTGGTGCGCCGTTTGCAGCGCCGACCCTGAACCCCATCGCGCGAGACTGCATTTTCCGCAAACGGCGCACGCGAGATGCAAGCTGCGTCGTGTGGTGATCGTGCAGGGATTTCGCGGTCATTTTGCGAAATTGTCGTCCGCATATGCGGCAACCACCGGTTCCGCGCCAGATCACCGCCCAGCTTTGTTCTGCTGTGAAACAGCCCGCTACTACCAACGGCGGATTTCAGCCTCTTACAGTCACCGCACAGAGGCGGTGATGTAGATGACAAAGCTGCGCGCAAGGCGGACGTTGGGGCTGGGATTTTGCAGCGCAATGCTTGCAGTGCAAATGGCCGGCGCGCAGATGCCCTTGCCCGCCGCCAAGCCGCCCGATGGGGCGACGCTGTTCAAGCAGCAATGCGCGACCTGTCACACCACCAACATGTCGGATGCCGTCCGGCAGGGACCGTCGCTCTACAGGATCGTCGGCCGCCATGCCGGCAAGGCCGACGGCTTCAAATATTCCGCGGGCTTCGGCAAGGCCGATTTCGTCTGGGACGACGTCAGGCTCGATGCCTGGCTGACCAATCCGCAGGAGGTGATCCCGGGCGCCGTGATGGCCTACCGGCAGGCCAAGCCGGAAACCCGCGCCATGATCATCGCCTATCTGAAGGAGCTGAACTGAATGGCGAAACCCGTGCATTCGATGATCCGCGTGCTCGACGAAGCCAAAGCGCTCGACTTCTACCAGCGCGCGTTCGGCCTCGAGATCGCGGACAATCTGAGATTTCCCGATTTCGCGCTGATCTATCTGCGCCATCCCTCCTCGCCCTTCGAGGTCGAGCTCACGGTCAATTTCGATCGCAAGGAGCCCTACACGCTCGGCGACGGCTACGGCCATCTCGCCGTCATCGTCGATGACGTCGATGCCGAGCATGCGCGCTTCGAGCAGGAGAAACTGTCGCCCGGGCCGCTGCGCGACTTCAAGCATGACGGCAAGACGCTGGCGCGCTTCTTCTTCGTCTCCGATCCCGACGGCTACAAGATCGAGGTGATCCAGCGCGGCGGGCGCTTCGGCTAGAGCATGATCCGGAAAAGTGGAGACCGGTTTTCCGACAGGATCATGCTCAAGCAAAAAGAGCATGCTCAAACAACAAGGCAATTGCACAAATAAAAATTGACGGAGGAACCCATGAGAGAAATCGATCGACGCAGCAAATATGACCGGCGTGTCTTTCTCAAAGGCGCGGCCGTGACCGCACCCGCAGTCGCGATTGCGACCTCGACGGGGCTGGGCATCACCGATGCATGGGCCGAAGGCGCCACGACGCTGACGCCGGCCACGCTAAAGACGCTGCTGAAGATGGCGCGCGATATCTATCCGCACGACTTCCTCGGCGACAGCTACTACATAGCGGCGGTCAAACCGTGGGATGACAAGGCCGCGAAGGATCCGGCGGTCAAGTCGCTGATCAATGACGGCGTCACAAGGCTCGATCAGGCAGCCAACGACCGCCACAAGATGCCTTATGTCCAGGTCGCCTGGGAAAACGACCGCGTCGCGCTGCTGCAACAGATCGAGCAAAGCGCGTTCTTCCAGAAGATCCGCGGCGACCTCATCGTCTCCATCTACAACAACAAGGAGGTGTGGCCGCGGTTCGGCTACGAGGGCTCCTCCGCCGAGCATGGCGGCTACATCAAGCGCGGCTTCGCCGATATCGACTGGCTGCCCAAGGTCTGAACGGGTCGGGAGGAAACAATGGCAAAATTCGATCTGAATGACAGCGGCGTTGTGGTGATCGTCGGCTCCGGTGCCGGCGGCGGAACGCTCGGCAATGAACTGGCGCAGAAGGGCGTCAAGGTCGTGATCCTGGAGGCCGGCCCGCGCATCGAGAACCAGGACTTCATCAACGATGAATGGGACAGTTTCACCCAGCTCGCCTGGTCCGACGCGCGCTCGACCTCGGGCAGCTGGCGCGTCCACCAGGACTTTCCGGGCCTGCCGGCCTGGATCGTGAAGGCGGTCGGCGGCTCGACCACGCACTGGGCCGGCGCATCGCTGCGGTTCGACGAGCACGAGTTCAAGATCAAGTCGGCCTATGGCGCCATTCCCGGCGCCAACCTGATCGACTGGCCGATCACGCTCGCCGAAATGGAGCCGTGGTACGCCAAGGCCGAGGACAAGATGGGCGTCACCCGCACCAACGGCATCCCGGGATTGCCCGGCAACAATAACTTCAAGGTGATGGAGGCCGGCGCGAAGAAGCTCGGCTACAAGGAGGTGCACACCGGGCGGATGGCGATCAACAGCGAGCCGCGCGACGGCCGCGGCTCCTGCCAGCAGATCGGCTTCTGCTTCCAGGGCTGCAAGTCGGGCGCCAAATGGTCGACGCTCTACACCGAGATCCCGAAGGGCGAAGCCACCGGCAATCTCGAAGTGCGCCCCGGCAGCATGGTGATCAAGATCGAGCACGACCAGTCCGGCAAGGTCACCGGCGTGGTCTATGCCGATTCGACCGGCGCCATGCAACGCCAGAAGGCCCGCGTCGTCGCCGTCGCCGGCAACTCGATCGAGAGCCCGCGGCTCTTGCTCAACAGCGCCTCCAGCATGTTCCCGGACGGGCTCGCCAATTCATCCGGCCAGGTCGGCCGCAACTACATGCGGCACATGACCGGCAGCGTGTATGCGAGCTTCGAGAAATCGGTGCACATGTATCGCGGCACCACGATGGCCGGCATCATCCGCGACGAGGCCAAGAACGATCCGAAGCGCGGCTTCGTCGGCGGCTACGAGATGGAGACGCTGTCGCTCGGCCTGCCCTTCATGGCCGCGTTCCTCAATCCCGGCGCCTGGGGACGCAGCTTCACCAGCGCGATCGAGGGCTATCCGCGGATGGCCGGCATGTGGCTGGTCGGCGAGGACATGCCGCAGGAGACCAACCGCATCACGCTGGATCCGAAGATCAAGGACAAGTTCGGCATGCCGGTCGCCAGCGTGCATTTCGACGATCATCCGAACGACGTCGCGATGCGCGATCACGCCTACAAGCAGGGCTCCGCGGTCTATGAGGCGGTCGGCGCCACCGTCACCTATCCGACGCCGCCCTATCCCTCGACCCACAACATGGGCACCAACCGGATGAGCGAGAAGCCGCGCGATGGCGTGGTCAACAAGTTCGGCCAGACCCACGACATCAAGAACCTGTTCGTCTCCGACGGCAGCCAGTTCACGAGCGGTGCTGCCTGCAACCCGACGCTGACGATCGTGTCGCTGGCGATCCGGCAGGCCGACCACATCGCCGGCGCGATGCAGCGCAAGGAGATCTAGCGAGGAGATCCAGCAAGAAAATACAATTCCCTCTCAGTGAAGCGGCCTTGCCCAACTGGACAAGGCCGCTTTCTTCTTTGCGCGATGGATCGCGGCTGACGCTATTCCGCGGCATCCATGATCGCCGCCGCCCCGCGATAGTCCGGGACCACCGCCGGCGCATTCGCCTTGGCGCGGTAGATCAGGCAGGAGCAGCGCAGCAGCGAGGCGAAATTGTTCACCTCGCCGTGATGATCCAGCACCTCGTTGTGCAAGGTGGTGAGGAACTTGGCCAGCGACATGCCTTCCTTGGCCGCGATCTCCTCCAGCGTATCCCAGAACGACATTTCCAGCCGGATCGAGGTGCAATGGCCGTCGATCCGCAACGATCGGGTCTGCGATTCATAGTCGCGTTGCGGCTGATGCGCGAAAAGATGGCACATGGCGTTCCTCCGGCGAGAACTTATAATTTTTCTAAACGATATACCTGTGCACGCTGCCCCACAATCGGGACGGAGGGCGTAACGCGCCGGCCGCCGAAGCCAAGCGTCTTCAAGGCGATAGGCCGGACTCATCCCCACCGCGCATCCGGCCGCCAGATCGGTCCCATGCATTTGCCGGCGCGGCGACTTATAGTAATGGCCAGCCTCGAATCGCTCTCCGAACGTCCAATCCATGCCCGTCCGCCAGCTTCCCGAACAGCTCGTCAACCGCATCGCCGCCGGCGAAGTGGTCGAACGCCCCGCGAGCGTGGTCAAGGAACTGGTCGAGAACGCGATCGACGCCGGTGCCAGCCGGATCGACGTTTTCACCGATGGCGGCGGGCGGCGCCGGATCGGCATCACCGACGATGGCGGCGGCATGACCCGCGCGGACCTTGCGCTTGCGGTCGACCGTCACGCCACCTCCAAGCTCGACGACGAAGACCTGCTGCGCATCCGCACGCTCGGGTTCCGCGGCGAGGCGCTGCCCTCGATCGGCGCGGTCGCCAAGCTCGGCATCACGACGCGTCATGCCAGCGAGCCGCATGCCTGGTCGCTGTCGGTCGAAGGCGGCGAGAAGTCCGAGGTCATGCCGGCCGCGCTCGGCCAGGGCACCCGCGTCGAGGTCAACGAACTCTTCTATGCGACGCCGGCGCGGCTGAAATTCCTCAAGACCGACCGCACCGAGGCGGAGGCGATCCGCGAGGTGGTGCGGCGGCTCGGCATGGCGCGCCCGGACATCGCCTTCACGCTGGCCGGCGAAGAGCGCGCGCCGGTCACCTGGGCTGCGGCGCTGCCCGGCGCCGCGGGCCGGCTGACGCGGCTCGGCGATATCCTGGGTGCGGATTTTCGCGCCAGTGCGATCGAGGTGCGCGCCGAGCGCGAGGGCGTCGTGGTCGAAGGCTTTGCCGCCGCGCCGTCGCTGACCCGCGCTAATGCGCTCGGGCAATATCTGTTCGTCAACGGCCGCCCGGTGCGCGACAAGCTGATCCTCGGCGCGGTGCGCGCGGCCTATTCCGACTACCTGCCGCGCGACCGCCATCCCGTCGTGGCGCTGTTCGTGACCTGCGACCCGCAAGAGGTCGATGCCAATGTGCATCCGGCCAAGACCGAGGTGCGCTTCCGCAATGCCGGCCTGGTCCGCGCGCTGATCGTGCACGCCCTGAAGGAGGGCCTCGCGCGCGAAGGCAAGCGCACCGCGGCCAATACCGCCGACGGCGCCGCGCTCTCGGCCTTCCGCCCGGCCTTCACGCCGCCACGCCCGGGCAATTGGGACTGGCGCGGCTCGCCGTCCCATCCGGCTGGTCCGATGCGCGGGTTCGAGGGTGCCGCAGCGCCCGCCTTCGCCGAGCCCGGACAGGCTGCCTTCGACGTCGGCGCGCCGACTGCCGATGTGCGCTTCGAGGCCGCGCCCGCACCCGACCTGCTCGACCGTCCGCTCGGCGTTGCGCGCACCCAGATCCACGAGACCTACATCGTCTCGCAGACCCGCGACGGCCTCATCGTGGTCGACCAGCACGCGGCCCATGAGCGCATCGTCTATGAGAAGCTGAAGGCCTCGCTGGCGAAGAACGGCGTGCAGCGGCAGATCCTCTTGATCCCCGAGATCGTCGAGCTCGATGAGGCGACTGTCGAGAAGCTGCTCGATCGCGGCGAGGAGCTGGCGTCGTTCGGGCTGGCTATCGAATCCTTCGGCCCCGGCGCCGTCGCCGTGCGCGAGACGCCCTCGCTGCTCGGCAAGTCCAATGCGGCGGGCCTGTTGCGCGACCTCGCCGAGCACATGGCCGAGTGGGACGAGGCGCTGCCGCTGGAACGCCGGCTGATGCACGTCGCCGCGACCATGGCCTGCCACGGCTCGGTCCGCGCCGGAAGGCGCCTCAAGCCGGAGGAGATGAACGCGCTGCTCCGCGAGATGGAAGACACGCCGAACTCCGGCCAGTGCAACCACGGCCGCCCGACCTATGTCGAGTTGAAGCTGAGCGATATCGAGAAGCTGTTCGGGCGGAGGTGAAGATTCCGTAGGATGGGTAGAGCGCTAGCGAAACCCATCATCTCGCCGCACAGACGTAGCTTGATGGGTTTCGCTGCGCTCTACCCATCCTACGAATTTTGCCGAGTGAACACCTCCAGCGCCGTGCGCAACTGCGCGATCCATTCGTCGCCATCCTCGAACCCGCCTGCCGCGATCCGCTGGCAGACCTTATCGAGATCATCGCCGTCGGCCGCGTGCCTGCTGACTTGCCGAGTGATCGCGGCATAGCCGTCCACCAGCAGCACGAGGCCGGGCGCGCTCGCTGCAACATATTGCTCCCGCGCATCGCGGAACAGCCGGGACGCGTCGTCGTAGCGGCCGAGCGCAAGGTCGAAGGCCCCCACCATCCAGACGCCCGTTCCCTCGCGCAGCGGTGCGAGCCCCAGGCTCCGCACCAGCGCTAACGAACGTTCCGCAAGCTCGCGTGCGGCCAGCAGATTGTCCTGATTGATCGGCTTGTCGGACACGCTCCAGCCCGGCCAGCAATCGGCCGCCGCATTGAACGTCCAGCGCTGGACCATCATGAGCACTTCACGTTCGTCACCATCCTGCGCGCCGCGACGGCGTTCGATCTGGTCGGCGGCATCGCGCGCTGCGGCAAGCAGCGCCGCATCATCGCCAGCGCCGCGCAACGCCTTGACCTGCGTCTCCAGCTGACCGGCCAGCCCGGCAAGAGTGTCGGCCATGGTTCGCGCTCCGCTAGCGGTGATGAATCAGTATCGCGTAGGATGGGTAGAGCGCAGCGAAACCCATCATCTCTCCCGCGGCTCAGAAGTTGATGGGTTTCGCTTCGCTCTACCCATCCTACGGATTCGAAATCCTCAGGAACACGAACTCGGTGTCGTCATACGCCCGCCGCTCGAGCTCCTCGAAGCCATCGGGCGCCGCGAACGCCGCGGCCTTTGCCTCTTCCACCACAAGCAGCGCGCCCGTCGTCAGCCAGCCGCCGTCGCGCAGCGAGGCGAGCGCCTTGTCGGCGAGCCCCTTGCCGTAGGGCGGATCGAGAAACACCAGCGAGAACGGCTCGACCGGATGTGCAGGTCCAAGATCGGTGGCATCGCGCCGATAGACCTTGGTCGTGCCGCCGAGGCCGAGCGACTCGACATTGTTGCGCAGCAGCGCCCGCGCCTCGGCGCCATTGTCGACGAACAGCGTGAACCTGGCGCCGCGCGAGACCGCCTCGATGCCGAGCGCGCCGGTGCCGGCAAACAGATCGAGCACGCGCGCATCCTCAATTGGATTGTCGTAGGCGTGGATCAGGATATTGAACACGGACTCGCGCAGGCGGTCCGCGGTCGGGCGGATCTCGTGGCCCGACGGCGAAGCCAGGTTGCGGCCCTTCAGCCTGCCCCCAACGACACGCATTGACCGTTACTCGTCCTTCGGCGTGAGATCGCGCTTGCCGTGGTAGCCGCGCTTGGGACGACGCGGCGGGCCGTAGCCGCTGGCCTCGTCCTCGTTACGGGCACGCGCTTCCTCGCTGCCGGTGCGCTGCACCAGCACGCGGCGGCCCTTGCGGTCATTGATCGTTTCGCGCTTGCTCGGCTTCGGCTTCCTGGCGGGCGCATCGTCGCCGTCGGCGGCGTCACGCTGCTCCGGCCGCGCAAAGTCCGCACCCGCGATCTTGGCGATCTTCTCGCCGAGCTGCTCGCGCAGCACCCGCGTCTTGACCTCCTCGACCTTGCCCTCCTCGAGCTCGCCGAGCTGGAACGGGCCGTAGGAGATCCGGATCAACCGGTTCACCTCGAGCCCGAGATGCGCCATCACATTGCGCACCTCGCGATTCTTGCCCTCGCGGATCGCGAACACCACCCAGACGTTGGAGCTCTGGTCGCGCTCCAGCGTCGCGTCGATTGGCCCGTATTTGACGCCGTCGACCTCGACGCCACCCTTGAGCTGGTCGAGCTGGCCCTGCGTCACCTCGCCATGCGCGCGCACGCGATAGCGGCGCAGCCATCCGGTGTCGGGGTGCTCCAGTGTCCGCGCCAGGCCGCCGTCATTGGTCAGCAGCAACAGGCCCTCGGTGTTGAAATCGAGCCGGCCGATCGAGATCAGCCGCGGCAAGCCCTCGGGCAGATTGTCGAACACGGTCGGCCGCCCCTCGGGATCGGCATGCGTCGTCATCAGCCCGCGCGGCTTGTGATACATGAACAGCCGCGTCCGCTCGCGCGGCGGCAACGGCTTGCCGTCGACCGCCACGACATCGTTCTCGGTGATATCGAGCGCCGGCGAGTTGATCACGCGTCCGTTGACCGTGACCCGGCCCTGGGTGACGATCTCCTCCGCATCGCGGCGTGAGGCAAGACCGGCGCGCGCCAGCACCTTGGCGATGCGCTCGCCGGTCTTCTTCGGCTTCGGCTCGGGACGCTCGCGGCGCTCGTCGTAGGAGCGTTCGCGATAGGCGCCGCGGCCGCCGAAGGCCGGGCGCTTCGCAAAGACCTTGCTGTCGTCTTCATTGTCGCGGCGCGGCCGGTCGGAGAAGCGGCCTTCGCTGCGCGGATGTTCCTGCCAATCGGTGCGGCCTTCGGGGCGCTCGCGGCGGCGATTGTCGCCACCAGCCTCGTCCCGCTCCCAGCGCGGCCGGCTGAACTTCGGCCGCTCATGGCGATCGCCCTGCTCGCGATCGTCGCGTGAGCGCGAGAACCTGGGCCGCTCGCCGCCGCCACGATCATCGCGCGGCCTGTCGTAACGCGGCTTGTCGAAATTGCGCGGGCCGTCGCGGAACGGACGCGAACCCCGCTCCGGACGATCGGAGCCGCCCTCGCGCTTCTGCCATGGCTTGGATTCGCCGCGCGGCGGCCGATCGCCAAAGTCCTTGCGCGGGCCGCGATCGCCACGATCACCCCCGCGATCCGCCGCACCGCGCTTGAACTTGCTGTCGCCACCGAATTTCCGCGCGGGCCGGTCGCCGCCGCGCGAGGGACGATCGCCGAACGATCGCTCGCCACGCGGCGTATACGGCCGCTTCTCGCCGTCGCGCTCGCGCGCCGCGTAAGGCTTGCGGTCGCCGAACTTCCGATCGGAAGACCGCCCCGCCGGGCGGGCATCATCGCGATCGCGCCGCGGCGCGCGGTCGTCGCGATTGAAGTTCGGGCGGTCGCCACGGGGCGTGTAGGGTCGCTTTTCGCCGCTGCGGTCTTCGCGCGGCTTGAACGTGCGCCTCTCGCCATCGCCGTCACGCGCGGGCCGATCACTAGGGTCGCTGTTGCGATCCCGGCGGAACGGCCGATCGCCGCGGGGGCGGTCGTCGCGGTTGAACCTCGGCTTGTCGCCGAACTCGCGGCGCGGCGGACGGTCCTCGCGATCGCCGCGGTAGGGCCGCTTTTCGCCATCACCCTTGCCGGCAAACTTCTTGTCGCCAAAGCCGCGCTTCGCAAACTTCTTGTCCGGGCCACGGGCGGCACCGGAGCGACCCTTGCCGCCGCCGGGTCGATCACGCCGGCCGCGGGAATCGTTGTTTTTGTCGCTGTCGCGGGGCATGAATGTTCTCGCCTGGATGTTCAATTGGGGCGCAGGGCAACCGGCGATACGCGCGCCATCTGGGCGCGACTGGCGCAAAACCGGCATCCACTTCTGCTGAAGGCGACGCTACTAGCAGGTTTCTTCCGATGATACGAGGCATGTCTGCCCCTTCTTTCATGGATCTGGCGCTAAAAACCGCCGAAAATGCCGGAAAAGCGGGCGAGGTTCCGATCGGATGCGTGATTGTGCGGGGCTATGAGGTGATCGCCACCGCCGGCAACCGCACCCTGACCGACCGCGATCCGACGGCCCATGCGGAAATCCTCGCGATCCGGCAGGCCGCCGAGGCCATCGGCACCGAGCGGCTGGTCGATTGCGACCTCTACGTGACGCTGGAGCCCTGCACCATGTGCGCCGGCGCAATCTCCTTTGCCCGCATCCGCCGGCTCTATTACGGCGCCGCCGACCCCAAGGGCGGTGCGGTCGAGTCAGGCGTGCGGTTCTTCGCGCAGCCGACCTGCCACCATGTGCCGGAGGTCTATGGCGCGGTCGGCGAGACCGAGTCCGCGCGCCTGCTGCGCGAGTTCTTCAGGGAGCGACGCTGACGAATCCGTAGCCCGGATGAAGCGCAGCGCAATCTCTCCCCTCGTCGTCCCGGCGAAAGCCGGGACCCATAACCACAGGGTTGAGTCGTTAGAAAGCTGTGGCCCCAGCGTCGTGCAACAATGACCTTCGGTGGTTATGGGTCCCGGCTTACGCCGGGACGACATCGAGTGTGTTGCGTCATCGAGAGTCATATATTCACGGTCTCTTCGGATGACGGTGCGCGAGCGGAGTCATCCCGCCAGGAAAAACTCCCGCAGCAGCTTCGCCGTCGCCTCCGGAGCCTCCTCGGGCAGGAAATGCCCCGACGCCACCGGCGCGCCGCTGACATTGGTGGCCCAGGTCTTCCAGGTGTCGAGCGGCGTCGTTGCGGCGCTCGCAACCCCGGCATCGCCCCACAGCGCCAGCATCGGGACCGTGATCTTCTTGCCGGCGTCGACATCGGCCTTGTCGATCTCGTAGTCTGCATAGGCGCCGGCGCGATAGTCCTCGCACATCGCGTGGATGCGCGCGGGATCGCGGAATGGCGCGAGGTAGTGCGCGAGCGCGCGCGGATCGATCGCCTCCAGCGTCTTGCTTTTGGTCTGGCTCGCCATCTTCTCCTTGAGGAAGAATTCGCCATTGTTGGAGATCAGCGTCTCCGGCAGCGGATAGGGCTGTGCCAGGAACGCCCAGTGGTAGATCTTCAGCGCCGAGAGGCGATTGAGCTTCTGCCAGTAATCATAGGTCGGCGCGATATCGAGCACCGCAAGCTTCGACAGCCGGCCGGGATGATCGAGCGCGAGCCGGTACGACACCCGGCCGCCGCGATCGTGGCCGGTGAGCGCGAAATGCACATGCCCGAGTTGCTCCATCACCTCGACCATGGTCTTCGCCCAGGCCCGCTTGGTGTAGGGCGTATGATCCTTGTCGCTGTCGGGCATATCGGACCAGCCGTAGCCCGGCAGGTCGGCGATGATCAGCGTGAATGCATCGTCGAGCTTCGGCGCAACCGTGTGCCACATCACATGCGTCGAGGAGAAGCCGTGCAGCAACAGCAATGGCGGGCCCTTGCCGCCGACGCGGGCGAAGATGCGGCCCTGCGAGGTGTTGATCCATTTTGATTCATAGCCGGGAAAAAGATCAGCGAGATCAGGCATCGGTAGCTCCTTCCCTGTCGCGGGCGCTGCTTCAAACTTTGTTCGGCGTTGCCGCTGGCTTTGGCGAGGTTTATGCCATCCTCAAGTCCTGCCAACAACAACATGAAACGAGGAAGTGCCATGTCGATCGACTTCGAAATCCCCGCGGAGGCCAAGGCGATCCGCGAGAAGGTTCGCAAATTCGTGCACGACGAGTGCATTCCGGCGGAAAAGGAACTCGACAGCAAGCCGCTCGCCGAGGTGCTGGGACCGCTGCGGAAGAAGGCCCGCGCGCAGGGTCTGTGGTGCCCGTTCGTGCCGAAGGAGTATGGCGGTATGGGGCTCGGCCCGCTCGCCAACGCGCTGGTGCAGATGGAGCTCGGCGAGAGCATGCTCGGCGCGCTCTCGATGAACACGCAGGGACCGGACGACGCCTCGATGATGACGATCCTGGCGCACGGCACCGAGTACCAGAAGGAAAAATTCCTCAAGCCCCTGCTGAACGGCGAGAAGCGGATCTGCTTCTCGATGACCGAAAAGGCCGCCGGCGCCGATGCCACCGGCATGCAGACCACCGCCGTGAAGGACGGCAACGCGAACTACATTCTCAACGGCGAGAAATGGTTCTCCTCGTCGGCGAGCGTCGCCGACCTCGCGCTGGTGATGGCGAAGACCGATCCGAACGCGCCGCGCCACAAGCAGTACTCGACCTTCATCGTCGAGCTGCCCAATCCCGGCTACCGCATCAAGCGCAACGTCGCCAACATGGCGATCGAGGGTCCGCATGACGACGTGATCCATGGCGGCCACTCCGAGATCGAGATCAAGGATCTGAAGGTGCCGGCCGACAACCTGCTCGGCGGCGAAGGCAACGGCTTCAACATGGGTCAGCACCGCCTCGCCTACGGCCGGCTACGCCACGGCATGCACAACGTCGCCAAGGCGCAGCGCGCGCTCGACATGGCGGCCGCCCATGTCACCAAGCGCTCGACCTTCGGGCAGTTGCTGGCCGACCGCCAGGCGGTGCAGTTCATGCTCGCCGACTGCGCGAGCGAGCTCTATATCGGCCGGCTGATGCTGCTGCACATCGCCTACAAGGCCGAGAAGGGCCTCGATATCCGCCAGGAAAACTCGATCGCCAAGATCTTCCACGCCCACATGGTGCACAAGGTGATCGACACCGCGATCCAGCTGCACGGCGCGCTCGGCTTCAGCCAGGATACGCCGCTGGCGAAATGGTACACCCAGGTGCGGTCGCAGCGGCTGGTCGACGGGCCCGACGAGGTGCACAAGTGGAAGATCGGCAAAAACGTCATCAAGGCGTTCCGCGAGCACGGCACCACGGCGTCAGCGGCGGGCGGCGATCTGCTCTGACCACTTCGTCATTCCGGGGCGGCGCAACGCGCCGAACCCGGAATCTCGAGATAAGGTGAGAAGGTGCCCACAACATCGAGATTCCGGATCGGCGCGCGATGCGCGTCGTCCGGAATGACGGCGTGGGGCGGGGCCTAGCCGCTCGCCGCAAACAGCTCCCATGTCCCGGGCAGTCCCTTCAGCTCGAACGCGCCGCGCTCGGCGAATTTCAACCCGGCGCCCGCGACCAGATCGGTCACCACGCGCGACACCAGCACCTCGTTCGAGCCGCACTGCGACATCACGCGCGCCGCGGCGTGTACCGCTATGCCGCCGATATCCGTCCCCCTCACCTCGATCTCGCCGGTGTGCAGGCCTGCTCGCACCGGCAGGCCGATCTGCCGCGCGGCCGAGCCGAACGCCAGCGCACAGCGTACGGCGCGGCCGGGACCGTCGAAGGTCGCCAGAATGCCGTCACCAGTGCTCTTCACCAGATGGCCGCGATGGCGGCCAACCATCTGCTGCGCGAGTTGATCGTGATCGTCGAGCAGGCGTCGCCAACGATGATCACCCATCACCGCAGCACTGCGAGTGGAATCGACGATATCGGTGAACAGCACGGTCGCAAGCACACGGTCGAGCTCGGCATCACCACCATCGCGATGGCCGGTGACGAATTCCTCGACATCGCCGAGCATCGCCTCGGTCTCGCCGACCCAATAGTAGTGATCGCAGCCCGGATATTCCACGTATTTCGCGGCGGGGATCGAGCGCGCGACGGCACGGCCGAGCGCCACGGGAACGCGGGCATCGCCGATCCGATGCAGGACAAGCGTCGGAGTCTGGAGCATCGGCAGGATCGTCGTGACGTCGATCGCGCGATTGAGAACGAGCAGCGTCCGCAACGCTCCCGGACTGCTCGACAGCCGCTCGAATTTCGCGATCTGCGCGATCACTTCTGCATTCGTTGCCTGGCTCGGCGCGACAGTCTTGACCGTGTCGCCAGACCCCCAGTTCTGCACGATCTCGTCGCAGCGCAGCTGCCACACGTCGTCCGGCAGGCGATCCTTCGAGCGGGCAAAGCTGCCGAGCAGAACGAGATGCGAAACGCGGTCCGGATAGGTCGCTGCAAACAGCACACTCATCGGACAGCCCTCGGAGAAGCCGAACAACACCGCCTTCGTGGAGCCGATGGCATCCATGATGGCCCGGACGTCGTCCATGCGCTGCTCGAGGGAGGGCGCGCCGGTCATCCGATCCGACAATCCCTGTCCGCGTTTGTCGAAGGTCACGACCCGGGCGAAGCGCGACAGGCGACGCAGCACGGCGGTGTAGCCGGGCATCTCGTGCATGAACTCGATGTGCGAGAACAAGCCGGGGACAAGGATGATGTCGACAGGACCATCGCCCATCACCTGATAGGCGATGCTCGCGTCGGCGCTTTGCGCGTAGTGCGTCTCGGGCAGTCTGAAATCGGTCATTCGAAGGCCCCCGGGCGCGCCATTGTCGCCGCTGAGGCCGGATCGATCAACCCTTCTCCGCCTCCACCGCCTGCCAGGCGATGTCGCGGCGGCAGAATCCGTCCGGCCATTTGATCCGATCGACAGCCTGATAGGCGCGGTCGCGCGCCTCGGTGACCGTCTTGCCCATCGCGCAGACGTTCAGCACCCGCCCGCCATTGGCGATGATTACGCCATCCTTCGCCACCGTGCCGGCGTGGAAGATCTCGACGCCCTCGACCTTGGCGGCGTCGTCGAGACCGTCGATCCGCGTGCCCTTGATGTAGTCGCCGGGATAGCCCTTCGCCGCCATCACCACCGTCAGCGCCGGGTCCGGATACCAGCGCAGATCGAAGTTCTTCAGTTGCCCGTCGATGGAGGCGAGCAGCGCCGGCACGATGTCCGACATCATCCGCAGCATCAGCACCTGGCACTCGGGATCGCCGAAGCGGACATTGTATTCGAACAGTTTTGGGCCCTGCGCGGTCAGCATCACGCCGGCATAGAGCACGCCCTTGAACGGCATGCCGCGGCTCTTCATCCCGGCCACCGTCGGCAGGATGATCCGCGCCATGATCTGGTCGTGCACATCAGGCGTCACGAACGGCGTCGGCGAATAGGCGCCCATGCCCCCGGTGTTCGGCCCCTTGTCGTGATCGAACACCCGCTTGTGGTCCTGCGCCGAGGCCAGCGGGATCGCGGTCTCGCCGTCGCACAGCGCGAAGAAGCTGATCTCGCGGCCCGACAAAAATTCCTCGATCACCACCTCGGCGCCGGCCGAGCCGAACGCGCCCTCGAACATCATCGCGATCGCGGCCTCGGCCTCGGACAGCGTCTGTGCCACCACGACGCCCTTGCCGGCCGCAAGCCCATCGGCCTTGACCACGATCGGCGCGCCCTGGGCGCGGACATAGGCCACCGCGTCCTTCGCATTGTCGAAGCGGCGATAGGCACCGGTCGGAATGTCGAACTCGCTGCAGAGGTCCTTGGTGAAACCCTTGGAGCCCTCGAGCTGGGCGGCCTGTTTGGCGGGCCCGAACGCCTTGATATCGACCGCGGCGAGGTCGTCGACGATCCCGGCGGCGAGCGGCGTCTCCGGACCGACCACCACCAGATCGACCGCATTGCGCCGGCAGAATTCGATCACCGCGGCGTGGTCGGCGACGTCGAGCGCGACGCATTCGGCCTCGCGCGCGATCCCGGCATTGCCCGGCGCGCACCAGAGTTTCGTCACCAGCGGAGACGCGGCGATCTTCCACGCCAGCGCATGTTCGCGGCCACCGGAACCGAGCAGGAGGATGTTCATCTGTGTCGCCGATCAGAGGGGTTGTAACGCCATTTCGTCCGGTTTAGCACGCTCCCGAACCACAGCAACACGCGGTTCGATCAGATGTGGATATGTGATTCGACGCCTGAAACGCGGCGTCCGGACCTTGCACACGGGGTCGAAAACCCCGATTCTATAGATCAGATGACCGCTGCTCCGAATCTCGTCAACGCGCCTGAATTCACCGTCTCGGAACTCTCCTCCGCCCTGAAGCGGACGGTGGAGGACCGCTTCGGCCATGTCCGTGTCCGCGGCGAGATTTCGGGCTTTCGCGGCCCGCATTCCTCCGGCCACTGTTATTTCGCCCTGAAGGACGAGAGCGCCAAGATCGAGGCGGTGATCTGGAAGTTCGCCCACGCCCGCATGCGCTTCAAGCCGCAGGAGGGCCTCGAGGTCATCGCCACCGGCAAGCTGACCACCTATCCGAACTCCTCGAAGTACCAGATCGTCATCGATTCGCTGGAGCCCGCCGGCGTCGGCGCGCTGATGGCGCTGATGGAGGAGCGCAAGAAGAAGCTCGCCGCCGAGGGCCTGTTCGACGAGGCCCGCAAGCAGCTCTTGCCCTGGCTGCCCGAGGTGATCGGCGTCGTCACCTCGCCGACCGGCGCCGTGATCCGCGACATCCTGCACCGGCTGGAGGACCGCTTTCCCCGCCGCGTGCTGGTCTGGCCGGTCAAGGTGCAGGGCGACGGCTCGGCCGAGCAGGTGGCGGCCGCGATCCGCGGCTTCAACGCGCTGCCGGAGGGCGGCAGGATTCCACGGCCTGACCTCTTGATCGTCGCGCGCGGCGGCGGCTCGCTGGAAGACCTCTGGTCGTTCAACGAGGAGATCGTGGTCCGCGCCGCGGCCGAGAGCCATATCCCGCTGATCTCCGCGGTCGGCCACGAGACCGACATCACGCTGATCGACTTCGTCGCCGACAAGCGCGCGCCGACGCCGACCGCCGCCGCGGAGATGGCGGTGCCGGTGCGCAGCGAGCTGTTCGTCGAGGTTGCCGCGCTCGCCCGCCGCACCGTGGTGTGCTGGCAGCGCGCCCAGGAGGCCCGCCGTACCGAGCTGCGCGCCGCGGCGCGGGCGCTGCCGGCGGCACACGAGCTGCTGGCGATCCCGCGGCAACGGCTCGATCATCTCGCAGCAGGATTGCCGCGCGGGCTGAAGGCCAATACGCACGCGCATTTCCGCCGCTTTGCCGCCAGCAGTTCGCGCCTCACCATCGGCGTGCTGCGCGGCCAGATCGCCCATGCGCGGCAGCGGCTCACCGCATCCGGCGAGCGCATCACGCTGTCGGCGCGCGCGCTGCTGCATCGCCGCCGCGAGCGCTTCAGCGGTCTCGAAATCCGGCTCAAGGCCTCGAAGCTCGCTAATGCGAAGGCCCAGCGCAACGCCATCGCCCGCGATCTCGAGCGCACCCATCGCCTGGCCGAGCGCGCCCGGCGCGCATTGGTGACTACGATGCAGCGGCTCGAGGCGCGCGTTGCCCATAGCGGCCAGCTGCTGTCGGCGCTGTCCTATCGCGGCGTGCTGGCGCGCGGCTTCGCGCTGGTGCGCGACGCGCACGGCCATGCCGTGCACTCCGCTGCGGCGGTCGGCCCGAACGCCGGCCTGTCGATCGAGTTCGCCGATGGCCGCGTCGCCGCCACCGCTGACGCCAATCAGCCCCCGGCAACGGTGGCGCCCGAGAGCCAGCCGAAGCCCCAGCCGCGAGAGGCGAAACCGGCGGCGCCGAAGCGCGTCACCAAGCCGGTCGATCAGGGCAGCTTGTTCTAGTCCGGCAACAACTGTCTTAGCGCGACAGCCACTCGGCGACTTGCTTCTGCGCATCCTTGCGCGCGCCAGTATCGGTGCCGATGTGACCGCGCTCGGCGATCTCGGCATCGGAGGCCGCGACCGCGTGCAGCGGCAGGTTGGGCCGGTCGAAGTCGTGATAGGCCTCGGGATAGACCACGATCCGCGCCAGCGCGCTGCGGCCGCGGGCGCCGTCGACCATCTGATGGCAGGCCGATGATGACGTCACGTCGTCGCGCGCGCCGATCAGCACCAGCGTCGGCACCCGCGCGCTCCAGCCGAGGCCGAACGAGGCGCGGCAATCCGGATAGAACGCGACCGCCGAGCGAAAATCCGGCTCGACGTTGCGCGACCACATCTGCGGCCGCACCGCCCACAGCAGGGCGGCGGCGCCGTTGCCCCAGCCGATCAGGCTGATGCGGCGCTTCGCCACCCATTTCTGCTGCACCAGCCACTGCCGCGCCGCGTTGATGTCGGCGACCCGCGCGCGGCGGGTCTGCACCTGATGCTCCCTGATGCGGCACTGCGGACCGAGCTCGCGCGAACCGTAGCTGTCCGGCAGCAGCACCGCATGGCCGGTCGTCAGCAATTGCTCGGCCCAGTCGCGATAGCGCGGCAGGACCGGCTCGGAACGGCCGGCGAGACCGCCGCAGCCATGCAGCGCGATCACGGTCGGGAACGGGCCGTCGCCATCGGGCCGGTAGAGCTGCGCGTGCAGCGTGACGTTGCCTTCGGGGATCTCGACCTGATGCGGAGCCGGGAGTGGCGCCGCGTCCGCGGCCGGCACGGCAAGCATGGCGAGGCACATGAAAACTGACTTGAGGCGCATCCGATCCGGCCGGCTCGTTATGGCGCTGCAAACACAGCGGACCACGGCCGCAAGGCTACCATGCGCGTCCGCCGCCAAATCATCACAAGTCGGTGGTTTAACGGGCGGACATGACACCCTATCTGTGATAGACGGTTTCATCGACATCCAGATGGCCTCGTCGGAGGCAAGGCGGAGAGCTCAATCGTGCTGAACAAGTTCGGTCCCTCGGGCCATGGCGAAGCGCAGGTGCAATATCTCGACGGCGATTTCCGCGTGATCTCGCCCGGCACCTTTGTGCGCTGTGCCATCACCGACGTCCGGATTCCGCTCGACGAGCTGAAGTACTGGAGCGTCGACCTGCAGGAAGCCTACGCCACCCCGACCGCCGTGCTGCAGCGCCACCATCCCGGCGTCCTCAAGCCGCAAGCCTAGGCTCGACGCCTGGCTCATTTGGAGAGCCTCCTGCCCCGCGCCCTGAACAGCTGATCGGCCACCAGCCGCCGCAGCGCGTCGCTGTCATCGAATTGCAGCGTCACCGCGAACGGCACGATCGCCTGTGCCCAGGCCGGCATCCCGTCCGGACCACGCAACCGCGCGAGATCTTTTTCCGTCGTCACCAGCGTCAGCGCGTCGCGACGCCCGTCGGCAACGAGCGCTTCGATCTCCTCCTTCGTGAAGGCATGATGATCGGCGAAAGCCTTGCTGCGCACGACGTCGACGCCGCTTGAGCGCAACGTGTTGAAGAAGCGCGCGGGATCGCCGATGCCGGCAAAGGCGAGCGCACGTGCTCCGCTCAGCGCCGCCAGCGAAGCCTGGTCCGGCTTCAGATGCGCCGACAGCACCGGCTTGCCGCGGGACGCCAGATCGGCCGCGATCCTTTGCGCCGCGCTCCCCTCGCCGACCACGATCAGCGCGTCGGTCCGTTCCAGCTGCGGCACCAGCGGCGCGCGCAACGGTCCCGCAGGAATCACGTGGCCGTTGCCGACGCCGCGCATGCCGTCGATCACGATCAGGCAGGCATCCTTGGCCACCGAGGGATTCTGGAAGCCGTCATCCATCAGGATCACGCTGGTATTCTGGGCGCGCGCCAGCGCCAGGCCTGCGGCGCGGTCGCGCGACACCACGACCGGCAAGCTCGCCGCCATCATCAGCGGCTCGTCGCCGACATCGGCCGCCGTGTGGCTGTCGCGATCGACCTTGACCGGGCCGCCGAGCCTGCCGCCATAGCCGCGGCTGAGCACCACCGGCCGCTCGTCAATTTCGCGCAGCAATTTTGCCAGCGCCAGCACCGTCGGCGTCTTGCCGGCGCCGCCGACATGGTAATTGCCGACGCAGACCACGGGAATGCCGGCGTCGACGCCGGATTGCCGCATCCGCCGTGCGGCGACCGCGCCGTAAAGCGCGGCAAGCGGTTGGAGCAGTTGCGATGTCCAAGACGACGGCCGGTGCCAGAAGGCCGGCTCACGCATTGGCGGCTCCCATCTCGAGCCGCAACTGCAACAGATAGGGCTCGAGAGCGGTCACCGTGCGCTCCAGCGCGCCACCGAGCTGTTCGACGACGCGCTCGGAGGCCGCCAGCGAAGTGTCGCGTGCCGCGGAATCAGCAAGGAACTGGCCGAGCTGCTTGACCAGCACTTCCCGATCATCGGCGCGGCGCGCGCCGCCGGCACGATCGAGCGCCTCATAGACATCGGTGAAGTTGAACACGTGCGGGCCGTGCACGATCGCCGCGCCAAGCTTGATCGCCTCGATCGGATTCTGGCCGCCATGCGCGACCAGCGAGCCGCCCATGAAGACGATCGGCGCGAGGCGATAGAACAGGCCGAGCTCGCCCATCGTATCGGCGACATAGATATCCGTTGTCGCGACCGGCAGATCCTCGTGCGAGCGCAGGCCGGGGCGCAGGCCCGCCTCCGTCACCAGCCGCGCCACCGCCTCGCCGCGCGCGGCATGCCGCGGCACGATCACTGTGAGCAGGCCGGGGAAGAATCCGGCGAGCGACTTGTGCGCCTCGATCAGGATCTCTTCCTCGCCGGGATGGGTCGATGCGGCGACCACGATGGCGCGGCCGCGCGTCACCGACATCAGCCGCTCCAGCTTGGCCGGATCGGCCGGCGGCGCCGCGACGTCGAGCTTGAGGTTGCCGGTGACGACGACGTTGTGGCTGCCGAGCGCGGCAAAGCGTTCGGCGTCGGTGTTCGACTGCGCGAGACAGATGTCGAACCGTCCGAGCAGCGCGCCGATGGTGTTGGAGACCCGGCGCCAGCGCGGGAACGAGCGCTGCGACATCCGCCCGTTGATCAGCACCATCGGCAGCCGCCGCGCGGCGCTCGACAGGATCAGGTTCGGCCACAAATCGGACTCGATGAACAGCGCCAGCGACGGATGCCAGTGATCGAGGAAGCGCGTCACATAGCGCGGCGAGTCGTACGGCACGTATTGATGGATCACGTCGGGCGGGAAGCGCTTGGCGACGATCGCGGCCGAGGTCACCGTGCCCGAGGTGAGCAGGATGCGCAGATTGAGCGCGCGCAGCCGCTCGATCAGCCCGGCCGCCGCCAGCACCTCGCCGACGCTGGCGCCGTGAATCCACACCAGCGGGCCCTGCGGCCTGGTATCGGCGCTCACGCCGCGGCGTTCGCCGACGCGTTCGGGATCTTCCTTGCCGAGCTTGAGCCGCCGCTTGATCAGGGCAGGCGCGAGCGGCACCATCGCGGACGACAGCTTGCGGTACACACGCAACGTCATCGGTAGCGAGCTAGCCAAGCGCTGCCTCCGGCCGCCCGACCGCTGCATAGGCACGTCGGGTCGCTTCGTTGAGAAGTTCCTCCACGTGCTGCCGAAGCTTTTCCATCGTCGCGGCGTCGGCATCGGGCGGCACATAGACCGGCTCAATACCTACCACTGCGCCGCGCCCGAATGGCAAATTGATGGTGGTCGAATCCCAGTTTTTCAACCGGATGAATCGGCTGGTGACCATCGCAAAGGGCATGATCGGCCGGCCGGTCTCCCGCGCCAGCATGATAGCCCCGAGGCCCGCCACCCGCGCCCGCTTCGGCACATCGGCGGTGGTGGCCATGTTGCAGCCGTCTTCCAGCGCCCGAACCATCTCCAGGAAGGCGCCGACGCCGCCCTTGCGATGGAACGCGCCGGAATGATCGCCGGAACCTCTGATCGTGCCGATGCCGAGCCGCTCCACCGCGAGGGCGTTGAATTCACCGTCGCGGTGGCGGGAGATCAGCACCTTGGCGCGGTAGCTCTCCTTGGTCTTGATGAACGGCGTCATGAAGTGCTGGCCGTGCCAGAACACGAAGATCGCCGGCATCAGGGGCTCGACGATCCCGTACACGTCATGCGGCTGGTAGCTGAAGCGGTTGGTGTACCACACCAGCCTCAGATACTCGGCCGCAAGCACACCCAGCGCGCGCTGCACGAAGCCGCTGCGCAGCAGATCGCGAAAAAGTCGTTTCAATGGGAATGCTTTGTGTCCTGCTCAGGATCGAGCAACCGGTGGAGATGAACGACGAAATAGCGCATCTGGGCGTTGTCCACGGTCTGCTGCGCCTTCGCCTTCCAGGCTGCATAGGCGGTCGCATAGTTCGGGTAGACGCCGACGATCTCGACTTCGTCCAGATTCTTGAAGGTGTTGTGCTCGAGATCGGTCAACTCGCCGCCGATCACGAGGTGAAGCAGCTGGGGCTGGGCATTGTCTGACATGATGGTGGTTTTCCTAACGAGATGCCCGGCAAACAAATGAAGTCGTGGTCGTCACAGGTCTGGTCGTCACAAGGCTGTCGCAGCAGGTCTGGTCGTCACAATCGGAAACGCGGCGCGGATCGGCGGGGCCTCACGGCAAAGGACGGCTGCGGAAATGCTCGACAATGCGTGCATGACGTTCGCGTCCTGCTGCCACCAGCACCCCATGCGTCACCTCCCGGCGATTGTACTCAATCGCGTCCCCCGAGAGCGCAGTCATCTTACCACCCGCTTCCTGCACGATCAAATTCGCGGCGGCAAGATCCCAGTCGCGGCTTTGCCCGCCCGCAAAGGCCGCGTCAAGTCGACCTTGTGCTACACGGCACAACCGCAGCGCCAGCGATCCGATCCGCGGATAGAGCGTGATCTCGTCCGGCGTCGGGCTGAGCCGCTGCACCAGCGGCTTCGGTCCCGCCATCCGTGGAAAATTGAAATCGGTGCCTGCGGTTGCATGCACCGCGCCGTCGTTCAGGGTGGCGCCCTGTCCGCGGGCGGCGAAGAAGAATTCCTCGCTGACCGGTGCATACACCGCCGCGAGCACCGGCGATGCATTTTCAACCAGCGCCACACTAACGCACCAATCCTCGCGACCGGCGAGATAGGCGCGGGTGCCATCGATCGGATCGACGATCCAGGTGAAGCGCCTGCCAAGCCGGGAGTCGTTGTCGGCGCTCTCTTCCGACAGCCAGCCATAGCCGGGCGTTGCCGAACGCAGCTGCTGCTCCAGGAGGTCGTTGACCGCGATGTCGGCCTCGGAGACCGGCGAGGACGCGCCCTTGATCCAGTTCTTCAATTCGGTGCGGAACAGCGACGAGGCGAGCCGGCCCGCTTCCTGCACCGATCTGATCAGCAAGGCGGCATCGCGCGCCTTGGTCCAGTCGTCCGTATCAGCGTCCGCCAAGCGTCAGGCCCTCGATGCGCAGCGTCGGCGAATTGACGCCGTAGCGGAATTCCAGATCGTTGGCGGCGACCAGCGACTTGAACATCGGCAGCAGATGGCCGGCGATGGTCACTTCGCTGACCGGATAGGTGATCTCGCCGTTCTCGATCCAGAAGCCGGACGCGCCGCGGCTGTAATCGCCGGTCACGCCGTTGACGCCGGATCCGATCAGGTCGGTGACATAGAAGCCCTGCTTGATGTCGGAGATCAGCTCCTTCGGCGTCACCGCACCCGGCTCGAGATGCAGATTATACGTTCCGGGCGACGGCGAGGACGACACACCGCGATGCGCATGCCCCGTCGTCACGAGGCCTAGCTCGCGCGCGGTCGCCGAATCCAGCACCCAGGTGGTGAGCACGCCCGCATCGATCAGCGCGGTCTTCTTCACCCTGACGCCCTCGGCATCGAAGGTCTGCGAGCGCAGGCCACGCACGCGCAAGGGATCGTCGATGATGCGGATGTCCCTGGAGAACAGCTGCTCGCCGAGCTTGTCCTTCAGGAAGCTGGTCTTGCGCGCGATCGAGGCGCCGTTGATGGCGCCGACCAGATGGCCGACGATCGAGCCGGCGACCCGCGGATCGAACACCACCGGCACCTTGCAGGTCTCGACCTTGCGCGGATTCGACCGCGCCACCGCGCGCTCGCCGGCCTTGCGGCCAACGGTGGCAGGTGAATCGAGATCGGACGCATGCGGCGCGCTGGTGAAATCGTAGTCGCGCTCCATGCCGGTGCCCTCACCGGAAATCGCCGTGGTCGAGATGCCGTGGCTGGAGCGCAGATAAGAACCGTGGAAGCCGGTCGACGTCACCAGCACCATGCCGCCGATCCCGGTCGAGGCCGACGCGCCGCCGGACTTGGTGACACCCTTGACCGCGAGCGCCGCGGCCTCCGCTTCGATCGCGCGCTGCTCCAGTTCGGCCGTGCTCGGAACCTTGCGATCGAGCAGATCGAGATCGGGGAAATCGCGGGCGTGGAGCGCCGGATCGGCGAGACCGACATATTTGTCGTCCGGCGCCACGCGCGCCATCGCGACCGCACGCTCGGCAAGCTTGGCGACCCCGTCGCCGCTGACGTCATTGGTCGACACCACCGCCTGGCGCTGGCCGACGAACACCCGCAGGCCGACGTCATCGCCTTCGGAGCGCTCGGTTTCCTCGACGCGGCCGTCGCGCACCTCGACGCCCTGCGAGACGCCGCGCACCGCGATGGCATCGGCCGCATCGGCCCCCGCGCGCTTTGCGGCATCGACCAGGCGCTGCGCGAGGTCGCTCAGGCCCGATTGGTCGAACAGATCGGAGGTATCGCCGTGTCGCGATGCAGATGGTGAAGAGTTCACGAACGAATTCCTGCGGATTGAGGGGGGCCCGGAACGAGGTCGACAGATCCACCAGATGTGCCGGTTTCACAGGGATTTCAAGCACTTTGCGCCGGCAGGCAACAAAGATTTGAGTGATCGGGGCAAGGCTTCGTCAATCATGCGGGCCAACCTCTTGTCAATCATGGCACGAGGTGAGGAGGGATTAACCAGGCTTTTTAAGGGGGAACGGACATCGCTCGGCTAGGCTCTCACACAACGACCGGGAACAAAATCCCGGCGGGGAGACAGAGCTTTGAGGCGTCAAACACCAACAAGCGGAATCAATTCCGCCGGGTCGAGCTGCGCATTGCGGCTCGACCCTCTTTCCCTTCCGCTCAGCTTCCACGCGCAGGACGCGCGCGCGGATGGCGGCATGCGGCAGGTCGAGCTTCATCGCGAACATGTCGTGCTGCGCCGCGCCGTTCTCGGCATGCGGATGGCGGTCAATGTTCGCGTCAGCGACTTTCTCGGCGTCGCGGTGCGCGGGATCGACGACGCGCAGATGCTGGTGCTGGTTCACCGCGATCCCGCGCTCAGCATTCCGCTCGGCTCCAGTTCGGATGCCGAGGAGATCAGCTCCGCCTGGCAGATGTGGAGCGACATCTTCCGTCTCCCGCAACTGACCGAGCCGGCGCCGCGGACGCCCTCCCCGCGCCGCCGTCGCCGCAACGCGATCCGCGCGCGGAGGCCGAAATTCCTGGTCCGCCGCCGCGCGGGCTTCCGGCCCGATGGCACCAGCGTGCATCGCGGCGAACGCGAGATCATCGCGCGGGATTGAGTTCGCCACACTCAGCATTCCCTCCATCGCCGTCGTCCTGGCGAAAGCCAGGACCCATAACCACCGCATTCGGTGATGAACGGGATCGCGGCCCCAGCGTCGCGCAACAATTGTGATTTGGGGTAATGGGTCCTGGCTTTCGCCAGGACGACGATGAGGATGGGTCGACGATGAGGATGGGTTTCGATTCATCGTCTCACGCCACGCGGTGTCATCACCCGCGCATGCGTGACTTGTCGCACCTCTCGCCTTCATTTCGAGCTGCGTAGGATGGGTAGAGCGAAGCGAAACCCATCCTGCGAAGTCATCACGCCGCGCGCAGCACCGCGTCGACGACCAGGCTCGCGAACAGGATGAAGCCGGCGTCGCGGTTGGACTTGAAGATCCGCAGGCAGAGCGCGCCATCGCTGATGTCGAGCCGCCGGACCTGCCAGGCGAGATGCAGCGCGAACGCCGCTAGCCCAATCCAGGCCGGCCAGCGCGCCCCCGCGAGTGCGAATGCCACGCCGATCAAGAGCACGGCGAGACCATAGAAGATCACGAGCGCACGATGGGTGCGTGCACCGAACAGGCGCGCGGTGGATTTGACGCCGATCAGCGCATCATCCTCGGCGTCCTGATGGGCGTAGATGGTGTCGTAGGCGATCACCCAGGCGATCGATCCGGCGTAGAGCGCAATCGCGGCCAGATCGATGCGCGCGAGCGTCACCGCAAATCCCATCAGCGCGCCGTAGGAGAAGGCGAGGCCGAGCACGACCTGCGGCCACCAGGTGATCCGCTTCATGAACGGGTAGATCGCGACGATCAGAAGCGAGGCGATGCCGGTCATCACCGCGAAGCGGTTGAACTGCAGCAGCACGAGAAGCCCGATCAGCGCCTGCAGGACCATGAAGACCACCGCCTGCGTCACCGTAACCTGTCCGGCGGGGATCGGCCGCGACCGCGTGCGTTCGACCTTGGCGTCGAGATCGCGATCGGTGATGTCGTTCCAGGTGCAGCCGGCGCCGCGCATCACAAAGGCGCCAACGAAGAACAGCAGGACCACGAGCGGCAGCGAGCGCACGTCATGCGCGACGCCGGCGGCAAGCGCCGCCGACCACCAGCACGGCATCAACAGCAGCCAGGAGCCGATCGGCCGGTCGTAGCGCGCAAGCCGCAGATAGGGCCGCGACCAGACCGGCGCATGGGTATCCACCCAGTTGCCTGTGGAATCGGCAACGCGGGTGGAGACGTCGCTCATGGGTGATCCATCAACGGGTGAGGACGTTGCCGTTCAGCGTATCGAAGGTGCTGCCGCCCTTCTTGGTCGGCGTCGCTTCCGGCAGCGAGGCGGACGAGCCGAGCACGTCGCTCAAGCTCGGCCCCGCAGGCCCACGCGGCTGCGCCGCCGCCTGCTCAGCGACATTGCAGACCTTCTTCAGCAGCGCTTCGGTATTCTTGTGCCCGGCCTTGAGCTGGTCGGCGATCTGCGGCGGAATTCCGCACTTCTGCGCGTTGGTGTCGACATATTTGATCATCTTGATCTCGGCCTGGCTGTAATTGCCGATCAGCTTGCAGGCCTCCTGGGGGCTGGCGTGGCGATCGCTCGCCGCCTTGATCGCCTTGCCGCGCTTCTCCGCATCCTCACGCAGCGGCGTGAAATTCTTCATGCAGGCGTCGGCGGCACCACCACCCGCACCCGGCGGGGGCGGCGACGACACCCCGCCGCCGGCGATGGGGGCCGCGCCACTGCTCGGAAATGCCGACGGCGTGGCACCGACCCTGGCCGCCGGCGCGCCGTTGACCGGCGGGAATGCGGAATCCGAGGCGGTTCCGGCCTGGCTTGGACGCATGCCATTGACCGGCGGAAACGCGGGGTCGGACGCGGTGCCGGCCTTACCGGCCTGATTGGGCAACGGGGCCGGAAAGGCGCTCTGCGCGGCGGCTTGCCCCACGGACAGGGCGGTCGCGGCAACGGTCAGCACGATCAGTCGGCGGATCATCGAGGGTGTTTCTCCGGCAAAAGGTCCAGGCAACCCCAGCGCAACAAAAACGAAGCAACGAATTTTGGGGGCGTTTTACGATTCCTGTGAGGCCTTAACAACCCGTCGATTTGGGCGACAGCGCGGCGTAGGGCCACACCGGCCACATTAAATTGTTCCCCGATTCTAAGCCTTTAGGCTACGAACGGCGGTAAAACCGGACCATCAAATTTGCCTGAACGCGATTTTCGGCAAGGCCTCAGTTTGGATTAACGGCCCGATTGCCGCGCACGGGCGACCGAAAAGCAAAAGGGGCTGCGTGCAAGCGGCCCCTTTGGACTAAAGAAATGACTTGGTGACTGAAGCAATATATCGACGCCTCCTTACTACCCGGCCGGCGAGTTCCTGACGAGTCCGCGGGACTACGGTGTCGCATAGTTTGGTAAACCTGCCACACCGCAATGAAGCCGCCTCGGACATGCCTGAACACGATTTCCGCAGCCCCCGCCTGTTTGTCGATGCCCCGCTCGGCGCCGGCGCAACCGTTCCGCTCGCACGCGATCAGAGCAACTATCTCGGCAACGTGCTGCGGCTTAACGCCGGCGACAGCGTGCTGGTGTTCAACGGCCGTGACGGCGAATGGCGCGCGGAGATTTCCGGCCGCAAGCGGGCCGACATGCTGACGGTATCAGCGCAGACCCGCGCGCAGGACCGCCTGCCCGATGTCACCTATGTGTTCGCGCCGCTGAAGCATGCGCGGCTCGACTACATGGTGCAGAAGGCGGTCGAGATGGGCGCCGCGCGGCTGGTGCCGGTGCTGACACGCTTCACCCAGGTGTCGCGGGTCAACGGCGAGCGGATGCGCGCCAATGTGGTCGAGGCGGCCGAGCAATGCGGCATCATCTCGCTCGCCGAGGTCGCCGATCCCCTCCCCCTCGAACGTTTCCTGGCGGGGCGCGATCAGGCGCGGTTGCTGGTGTTCTGCGACGAGGCCGCCGAGGTCGAAAGCCCGGTGCGGGCGCTACAGGCGGCAACGGCCGCGAATGCCGGGATCGATGTCCTGATCGGCCCGGAAGGCGGCTTCGCCGAGGAAGAGCGCGCGCTGCTGCTGCGCCAGCCCGCCATCCTCCGCCTCGCCCTCGGCCCGCGCATCCTGCGCGCCGACACCGCCGCCGTCGCGGCGCTGGCACTGGTGCAAGCCGCACTGGGGGATTGGCGCGCTGCGTAGCCCGGATGAAGCGAAGCGCAATCCGGGAAAGCCTGTCGGCGGCGCGAGATGCCCCGGATTTCGCTGCGCTTCATCCGGGCTACGGCCACCCGGTTGTGGGGAACATCTGCCCCTAGCCAAGCCGTCGCAAAATCGTTAACGAACCCAATCATTAAGCCACTTGGCCGATCCCTGTCGAAAGCATGGGCCGACCGTGCTAAGGGCTCCGCAAACACCACCCATGGAACCCGCTCTGGAACGCGATTTCGGAACGAATTGGACGTCGAGATGACCGAAGCTGCCGCACCACGATCCGCCGCCGGATCCGCCGTCTGGGCGGATGCGCTGCTGGCCTCGTTCGCGCAGGCCGGCTATCAGAGGTCCGAGCCCGCGATCCTGCAACCGGCCGAGCCGTTCCTCGACCTCTCCGGCGAGGACATCCGCAAGAGCCTGTATCTGACGACGGACCCGGGCGGCGAGGAGCTCTGCCTGCGCCCGGACCTCACGATCCCGGTGGCGCGCGACTACCTCGCCTCCGCCCGCGCCGGCCAGCCCGCCGGCTTCAGCTATCTCGGTCCGGTGTTCCGCTATCGCGGCGGTGCGCCGAGCCAGTTCCTGCAGGCCGGCATCGAATCGTTCGGGCGGCAGGACCGCGCCGCGGCCGACGCCGAGATGCTGGCGCTAGCGCTGGAGGCGACCACGGCGTTCGGGTTGAACGACGTCGAGATCCGCACCGGCGACGTCGCGCTGTTCAACGCGCTGATCGATGCGCTCGACCTCTATCCGGTGTGGCGGCGCCGGCTGATCAAGGACTTCAACCGCAAGGTCTCGCTGACCGACGACATCGAGCAGCTGACGCTCAAGACCGCGCCGGGCCGCAACGAATATGAGGGCGTGCTCGCGGCGCTGGCCGGCTCCGACCGCAAGGCGGCGCTGGCGCTGGTCACCGATCTGATGTCGATCGCCGGCACCACCAATGTCGGCGGCCGCACGGTCGCCGAGATCGCCGACCGTTTCCTCGAGCAATCGACACTGAAGGGCGGCGCGCTGCCGCGCGACGCGGTCGCGACCATCAAGCGCTTCCTGGCGATCGCGGGCGATCCCGACGACGCGGTCGCGCAACTGCGCGCGCTTGCCTCCGACGCCAAGCTCAACCTTGCCGGCGCGATCGACCAGCTCGAGAGCCGGATCGGCTTCATGGCCGCGCGCGGCATCGACATCCGAAAGACCCGGTTCTCCACCGCGTTCGGCCGCGGCCTCGACTACTACACCGGCTTCGAGTTCGAACTGCACGCCAAGGGCAACGGCGCCGAACCGCTGGTCGCCGGCGGGCGCTATGACGGGCTGATGACGCAGCTCGGCTCGGCGAGCCCGATCCCAGCGGTCGGCTTCTCGGTCTGGATCGAGGCGATGACCCGGCATGGCCAGGCCACCTCCTTCGGAGGCGCCCAGTGAGCACGCCCTTTGTCGTCGCCGTTCCCTCAAAGGGGCGGCTGCAGGAAAACGCCGAAAGCTTCTTCGCCCGCGCCGGGCTGACCTTGTCGAAGGCCGGCGGCGCCCGCGACTATCGCGGCACCATCGCCGGCGTCGACAATGTCGAGATCGCCTATCTCTCGGCGAGCGAGATCGCGGCCAATCTGGCTCGCGGCTCGGTGCATCTCGGCGTCACCGGCGAGGACCTGGTGCGCGAGAGCATTCCCGATGCCGACAAGCGCGTGCTGATGATCGAAGGCCTCGGCTTCGGCTATGCCAATGTCGTGGTCGCGGTGCCGCAGGCCTGGATCGACGTCCGCACCATGGCCGATCTCGATGACGTCGCCTCCGGCTTCCGCGAGCAGCACAATCACCGCATGCGGGTGGCGACCAAATACATCAATCTGACGCGCGGCTTCTTTGCCAGGCACGGCGTCGGCGACTACCGCATCGTGGAAAGCGCCGGCGCCACCGAGGGCGCGCCCGCCGCCGGCACCGCCGAACTGATCGTCGACATCACGACGACAGGGGCGACGCTCACCGCCAACGGGCTCAAGGTGCTCGACGACGGCGTCATGCTGCGCAGCCAGGCCAACCTCGTTGCGTCGCGGGATGCCGACTGGTCGACCGGAGCCCGCGAGACCGCGCGCGTTATCCTCGACCACATCGCGGCGCGCGCCCGCGCCAGCAAGTATCGCGAGGTCCGCACCCGCTTCGCCGGCTGCAACGATGCGCTGCTGTCGGAGGCGCATAACTGTTTCGGCGTCGTCGCCCCGTTCGGCGGCCCGACCTCGTCGGGCATGCTTACGCTGCACTGCCCACCGGGCAAGCTCTACGCGCTCGGCAGCTTCCTGCGCGAGCACGGCGCCGAAACCGTGTCGGTGGTGTCGCTGGACTATGTGTTCGATCGCGAGAACCCGCTGTTCGCCCGGCTTGAGGCGTTCCTGCGACAATGAGGCGGCCGCGCCGTTCATGTTGGCGACAGCTACCCTGCGGTACCATATTGTGTTCGAGGGATCTCTCGTTTTGACGCGTTTTCCTTGCGCGAGGCGGAAGGCCACTTCGCTCGAAAACGCTCTAGTTCCGGAACCTGATCGATGATGCTGGGCTCTGACGTTTCCAGCCTGACCACGACCGCCAAGACCGCCGCCGGGCAGGGTCTGTCGATCGTCGTGCCCGTCTACAACGAGGCGGCCGGGCTTGCGGCGCTGCATGAGCGGCTGGTCAGCCTCGCCAGGACGCTGCGCGCCCGCTACGGCCTCGCCTGCGAGGTGATCTATGTCGATGACGGCAGCGCGGACAACACGCTGACGATCGCGCGCGGCCTGCCCGCCGACGGGCTCGACCTGCAGGTGGTGTCGCTGTCGCGCAATTTCGGCAAGGAGGCGGCGCTGATGGCCGGCCTCGACCACGCCCGCCGCGGCGCGGTGCTGTTCATGGATGGTGACGGCCAGCATCCGCCGACGCTCGTGGAGCAATTGGTCGCGCACTGGATCGATGACGGCTACGACGTGGTCTACACGGCGAAGGCGCATCGCGACAATGAATCGGCCGCGCGGCGGCTGGCCGTGCGCGGCTTCTACGCGCTGATCAATTGGGGCGCCCGGCAGCAGATCCCGGAGGATGCCGGCGACTTCCGCCTGCTGTCGCCGCGCGCGGCCGCGGCCCTGCGGCAATTGCCGGAGCGCAACCGCTTCTTCAAGGGCCTCGCCAGCTGGATCGGCTTCAGGCAGATCCGCGTCGACTACGAGCCGGCGCCGCGCGCGCACGGCGTCACCACCTTCAATGCCGGCCGGCTGATCGGCCTGTCGATCGAGGGCCTGACCTCGTTCTCGGTGGCGCCGCTGCGCTTTGCCAGCCTGCTCGGCGCGCTGCTCGCCGGTGCGGCCTTCCTGTTCGGCCTCTCGATCCTGTGGGAAGTGTTGACCACCGGCAAGCAGGTCCCCGGCTATCCGTCGCTGATGATCGGCATGATGACGATCGGCGGCGTGCAGCTGATCATGATCGGCATCGTCGGCGAATATATCGGCAAGATCCTCTCCGAGCTGAAGGCGCGGCCGATCTACTTCGTCGCCGAGCACACCGAGAAGCACGCCGACGGCGGCGCGGCGCAAAATGCCTCCGAGCGGACCGCCGCGGAATGAACACCGATACGCCGCGCCGGATCTGGCTGTGTGCTGACGACTATGGCTTGAGCGACGGCGTCAACCGCGCGATCCGCGATCTGATCGAGCGCGGGCGCCTCAATGCGACGTCGGTGATGATGGTGACGCCGGCGATCGGCCGCGATGCAGCTGCCGCGCTCACGGCGTCGGTGGCGAACAGCCCGCGCTGCGCGATCGGGCTGCATGTGACGCTGACCGCGCCGTTCCGGCCGCTGACGATGCATTTCCGCCCGCTTGACGGCGACATGTTCCTGCCCTTCCCACGGCTGCTGCGCGCCGGGTTGATGCACCGGCTCGACGCCGAACTGGTCCATGCCGAGGTGCTGGCGCAGCTCGACGCCTTCCATGATCTGTTCGGCCGCGCACCTGACTTCGTCGACGGCCACCAGCACGCGCAGCTGTTCCCGCAGGTGCGCGACGGCTTCCTGCGCGCCGTGAAGGAGCGCGCGCCCGATGCCTGGGTGCGGCAGTGCGGACGCGAAGGCCCGCTGGCGCGCCAGCTGGCGGCGCCGAAGGCGCTGGTGCTGAACGTGCTCAGCACGCAATTCCGGATCAAGGCACAGCGAGCGGGCCTGCGGTTCAATCCGGCCTTCGCCGGCGCCTATGATTTCACGCGCGGCAATGATTTCGCGGCGCTGATGGAGGGCTTCCTCGACGGCATGCCGGAGGACGGGCTCGTGATGTGCCATCCCGGTTTCGTCGACGAAACGCTGAAGAGCCTCGACCCGCTGACGACGCAGCGCGAGACCGAGCATGCCTATCTGGCAGGCGACGATTTCCCCGCGCTGCTGGCCCTGAATAAAGTTACACTGGCCTGAACCGGTCCCCACCCCGCATCAAGTGCCGGGCAGGCTTCGCTCGAAAACGCTTTGAGGTTCGCGAAAAGCCGCCGGTCGTATTGTCGCATACATAAATTTAATTCTGGCCCCCACTCCTTGCGCCACAAACCCAGTCCTACATCCCGGACGCGCCGATTCGATCGGCGCGATGGAGAACGCCATGACACCGCAAGAACGCCAACTGATCGACGATCTCTTCGACCGGCTCGCCAAGCTGGAGAATGCCCCGCGCGACGGCGAGGCCATGTCCGCGATCGTGCAGGGCCTGCGCGGCGCGCCTAATGCGGTCTACGCGCTGGTGCAGACCGCGCTGGTTCAGGACGAGGCGCTGAAGCGCGCCCATGACCGGATCCAGGAACTCGAGGCCGCGGTCGGCCAGCAGCAGGGAGCCCAGCAGCAGGGCGGCGGTTTCCTCGATTCGATGCGCGATGCGATCTTCGGCGGACAGGGCCAGCAGCATGGTTCGGTGCCGCCGGTGCGGGCGCCCGACATGGGCGGCCGCGATCCGGGCGGCCGCCCGGTCTGGAACTCGGGCCAGGCGATGCAGCAGGCCGGCGGCGGCCAGCCCTACGGCCAGCCGCCACAGCAATACGGTCAGCCTTACGGCGGCCCGCAGCCGCCGGCGTTCGGCGGTGGCGCTCCCGGTGGCGGCGGCGGTTCGTTCCTCGGCACCGCAGCGGCGGCCGCGGCCGGCGTGGTCGGCGGCGGACTGTTGCTCTCCAGCATCCGCGGCATGATGGGTGGCGGCAGCCACCAGTCGCTGGCCGATGCCGGCAGCCTCGGCGGCGGGTCGCGTCCTTGGGGCGGCGACCAGTCGTCGAGCGACTTGGCGCGTGACGCCGGGATCAACGATGTCGGCTCCAACCGCGACAGCGGCTCGCGCGCCGGCGCGTTCGACCAGGCGCAGGCCGACCGGGACAGTGACGATGATCAAGACGCCGACGACTTCGACAATGATGACGACGGCTTCGATGGTGGCGGCGACGGCGACGACAGCAACTACGCGTAAACGCGATCGCTGAAACGACAACGGCCGCTCCAATCGAGCGGCCGTTTTGATTCCGTCGTCCCGGCGAAAGCCGGGACCCATAACCACAACCGTGCGGGATTTGACACGGCTGGGGCTACAGCTTCTCTCAGTAACAACCGCCTGTGGTTATGGATCTCGGCTTTCGCCGGGACGACACCATGTTTGGGGCAGCTGCTTCAAAACCAACCTCACATCACCACGACCTTAGCCCCGACATTGACGCGGCCGTAGAGGTCGATGACGTCCTCGTTGCGCATCCGGATGCAGCCGGACGAGACGTTGGTGCCGATCGTCCAGGGCTCGTTGGAGCCGTGGATGCGGTAGAGCGAAGAGCCCAGATACATCGCGCGGGCGCCGAGCGGATTCTCCGGGCCGCCTTCCATGTGCCGCGGCAGGTCGGGACGGCGCGCCAGCATTTCCGGCGGCGGCGTCCAGGCCGGCCACTCCTTCTTCGCCGAGATCGTCTTCACGCCGGCCCAGGTGAAGCCGGGCCGGCCGACGCCGATGCCGTAGCGCAGCGCGCGGCCGTCGCCCTGCACCAGATAGAGAAACTTGTTCGGCGTATCGACGACGATGGTGCCGGCGCCTTCCTTGCCGGAATAGTCGACCAGCTGCTTTTCGTATCTCGGATCGAACGGACGCTGCGCCGGGTCGCCCGCGGCCTCTTCCTGCTGCCGGAGCATCTGCTGCTGCTGCGGATCCATCGGGGGCAGCTGACGGTTGCCGTAATAGCCGGGCTGCTGCTGATACATCGGCTGCGGCGAATAACCCTGCGACGACGGCGCATCGCCGAACAGGAATTCGATGAAGCCGCCGCCCATGTTGGAGCGCTGCGGCTGCACATAGGCGGTGCGCATCGGCGGCTGTGGAGCGCCCTGATTGGCATAGATGACGGCGGGCTCGGCGGGCGCTGCCGCGTCGATCGCCATGGCGTGATGGGGAACGGCAATAAGAGAAGACGCGCCGGCGAGCAGCGCAAGCGTGGTTTTCCTGAACATCGACGTACTCTGTACTGGTTTCGTCGTGACGTGATGCGCGAGGGCGCCGACTTTGCGCCATTGCACGTGGTCAATAGGCAATGAAAACCGCATCGGTTTGGTAAACGGATCGGCCGTTTCGATTCACCACGTCGGCAATGGAGCGCGGTTTTCCCTGACAGCGTTTATTTTGCGTGAACGGCGCGGCGACATGGTTAATCGCCGGTATCGCCGCGATTGCGCGCTATCCGCGCAAACAGTTCCGGCGTGAACCTGACGTTAAATCCGCTCCGTCTAGAACGGACTTCAGTGAAGGGGCGGGAATGAAAATCATGTCAGTGAAGCGCAAGCGTTTTCGTGTCGAGCAGGCGATGGGCGAGGTTGTGATGCCGGAGCCGGATGTTTCCAGCGGCGCCGATCTCGGTCCGATGCATCGCGAGATCATGGCCGAGCTTCGCTCGATCCGCGCCCAGATGGCCGCAGCGCCGGCACAGCGCACCGGCGACAGCGTCGATGCCGCGGTCGCCCGCGAAGTCGCCGAGACCCACGCACTGCTCGAGACCTACCGCGCGCAGGTCGAACAGTGCGAGAAGCTCAAGGTCGAGCTCGACCTGATCCACGACGCGATCAGCCGCACCAAGCGCGAGATCGCCGTGCTGCACGGCAAGAGCTTCAACGGCGAGGAGATGGCCAAGGTCAATGGCGAACTCGGCGCCGTGGTCGGCGGCACCGAACAGGCGACCCAGCAGATCCTCGAGGCGGTGGAGGCGATCGACCAGGCCGCGAGCGCGCTCGCGAACAACGTCACGCCCGACCAGCAGAAGCGGCTCAGCGAAGATATTCAGGAGCGCGTGGTCTCGATCTTCGAGGCCTGCAACTTCCAGGACCTCACCGGCCAGCGCATCAGCAAGGTGATGCAGACGATGAAGTTCATCGAACAGCACATCAACGAGATGATGAACATCTGGGGCGGCGTCGACGCCATCAAGTCGCACGTGCCGGCGATCGTCGACACGCGCGAGGGCGATGCCCGCCTGCTCAACGGCCCGAAGCTCGACGGCGACGCCGGCCACGCCTCGCAGGACGACATCGACGCGATGTTCAACTGAGCTTTGTCTGATCAAACGAAAAACGCCGGCCCGAGGGCCGGCGGTTTTGTTTGAAGCATGGCTCAGCACGGCGTCAAGCGGGTATCATCCGCAAGACCGCTCCGTGGCGTGCATGATCGTCACCAAATGTCCCATGCGAAGACTTCAGGGCCTTTGACATGGATCAAGTCTTGTCGAGGCGAGCGAGAACCGAGGCAGAGCCGCTCTCGACCGCATGCAGTTTGTGCCAATGCTGCAGTTGGAAATTGACTGGTAGATCTGGCGTCGCTGACGCATAATGTGCATGAGGGAAATTCGTCATGCGCATGCCGGGAGCCAACATTGGGTGCCGGTTGCATCGGACTTCCGGAGTGAATCCGGTCGCCCCCGAACGGGGATTTGTGCGTCCGCTCAACACACAGTCACAATTCTGCAGCCGCTCGCTGCACGCATCACAAGAACTCAGGCTCGCTGTTCGCAGACGCTGCGTGAGCACCATACCGTCCTTGACGCCGTGACGGTCAGCGGCGGGCTCAATTCATTCGCGCGCATTGCGCCTTGTATCACTGATTGGGGGGAGCCACTGGAGTACTCAACACTGGAGATTGAACATGACGCAAGGAATTGTCAGGAATACTGCAATTGCGCTCTCGACTTTCGCTTGTGCGACACTGTTCTCCGTCACCTGGTCTGAGCAGGGCGGCATTTCGGCTTCGGTCGAAAGCGCCCAGGCGCGTGTGGGCCGACCGCTGACGCCCGTGAGCGTCGCGGGCGTTGCGCGTCGCCAAACCCGGCGCGCCGCGTACGGATACGGGGTTGGCGCGGGTGTCGCCGCTACGGCAGCCGTCGCCGCAGCGGCCGCTACCGCGCCGGCCTATTCCGGCTGGGGCACAAACGATTGGACCAATTCGTATGCCGCCCAGACGGATCCCTACTTTGGCCAGCCCTACTATCCGGCACGAGCCTACCAAAGGATCAGTCCGTATTACGGATACGCCGGATGGACGGAGTACAAGGCAGCTAATGGCATCGGCTGCGAACCTGGCACGATGACGAAGATGGCTGACGGCCGCATGTACGTCTGCCAGTGACGTCGGCGCAACGGCGCTCCAGGAGGGCGGCTCGTTGAGCCGTCCTCATCTTGATGAGGCAAATCGATCTCACGGAGCGACGGGTCGCGCCCGCCGTTGATCTACGTCAACGTCACCTCCCCCTTGCCGCTGAAGATAACCTTGGGCCGCATCTGAAGCGGCGCCATCACCTTTCGGTTCGCGTGCGATGAGGAGGATCACCATGCGTCGGACGAACATTCTCTCGACCAGGTCCGTGACGCTTGCGGGCGTTGCGGCGAGCCTCATGTTGGGGATCGCCGGTGTCGCCGTCAGTTCAGCACCGGCCAAGGCCGTGGTTTACTGCACCTATGTCGGTTATCCGCAGGGTTGCGTGGCGAGGGCGGGCGTCGTGCTCAGGCCGCGTCCGGTGGCGCGCGCCGCGGTCCGTCACAATGCGGGCGGCAACCTGAATGGCGGCGTCAATCGGGTTGGCGTGCGGCGATAAGACCGTTGTTTGCGGGTCACGACTTTCAAACGGGAGGAGGCCTCGCGGCCGCCGTCCTGTCGAGGGCCGATGCTTCGCATCCGCTATGGCGCGCCGGATGAATGGGTGTCGCCGCACACGCGGATCGCGAGAGGATCACTCGCGAAGAGAGACCCCTCACCCGGATTGCATCTGGCGATGCAAGCCGACCTCTCCCACAGGGGGAGAGGTGCGCCGACTGTGCGGCCCTATGTCGGCAGATAGCTCGAAGTCCCGCCGTTACGCCCTCGGGGCGCAGCGGACATAGACCATGTTGCCGTAGCGGACCCCGGCGTCCTTGTCGACGAAGCGGGTGATCATGACGCGGCCGTCGAACGAAACGATCTCGCGGTCCTGCTCGCCGGGCGTCGGTCCTGGCGGGCCGATATAGTTCTTGCCGCTCGGGGAACCCTTCAGCCGCAGTTCCTGCGGGGTGGCCTGGTCGGCCAGATGCATGATGACGCCGCCGTTCTGGCCGGCGCCGATCACGTAAGGCTGCTTGCACTGGCCGCGCGCGGCGGCCTCGGTGCGGGCGCGGTCGGCGGGATTCTGGAACGAGGCGAGACCCCAGCGGCCGACGATCTCGTCGGCGCGGATGCTTGCGGGCATTTCGGGGGCTACGCCCGGCTCGGCTGGCGCCGGCTCAGGATTCGACGACAACGACGGCAGGCTCATGCTGCCGCACGCCCCCAAGAGTGTCGTCAGCGCCGAAACAGCCGCGAACCGTGCGACCAATCGCGCGTTGAGTGACCTGATCATATGCATCCCCCGACTATGTCCCGGCCGCACCCGTCCTGCAGCCAAGCGTAAAACTTAAGGCGGAGCAATGACGTCTGACAAAATTACGTCATCGCTACGATTTGGTTTCTGGTCCACCATCCTATATTGGCCTCACCAAGGCCTTAACCCGTTTGCTTGACAGAAACTGCGCCAAGCCATATTTCCCGGCCCACAATTAGCACTCTCGCACCACGATTGCTAAGAGCGCCGGGCGTCCTGCCCTGCGCCGACCGGCCGGCATCCAACGCCGGTCCCGATGAACCGGACCTGAAACCGAGCCTCCAAGAGGGAACGTCATGGCTAAATCCACCTTCCGCCCCCTGCACGACCGCGTCGTGGTCAAGCGTATCGATGCCGAGGAGAAGTCCAAGGGCGGCATCATCATTCCCGACTCGGCCAAGGAGAAGCCGTCCCAGGGCGAGATCGTCGCCGTCGGCCCGGGTGGCCGCGACGAGGCCGGCAAGCTGATCCCGATCGACCTCAAGGTCGGCGACCGCGTGCTGTTCGGCAAATGGTCGGGCACCGAGGTCAAGCTCGACAACCAGGAACTCCTGATCATGAAGGAGTCCGACATCATGGGCGTGCTGGCGTAACGCCTTGGACTCCGAGGGCCGCCGCGCCCTCCGCTGTCATGCCCGGGCAGAAGCGCGTCTTCGCGCTAGATGACCCGGGCATCCATCAATCTTCTGAAGCGATGGATTGCCGGGTCATCTGGCACGAAGACGCACTTCGTGCTTTCGCCCGGCAATGACGAGAAAAACGAGCGACAAGCAATCCACAGACATTCCAGGAGTTCAAATCAATGGCTGCCAAGGACGTAAAATTCGCCGGAGAGGCCCGCGACCGCATGCTGCGCGGTGTCGACGTGCTCGCCAACGCCGTGAAGGTGACGCTCGGCCCGAAGGGCCGCAACGTCGTCATCGAGAAGAGCTTCGGCGCTCCCCGCATCACCAAGGACGGCGTCACCGTCGCCAAGGAGATCGAGCTCGACGACAAGTTCGAGAACATGGGCGCGCAGATGCTGCGCGAGGTCGCTTCCAAGACCAACGACACCGCCGGTGACGGCACCACCACCGCGACCGTGCTGGCGCAGGCCATCGTCCGCGAGGGCGCCAAGTCGGTCGCCGCCGGCATGAACCCGATGGACCTGAAGCGCGGCATCGACACCGCGGTCGCGGCCGTGATCAAGGACATCGAGAAGCGCGCCAAGCCGGTCGCCTCCTCGTCCGAAGTCGCCCAGGTCGGCACCATCTCGGCCAATGGCGATGCCGCGATCGGCAAGATGATCGCGCAGGCGATGCAGAAGGTCGGCAACGAGGGCGTGATCACCGTCGAGGAGAACAAGTCGCTCGAGACCGAGGTCGACATCGTCGAGGGCATGAAGTTCGACCGCGGCTACCTCAGCCCCTACTTCATCACCAACGCCGAGAAGATGACCGCCGAGCTCGAGGATGCCTACATCCTGCTGCACGAGAAGAAGCTGTCCGGCCTGCAGTCCATGCTGCCGGTGCTGGAAGCCGTGGTGCAGTCGGGCCGCCCGCTGCTGATCCTCGCCGAGGACGTCGAGGGCGAGGCGCTGGCGACCCTGGTCGTCAACCGCCTGCGCGGCGGGCTCAAGGTCGCCGCCGTCAAGGCGCCGGGCTTCGGCGATCGCCGCAAGGCGATGCTGGAGGACATCGCGATCCTGACCGGTGGTCAGCTGATCTCCGACGACCTCGGCATGAAGCTCGAGAGCGTCACGATCAACATGCTCGGCCGCGCCGGCAAGATCGTGATCGACAAGGAGAACACCACGATCGTCAAGGGCGCCGGCAAGAAGAAGGACATCGACGCCCGCGTTGGCCAGATCAAGGCGCAGATCGAGGAGACCACCTCGGACTACGACCGTGAGAAGCTGCAGGAGCGCCTCGCCAAGCTCGCCGGCGGCGTTGCCGTCATCAAGGTCGGCGGCGCGACCGAGGTCGAGGTCAAGGAGAAGAAGGACCGTGTCGAGGACGCGCTGAACGCGACCCGCGCCGCGGTGCAGGAAGGCATCGTGCCGGGCGGCGGCGTCGCGCTGCTGCGCGCCAAGAAGGCGGTCGGCCGGCTCACCAACCCGAATGCCGACGTCCAGGCCGGCATCAACATCGTGCTCAAGGCGCTCGAAGCTCCGGTCCGCCAGATCTCGGAGAACGCCGGTGTCGAGGGCTCGATCGTGGTCGGCAAGATCCTCGAAAACAAGTCGGAGACCTTCGGCTTCGACGCGCAGACCGAGGACTATGTCGACATGGTCGACAAGGGCATCATCGACCCCGCCAAGGTGGTGCGCACCGCCTTGCAGGACGCCTCCTCCGTGGCCGGCCTGCTCGTGACCACGGAAGCCATGGTCGCCGAACTGCCGAAGGACGCGGCGCCGGCAATGCCGGGCGGCGGCATGGGTGGTGGAATGGGCGGCATGGGCGGCTTCTAAGCCTCCCACATCCCCATCGAGATCGAAGGCCGCCTCCGGGCGGCCTTCTTTTTTGCAGTTTGATTACGATCGGGATGCAAGGATCATCGCATGTCCCGCGACGCCAAATCACTGACGTCGACGCTCGTGCTGTTCTACGCGATCGGCACGTTGCTCGCGGTCGGCGCCTATGCCCTGGACAGCATCGATGGTCTTGCGGTCGTCTTGACGTTCTGGCTCAGGCAAACGCTGACGTTCGTCGTCCTCGGCGCGGGCTATGGGCTCTATTACGTCATTTCCGGTTCTGCCGGTCATCGTCCAAAAGCGCCGCTGCGATTTCTGGACATATCGTTTCTGGCCGCTGCCGCCACGCTCGGGGCTGGCATGCTCGTGCACAGCTGACCGATCCTTGACGCGACAGCCTGACAGTCCGTTACGCGACGCACACGCCCGGGATCGCCACCTTCTGGAACAGGTGCGGCGAGGCCACCGCCGAGGCGGGATAGGCCGAGAGCTTGGCCCTGAACTCGGGGTTCATGAAGGCGGCGCGGAAGGCGGCGGTCGATTCCCAGACCGCGTAGTTCAGATAGGCCGGGCTCTCGCCGATCGCGCGGTGCAGCTGGGTCGAGATGAAACCCGGCTGCCGCTTCATGATGGCGGCGTCGTCCTGCCAGGCCTTGAGAAAGGTGTCCTCGTCGGCCGCATCGAGCGTGAAGAGGTTGACGAGCACCACATTGGTGGCCTCGACCGCGAGCTGGCGGTCGATCGGGAAAGCGGGGTCCAGGGGGCGCATCTGCGGCATGGTTGGCTCCGTTCGATATGGTGTTATGATGTCATTCCGTTATGATGGATACATATATAAGTTGACACTATGATGTCAATACGTTTATATGGTGACAAATGCCGAATGCAAAACGAACGCCGGCGGGCAAAGCCCTGAGCACCCTGATTCCCGACCTGTTCAGGCTCAACAGCCTGCTGTTCACATCAGGCGACCGGCTGGTGGCCGGGCTCGGACTGACCAGTGCACGCTGGCAGATCCTCGGTGCCATCGTCGCCGCCGAGCGCCCGCAACCGGTCGCATGGCTGGCGCGCGACCTCGGCGCTGCCAGACAGAACGTGCAGCGGATCGTCAACGATCTCGAGCGGGACGGGCTCGTTGCCTTCGAAACCAACCCGCATCACCGCCGCGCCCAGCTCATCGTGCTGACCGCCAAGGGGCGGCAAAGCTTCGACGCGGCGATGCGCCTGCAGCTGCCCTGGGTGAACGGCCTCGCCGACGGGCTGTCGATGAAAGACCTCGAAACCGTGGGCCGCGTCGTGACGGTGCTGCGCGGCCGGCTGGAGAGCGGCCAGGAACCTGACGAACGCACATGACCGCGATCGCGGCGCGAGGCCGCCGTTAGGCGGCCTTCTTTTTTGGCCAATGACATGGAGGTTTGCTAGTTACGACGGAACCGATTCTGCCCTTCGAGGACTTATCGTATGCGCGCGCTCCCGCTCCTGCTGCTCGGTCTTGCCGTCGCCTCGGCGCCTGCTCTCGCCCAGATGAAGCTGCAATCGAAGGCGGCGCCCGCCAGTGGCCCCGAGACGCGCTATTTCACCTCGATCGACGGCCTGATGGACGGCAATGCCGACGTCGTCCTGAAGGAAACCCGCCAGGGCAAGACCGTGACCGCGGCCGTGCTCGACGTCTGCTATCCCGCCGACAAGAGCTCCGACCGCAAGGACCGCTTCGTCGCCAACCTGACCGTCAGCGGCCAGACGCTTTCCGGGACCGCCCAGAGCGTCACCGACAAGCAGCCGGTGACGGTCAAGCTGAACCGCAAGCAGACCGGCGACGGTTTTGAGTTCCGCGGCCAGATCACGATCGGCCAGACGGTGACCGAGGTCGCCTCGACGGACAATTCCGATCTCAGCGAGAAGGAATTCCAGGACAACCAGGCCACCGAGGACGGCATCACGCCGCAGCCGAAGGATTTCACCGACGTTTCGCCGGAATCGATCGGTGTGCGGGTGAAGCTCGACGCGGCGGCGGATTTCCTCAAGAGCCTGAAGGGCGAGGCCGTCGAGATCGGCACCTCCAGCCTCGCGGTGACCTGCGATGCGATGCGCTCCGGCGAGCAGACCATCAACCTCACCGTCGATCCCGAGCACGCCGGCGCGCTGCTCGCCAAGGCAAAATCGGCGCCCGGCGTGACCGCGGCCGGCTGGACCAGCGGCGTCGTCGAGATGGACCGCACCATCCGCTTTGCTGCAGCCGATTGGCGCGAAGGCGACAAGATCAACAAGGACAAGCTGGCAACCGCGATCGCGGGCGTGCTGGCGAAGACGCTTGCCGCAAAGCCCGCCTCGGCGACGTGGAACGCGAACACCGGCAAGCTCAAGCTGGTGCTGAAGCGGCCCAGCACGATCTACCCGGCACTCGGCCTCACCCAGAATTACGAGGTCACTGCCCTGGTCTCGCCCGACAAGCCCGGAAGTTCTGACCGGCTGATGCTGTGGGTCTCGAGCCCCACCGTCTCGACATCGGACGACAGCGCCGGCGCCAAGCTGAATCTGTCTGACGATTCCAGCAGCGACGAGGAAGGCAGCGAGACCAGGGACGACAACGGCGCGATCGACGCGCTGCTCAAGGAGTTCAAGGGCCAGCGCTGGGACGCCGACAAGTCGGTGTGGCGATAAGGCCGCCGCTGTCTTGGGTTAAGCCGCCCGCGTCTTCAACGGCACGACGTTGTCGTGCACCGTCTTCGGGGTGGCGTCCGGACCGGACTGAAGCATCCCGTCGCTTCTGACGAACAATTCAGAACGGGGCTCGATCGCAGCGCGATCGAGCAGCGCCCGCAGTTCGGGACGAAGCCCGTCGCCGCGCGGCGCGGCGATCGCATCGAAGTTGCGCATGATGTTCTCCCGTGTGATCGCGAAGACGGTCTCGCGTTCGCGTTCCGCGAACCACCCGCTTCCCGATTCCGCGACGACGATCGAGAAGCGGTGCTAAGCGCCATATCGACACAGCGGAATCTCGCTTGCACGCCGACCGAGCGCCCGATCTGAAATCGGGTGGCACGACACACGCCTCCAAATGTTCACTGCGCGCATCGACAGAACGCCGGCCGCGATACCGGCAATGCGCAAATGGAGACGAAGAGATGTCAGAGGAAAACAAGGACGTCGTCGGCCGGTGGTTCAAGGAGTTCTGGGGCAACCCCTGGAATCCGCGCATCATCAACGAGCTCGCCACAGCAGACATTGTCGTGCATTACCCGATGCACGAACCGAAGAAGGGCCGCGCCGCGGTCATGAAGTTCATGACCGAATTTCGCGCAGCCTTTCCGGATCTCAATTTCTGGGGCGTCGGAGATCTCGTCGCGGAAGGCGATCTCGTCGTCGGCCGCTGGGAAGGCGGCGGCACGCACACGGGACCTGCGTTCAGCGACTTCCGGCTCGGCTCGCTGCCGGCGGCCTCCGGCCGCAAGATGACGTTCGCCGGCACGACCGTGCTGCGCGTGCAGGACGGACGGATCGCCGAGGAGCTCGGACAGGAAGATGCGATCACCGCCATGCTTCAGCTCGGCCTCATCCGCCTGCCCGAACACGAAGGCGCCGCGGCACGGCTGGGCGGCGAACTGCCCGCCGGCTGGAACAACATGCCGGGATATCCGGAGGGGCCACGCTGAACACGGCCGGAGTGCATGGCTCCATCGACGATCGCATCATCACTACCCGAACGCGCTTGCTGCGTGTTCGGGTAACGCAATCGATCGGTGCGGTGAACTTGAAGATCTCTAAGCCGTAAGCTTGCTGGAGGCATTCCAATGTTACTGCGCCGGCATCGGATCTCCCGATGCAATGCCGGCGCAGTCTCTCCGCGGCGCTCGGCGTCAAGAAGGGAAGATCAGGCACGTCGTCGTGCCGTGGGCCAGCAGCCGGCCCTGCTCGTCGGTGACCCTGCCTTCGGCGGTACCGATGCGGCGGCCGCAATTGAGCACATTGCCTTCCGCCCTGATCGGGCCGGTATCGGGCGTGATCGGACGCACCAGCGAGATCTTGAACTCGAGCGTGGTCTGGCTGGTGCCGGCATCGAGCGTCGACTGCACCGCAAGCCCCATGCAGCTGTCGAGCAGCGTCGCGGTGAGGCCGCCATGCACGGTGCCCGCCGGATTGAGATGCGCGTCGGTCGGCACCAGCGTGACGACGACGCGACCGCGCTCGGCCTCGGCGACGTCATAGCCGAGTGTCCGCGCGATGGTGTTGAGCGGCAATGCGCCGCTGGCGAGGCCCTGCACGAATGCGAGACCGCTCATCTCAAGTTTCTGTTCCGCACTGACGGTGCCGTAGCTCTTGGCCATTGCCGATCTCCATCGGGGTTTATTGCATCGTGACGGCTGGCCGCTTGCGCCGCAGCGACGCGGCAGAGCGGCCATAGAGTTTTGCGAATGCGGCATTCATGCGCCGCGCGCTGGAGAAGCCGGCGTGCTGCGCCACCAACGCAAGCGGCAGCGCGCTGCCGTCGATCAGGCGCTTGGCGCGCTGCACGCGCAGCGACAGCGCGACCTGGAGCGGCGAGGCATCGAGATGCTCGGCGAACAGCCGCGACAGATGCCGCGCGCCGACACCGAGCCGCCCCGCCAACGCCTCGACATTGCCGCGGTCGAGCGCGCCGGCCTCGATCAGCGCCAGGGCGCGCTCGACGGTGGTCCTGGTGCCCTTCCACGCCGGACAGAACGGCGCCGCCTCGGGACGGCAGCGCAGGCAGGGCCTGTAACCGTCCCGCTCGGCCGACGCGGCGCTGCCATAGAACTGCACATTGCGCGCGAGCGGCGTGCGCGCCCGGCAGACCGGGCGGCAATACACGCCGGTAGTCTTGACCGCGACGAACACGATGCCGTCCCACGCCGGATCGCGGCGTTGAAAGGCTGCATATTGCGCGGCGAAATCGAGCATGCGACCGCTATAGCCCCGCCCGCGCGCCGCGACGACCCGCTTTGCGGAGACGACGTCCGGAATCGACCGCTGCAGGCAGAAGAAACCCGTGCATCTACGGGCCTGCGACCAAAAGACTTCGTACTGCCGCAGTTCGGTCACCGAAAATTAAGGCTCGATTTAGTTTCGAGGATCATGCTTCGCGCCATCGAACACAGGTCACGCCATGCAAGACCGCGAGCCGATCAGCGCTGCGAGCATCTGGCCAACAGATGTGACGGAAGGGCATTCGCCGGCACAGACGGCGGACCTCTGGGATGTCACCGGCGAGAATCACGACGCCGCCCTGCTGCTGCGGGAGCCGTTTGCCGACCGCATCGGCACCGCGCTCTTGGCAGCCACCGCGCTCGCCGCAAGCTTCGTCTTGGGATGGACCGGCGGAGCCAACTGGCACGACCTCGCAGCTCCCGCCCAGGTCCCGATGGCCCAGAAGGAGGCGCCGGCCCCGCACATTGCGGAGGTGGCGCCGAGCCGAAAGAACGAGGGCCCACGCCGGGCCGCGTCCAACGCCGACCCCGTCGTCACCGGCAGCATTCCGAGGACCACGCCGGCCGGCCCTCGCCCGCTCGCCCTGGGCGCCGCGCCGACGACCTTGAATGCACAGGCCGCCGCATTGGGGCCGAAGCAGCCGCAGGCGGCGGCGCCGGAAACGCGGCCGAGCACCATCCCGGGATGGTCGGTGGTCGAAGTCCGCGACGGTACCGCCGTGCTCGAGGGACCCGAGGGCGTCAAGATGGCCGCGCGCGGCGACGTCGTCCCGGGCCTTGGAAGGGTCGATTCCATCGTGCGCTGGGGCAACCGCTGGATCGTCGCCACCGCAAGCGGACTGATCGCAACACCCTGAGCGTTTTGCCTTGACGCGTTTTCTTGACGCGAGCCGGCGTCCACTTCGCTCGAAAGCGCTTTAGTCAGTTGCTGTTGATCACGAAACGCAGCGACTTGCCGCCGGTGAAGGTCACCTCGTCACCGTGCCGCCGCCAGCCCGTCATGTCGCCGAGCGCAGCCAGCAGATCCTTGTCCGCCTGCGCCCGCGCCGGCGTGCAGGTGCGGTTCTCCATCGCGCCGGGAACGAAGACGATGGTGTTGCCCGCCACCGAAAACTGGCCCTTGCCGCCGTCGCACCACAGCTCGAGGATCACCTCGCCATTGTCGCCGACCTCGATCGAGGGAATCCGCTTGGAGCCCGGCATGCGCGCGGCATCGAGCGTCATCACGAAGCCGAACGGGAACTCGTCCTGGGCCCGCGCCGCACCCGCGCCGAAAGCCGCGGCAACCAGCGCCAACGCGCCGATGCCGCTCAAACTTCGCCTCATCGAAATCATGCCAATCCTCGAAATGCGACGCGCAACTGCGGGCCCCTTCTATGGGAGCAGAGCGCGATTGGCCAGATTGGCAACGCCGGAAAATGTGCTTGAAAAGCAAATCCCCGCGAGCCGTCCGCTCGCGGGGATTCCTGGTTCGCCAGACGCGTCGCGGCGCTATTTCAGCACCAGCAACGTGAACGGATAGACATAGGCCTGCAGCGTCACGAACAGGCCGACCAGACACGCCAGCACGATCGAGTGCAGGAACACGTAGCGCAGGATCGAGCCCTCGTGGCCGTACCAGTTGGTCGCGGTCGAGGCGACCACGATCGATTGCGCGTCGATCATCTTGCCCATCACGCCGCCCGAGGAGTTCGCCGCCGCCATCAGGATCGGCGACAGGCCGAGCTGCTCGGAGGTGATCTTCTGCAGATTGCCGAACAGCACGTTCGATGCGGTATCCGATCCGGTCAGCGCCACGCCCAGCCAGCCGAGCAAGGTGCCGAAGAAGGGATAGAGCACGCCGGTCGCGGCGAAGGCGAGGCCGAGCGTCGCGTCGACGCCGGACAGCCGGGTCAGCGTGCCGATCGCCAGCATCGCCGAGATCGTGATCAGCGAGATCGCGCAGAGGCGGATGGTGCGGCCATACTCGGCGATCAGCTTGAGCGGCGAGAAGCCCATCAACAGACCCGAGATGATCGCGGCGATCAGCATGCCGGTGCCGGTGAACGACAGATAGGTGAAGCCGAACACGGCGCCTTCCGGAGTCGGCTTGGCAGCCACCGGCGGCACCTTGAAGATCAGCTTGTCGAGCTCGGGGACCGGATAGTTCCAGACGAAGTTGGCGTTCGCCCAGGCCTTGAAGGCACCGTTGCCCCAGATCAGCATCAGGATGCAGACGATGATCCACGGCAGCAGCGCGCTCCACATTTCGCCCTGGGTCAGCGGCGTCTTGTCGAGCGGCGGTGCGGCGGCCATCGTCGCCGCCGATTCATCGCGGCCGCGCAGCGCCGGCGACAGCCACAGCTGCCGCGGCTGCCAGACCTTCAGGAACAGGATCAGGGCTCCCATCGAGATAAGCGAGGCGCCGATGTCGACGATCCAGGGATTGATGTAGTTCGAGATCACGAATTGCGGGACCGCAAACGACACGCCGGTGACCAGGATCGCCGGCCACACCTCCTTCATGCCGCGCCAGCCGGCAAACGCCCACACCACCCAGAACGGCACGATCAGCGAGAACAGCGGCAGCTGCCGGCCGACCATCGCGCCGAGGATATAGGGGTCGAGCCCGGTGACCGAGGCGAGGCCCTGGATCGGCGTGCCGAGCGCACCGTAGGCAACGGGTGCCGTGTTGGCGATCAGCGACAGGCCGGACGCGGCGAGCGGCGAGAAGCCGAGCCCGATCAGCACCGCACCGGTGATCGCGACCGGCGTGCCGAACCCGGAGGCGCCCTCGAAGAAGGCGCCGAACGAGAACGCGATCAACAGCAGCTGCAACCGCCGGTCCTCGGTGACGCCGCCGACCGCGCGCTTGAGCAGCTCGAACTTCCCGCACCTCACCGTGACCTGGTAGAGGAAGATGACGTTGAGCACGATCCAGCCGATCGGGAAGAACCCGGTGATCACGCCGAGCAGCGTGGCGCGGATCGACATGTTGGCCGGCATGGTGAAGACGAAGATCGTGATCAGGTTGGTCACGATCACGGCGATGATGGCGGCAATGTGCGCCTTCACCTTGCCGCTGGCGATCAGGACCAGCAGCGTGACCACGGGAATGGCGGCCGCGACCGTCGACAGCGCCGCATTGCCCAGCGGATTGTAGATTTGATTCCAGGTGTTCATCTCGGGATCCTTCCCACATTTTTTATGCAGCGCGCCGGCCTGCATGCGGGCAGGCGCGACTGGTGCGATTGCGGGAGTCCGTCGGAAAATCTGCAGCCCCGGCTCGCGAATGAACGATCGGTAAGGATCGCTCACATCCTCGCGAAAAATCGAAGGTCCCCCGCCCCTCGCCGTTGTCCTCATGCTAGGGTTGACTCGATTGCCGGGACAAGCCAACGCTTGCATGCCAGACCTACGACTTTAGTCGAGGATCACCCGGATTGTTCCGATTCTTCAGGCCTTTGCGGCCCCTTCCCCGGAGACGATAATCTGTGAACAACATTCGCTCGACGCTCGCGACCGTGTGGCGGATCGCCTCGCCTTATTTCAGCTCCGAGGACAAATGGGCGGGCCGCGGGTTGCTTGCCGCGGTGATCGCGATCGAACTCGCGATCGTCGGCATCAACGTCCTGCTCACGCAGTGGAACAACCGCTTCTACAACGCGCTGCAGGAACGCAATTGGGACTCCTTCGTCAGCGAGATCATCTATTTCTCCGTCCTGGTCGCCTTCTTCATCCTGCTGGCGGTCTACCAGCTCTACCTCAATCAATGGCTGCAGATCCGCTGGCGGCAATGGATGACGACGCACTATCTCGGTGACTGGCTGCGCCAGGCCAATCACTACCGGATGCAGCTCCAGGGCGACGCTGCCGACAACCCCGACCAGCGCATGACCGACGACGTCAAACTGTTCGTCGATCGCACGCTCACGCTCGGCCTCGGCCTGTTGAGCTCGGTCGTCACGCTGGCGTCCTTTCTCACACTGCTGTGGGGCCTTTCCAATGAGGCACCGCTGCATTTGTTCGGTACAGAATATTCAGTTCCCGGCTACCTTGTCTGGTGCGCGCTGATCTATTCGGCGCTCGGCACCGTGCTGACCCATCTGATCGGCTGGCCGCTGGTCGGCATCGATTTCAAGCAGCAGCAATATGAAGCCGATTTCCGCTTCAACCTGGTGCGCGTGCGGGAGAACTCCGAGCAGATCGCGCTGCTGCAGGGCGAACCGGCCGAGCGCGAGCGCCTCCGCGTTCGCTTCGGACGCGTGGTGGAGAACTGGATCGCCCTGATGAACCGGACCAAGAAGATCACGGCGTTCACGGCGAGCTATAATCAGGCCTCGGTGATCTTCCCCTATGTGCTGGTGGCGCCGGCCTACTTTGCGCAAAAGATCCAGCTCGGCGGCATGATGCAGACCGCATCGGCGTTCTCAAACGTCCAGGGCGCGTTCTCGTACTTCGTCACCATCTATCGTCAACTGGCCGAGTGGCAGGCCGTGGTGAACCGGCTCGATGGATTCGAGGCAGGGATCGCGACGGCATCGAACCTTGCCAAGCGCGACCACCGAATTCATCTCACGGCGACGCCGGGCGGCGGCGCCGTCAGCCTGCAGGACCTGGTGCTGCGGCTGCCCGACGGAACGCCGCTGCTGAACGCGGACCGGTTCGACTTCCGCAAGGGCGAGCGCACGCTGATGACCGGCCCCTCCGGCGCCGGCAAGTCGACGCTGTTCCGCGCCGTGGCCGGCATCTGGCCGTTCGGCGATGGCGCGGTCGAGATCCCTGCCAATGCCAGCCTGATGATGCTGCCGCAACGTCCCTATCTGCCGATCGGCTCGCTGCATGACGCCGTCGTCTATCCGGGCGAAGCCGCGCAATTCGATGCCGGACGGGTGCGCGAGGTCCTCACCGCCGTCGGACTGCCGCAGCTTGCGGCGCGGCTCGAGGAACAGGCGCACTGGAACCGGATGCTGTCGCTCGGCGAGCAGCAGCGCCTCGGCATCGCGCGGGCGCTGCTGCATGCGCCGCAATTCCTGTTCCTGGACGAGGCGACGGCTTCGCTCGACGAGCCGGCGGAAGCCGCGCTGTACAGGCTGATTGCCGAAAGGCTGCCCGGCACCACGGTGGTTTCGATCGGCCACCGCTCGACGCTCGACGCCTTCCATCAGCGCAATGTCACGCTGGTCCGCGACGGCGACCGCTTCACCCTGCGCGACGCGGCCAAGGTCGCCGCGTCGTAGCGGCACTACGGGTCAGCTGCGGCCACGGCTTGTGGCTTACCCCAGCGGGGGCAGCCCACAGGTCTCGCGAGCGCCTTTCGCCATTGTCCGCCCTGTGCCCATCAGACCTATCCGCAAAACAAAAAGGGCGGCAGATTGCTCTGCCGCCCCTCGATCTCCGGAAGGAGAGATTACTTCAAGTTGGACATCGCGGTCAGGTCGACCGAGAGCTTGGCGATGCCGGCCGCGCCGCACCAGTTGGAGCCCGTGCCGCCCGGATTGATCGGGGTCACGTTGGTATTGCCGCCCGCGGTAAAGTCGCTGGTGAAGGCGCTGCAATCACCCTTCGACATGTCGGTGTCGGAGTAGCGCAGATCGAGCGTGAACACCTTGTAGGTGAAGCCGATGCCGATGTTCCAGGTGTTGTAGTCGGCATACTTGATGCCGTTCGGGAAGGCCGGAACGCCGTAGAAGCTGTCCGAAGTGCCGAGCCACTGCCGGCCGAACTCACCCGACACATACATGCCGACGCCGCTGGAACCGAACACGGTGCTGGGCGCGGTGTACTTGCCGATGATCGACGAGTAGTTGCCCCAGGCGCCGGTGTTGAGGAAATTCGGCGAGTAGTACTCGTTGATGGTGAACGCCCAGTTGTCGTTAATGGTCCAGGTCGCCTTGCCGTAGACTTCGAAGAACGAGACGTCCTTCTTCATCACGTTGAAATTGGTCAGAGTGTTCGCCTGGCATTCTGCGCTCAGCGGATTGCCCGCGAAGTCGGCCACGGCACCGCCGCCGTAGTAGCAGGTTCCACCCGGATACAGGTAACCCCAGACACCGATGTCGAAGGCGAAGGCGCCGAAGGTCGGGCGGATACCGCCGTAGACGTCGACTTCAGCCGCGGCGCGGTTGGCGAAGGAGATGCTTTCGGTCGACGTACCGACGTAGAGCTGCAGGTCCTTGCTGACGTTGTAGCGCGGCTCGAAATAGGCGGTGACCGACGGATTGTGGTTGGACTGGGTGACGCCGCGGAAGATGTAGTCGCTCATGATGCCAGCGCCAAAGGCGATGTCCCACGGGTCGAACGGAGCCGGCGGCGGCGCCTTGACGGCCTTCACCGCCATGTCAGCTGCCATTGCCGAGCTCGAAATCATTGCTAGCGCCGTTGCTAACAAAGCCAGTTTCTTCATGACGATCCCCATCTAACTTTTCCAGACAGCCCAGCTCCGGTGGCCCCCAGGGCGCGCGCTAACGGACTGCAACTAAATCGCGTGGATCAATCTGAGGCCCGTGCACGGTACCGTGAAGCCAAAAAGACATGCATGTGCCGCCTTTTTAGGCGTTCTAGCCATCTTGCCGCATGTTGATTTGCGGGTGTTGCATTTGCACCACAAGACTGCTGCTCCCGCCCCGGTTGAACGGATCATCCGGAGAGGGAAACGGCAACAGTCGGCCCGGCGCGAGAGCATCGGCGCGAATCGCCGTGCCCGCAAAAGCACGGATCGTCACCGCACCTACGGAAGAAGCCGCAGCGTGGCGCGCTGCGGCTTCGATCAGTTGAACCTCGGCAATGTGGCGGCGGCTTAGTGGTGCTCGCCCCCATCGGCTGACCCGGCAATCCAGCCCGGCGCCGGTTCGTGGCTCGGTGTGGCCCAGCTCGGAGCCGGCTGCGGCTCGGGCGCCGGGGGTGCCGCGACCGGGGCGGCCGGCTTCGGCGCGGCGGCCTTCTTCGGAGCAGCGGCCTTCTTCGGCGCGCTCTTCTTGGCGGCGGCTTTCTTGGCGGCTTTCTTGGCGGCCTTCTTCGGCGCAGCCTTCTTGGCAGCTTTCTTTGCCGTTTTCTTTGCGGCTTTCTTGGCCGACTTCTTCGCCGATTTCTTTGCAGTCTTCCTGGCGGATTTCTTCGCAGCCTTCTTGGCCGACTTCTTCGCGGACCTCTTCTTCGCCGCTACCACCTTCTTGGCCTTTTTGGCCTTCTTGCTTTTCTTCGCCTTCTTCGACTTCGCCATCGTGGTCCTCCTGTTGCCGCTATCTGAGTCCACCGGGCGTATTGAAGTGATCGCTTGCCGGACGTTGGCTGCACCTCGAGGAGAGGCACTCTCCACTTCGCTTGTCGGGCATGATGGCCGCGCGATCGCTTCGCGTCTGTGGCAAGGAAGCGCCGGTCCTTCACGTTGCGTCAGGGCAAGGCTGAGGTCCGGATCATGCTCGAGTGGCAGTCGATCAATTCAATCCTGGCCGGGGACCTCCTGTCGCCCAATCGAGAAGCTCAATCGTGTGCACCACAGGAACTGACGTACCGCCGGCAATCTGAACCATGCAGCCAATATTGCCCGCAGCGATCATGTCCGGTTTGACAAGCGCAATATTGGCGACCTTGCGATCGCGCAATCTGCTCGCAATGTCGGGCTGGAGAATGTTGTAGGTCCCCGCCGAACCGCAACACAAATGGCTCTCGGGCACATCTTTCACCACGAATCCATTCTTGGAAAGCAATTCTTTCGGAAGTTGAGTGATTTTCTGTCCATGCTGCAACGAACAAGCGGAGTGATAGGCGACGGTGACGTCGCCTATCTGCGTTGAAGGCGCGAGCTCGAGAGCCGAGAGATACTCGGTGATATCCTTTGCCAGCGCCGAGATTCGCTTGGCCGGCTCCGCGAACGTTTTGTCCTCGCGCAGCAGGTAGCCGTAGTCCTTGACAACTGTCCCACAGCCCGAGGTCGTCACCAGGATGGCGTCGAGCCCGTTCTGGTCCGCTTCCCTTTGCCACACCGTGATGTTGGCCCGCGCGCGCGCCAGCGCGTCGCCGTCCAGTCCCATGTGATGGGTCAACGCGCCGCAGCATTGCTCGTCCTTGACCAGCACCACCTCGACGCCGTGCCGGGTCAGGACATTGATCGCGGCCTGATTGATCCGCGGCGCCAGCACCTGCTGGGCGCAGCCCTGCAGCAGCGCGACCCGGCCGCGCCGCCGGCCGATCGGCGCAAACACGGTTCCCGCAGCCGGCCCCGGCTGCGGCAGGCCGCGTGGCGAGAGCGCCAGCATCGCCTTGATCCTCCGCAGCAGACCCGGGCTCGACGCACCGACCGATGGCGTCGGCAGCAATGCGGCGAACGGACGGGCGAGCCCGGCCAGGATCATGCTGATCCGGAACAGGCCCGGCCGCGGCAGCACGAGGGCGAGCACCGAGCGCAGCAGCCGCTCGGTCAGCGGTCTCCGGTAATCCCGCTCGATCCGGACTCGGGCCTGGTCGACGAGGTGCATGTAGTTCACGCCCGACGGACAGGTGGTCATGCAGGCGAGGCACGACAGGCAGCGGTCGATATGCTTGACCACGTCGGCCGTCGGCGGCTTGTCCTTCTCCAGCATCTCCTTGATCAGGTAGATGCGGCCGCGCGGGCTGTCGAGCTCGTCGCCGAGCAGCACATAGGTCGGGCAGGTCGCGGTGCAGAAGCCGCAATGCACGCAGGCGCGCAGGATCTTGTCGGCTTCCTTGATGTCGGGATCGGCGAGCTGCGCCAGGGAAAACTCGGTCTTCATGCAGCCCCGCCTCGCATCATCCGGCCGCGGTTGAGGACGGACCTCGGATCGAAGCTCGCCCGGACCCGTTCACCGAGCGCGGCAAGCCCGGCCGCCTGCGGCTGGAACACATCGACCGCCCGGCGTACATCCTCGGTGGCGCGGATCAGGGTGGCGTGTCCGCCGATCGCCTCGACCTGGCCGCGGACCAGCGTGGCCTGGGCGTCGGCGCCCGGCGGCACCGCGGCCCAGATCAGCCCGCCGCCCCAGTCGTAGATCACGTCGCCGCCGGTGGCGCGCGACAACGCCTGGCCCAGCGCGCCGCCAGAGGCCGGCGGGCAAACGATGCGCCACACCGGCCAGGCCCCGAGCGCGCCGTTCGCCGCGAACGGCGCCACATCGCGCAGCGCGCTCCAGATTGCGGCCGACGCATCGTCGGCGAGGCTGTCGACCGTGCCATAAGCCGAGAGTGTCTGGCTCAGCGAGGCCGCCCGGTGTGCCGCCGACGCCGAAATCCCCTCGAGCCGCACCAGCGTGACCGGCTGGCCGGCGGCGAGGCCGGCGAGCGCACCGCCCCCGGACCGCAACGCCGAACCCGGCAGATGCGCGGCGCCCGAGACGTCGAAGGGCGAGCCCAGCGCCGCCGTCATCGCCTTGTTGGCGGTGGCGTCGTCGAGCCCGCGCAGCACCAGCGTCCGCTCGGCTTCCGGCTTCGGCATGACCTTGAGCGTCACCTCGGTCATGACCGCGAGCGTGCCCCAGGAGCCAGCCAGCAGCTTGCAGAGGTCGTAGCCGGTGACGTTCTTCACCACCCGCCCGCCGGTCTTGAAGCTGTCGCCGAACCCGGACACCGCGTGCGCCCCGAGCAGATGATCCCTGATACCGCCGGCCTTGATGCGGCGGGGACCGGCCAGTCCGGCGCCGATCATGCCGCCGATCGTGCCGGCGCCCGCGGTGCCGAGCAGCACAGACGTGTCCATCGGCTCGAAGGCGAATTGCTGGTTCTTGGCGTCGATCAGGGATTGCACGTCGGCGAGCGGCGCGCCGGCCTGCACACTGATGATCAGTTCGTTCGGCTCGTAGGAACTGACCGCATTCAGCGCCGAGACGTCGAGCAGCGCATTGGTCGCCATCGGATGGCCGATGGCGCGCTTCGACCCATGTCCAATGACCTCAAGTGGCTGCTCGCCGGCGACCGCCGCGCGCACCACCTCTTCGACGTCTTTTGCGTCTCTGACCTTGAGCGTATCCACGCCCTAGCCGGTAACGAAATTCGGCTCCGAAATCAAATGCGCGCGCCGAACAAATTTCTGAATGCGAGGAGTCCGGCGTCGGTGATTTCGACGGAGCGGCCCTGCGGCCGGCGCCGGATCCAGTCCCGTTGCAGCGCAAGGTCGGCAACCGCGGCCCCTGCCCGCCCGGCCAGATGCGGACGCCGCTCGCTCCAGTCGAGACACGGCCGGCACAAGATCCGCCGGCTCCGCGCCGGCGCATGCAGGTCGATGCCGAGATCGCCGAGCAATGCACGGCCGGAAGCAGTCAGCTCGCCGGCCTCCTGGTCGAGATTGAGGTGGCCGCGGTCCCGCATCGCATCGGTGACGGCGACGCCGAGCTCGCCGGCAAGGTGGTCGTAGCAGGTCCGGGCCCGGCGCATCTCGGGATCGATGCGCGGCGGCGGCCGGGACGGGTGCGGATCGATCGCGGCAACCGTCATCATGCCCTCGAGCATCTGCGCAACCAGCGGCGTGGCCAGCCGGTAGAAGCGGCGCGGACCACGCCGCTCGACCTTGAGCAGCGCCCGCTCGACCATGCGCGAAAGGTGCCAGCTCGCGGTCTGGGGCGTCACGCCCGCGACCAGCGCCAGCTCGCTCGCAGTCTGCGGGCGTCCGTCCATCAGCCGCGACAGGATGCCGGCGCGGCCGGGATCGGCGATCAGCCCGGCGAGTTCGGCAAGCTCTGGTGCGATGGTCTGCATGGCCGGCTCCGCATTGATCGAAGTCATCTGTTTGTCGCACGTCATGCCGCCGCAACGCTTCGATCATGATCGAAATGTTCACGACATCGACATTTCGACCATCACCGAACTCGGTTCGCCGAACGATCGACTATCTCTCGCGTTGCGGTTCGGCCGGCAGGACGGTTGGCGCGAATCATCTGGAGGCGATCATGAAACGTTCGGAAGTTTCGACCACGACGATGATGCTCACCCGGCGATCGGCCGTCGGCTGGTCCGCAGCGATCATGGCGATCGCCGGCGTATCGCCCTGGGCCGGATCGCAAGCTCGATCGGAGCAACGCAACGGAGGACTGCCAATGAAGCACTATGCGATGAGCACGAGAACCATCAGCGATGCAATCAACACCGCTGGCCTTCTGGTTGTGGCGCAATGGGAAGCCAAGGAGGGACAGGCCGACAAGCTCGCGGAAATCCTCGACGGCTTCCTGCCCGAGGCGCAGAAGGACCCCGGCACCAAGCTGTTCCTGATCGGCCGCGGCAAGGACAATCCGGCGCAATTCCTGTTCTACGAGTTGTTCCAGGACGAAGCCGCGTTCAAGGCACATCAGGACAGCGCGGCTTTCAAGACCTACATCGCGGAGCAAGCGCTGCCGCTGCTCGCCAAGCGCGAGCGGTCGCAATACGCGCTGCTGTGAAGAGAAGCGCGGCGGGGAGGATGGTAGAGCGTTTTCGAGCGAAGTGGACCCGGTTCGCGTGAAGAAAACGCGTCAAAACAAGAAGCGAGAGCCTCGGTTCTGATTCAATCGGAACCGAAGCTCGTCCTTCCCGCCGGCGCGGGTCAGATCGACGCGCCGCTGTTGCCGAGCGTTGCGCGCAAGCCGGCCCGCTCGGGCGGCCTGCGCCAGAAGCCGACGATCGAGATCCGCGACAGCACCGCGGCCTCGAGGCTCTCGACCCGGGTTCGGAGCCGAAGCGCGTGTTTCTCGACGAGATGCCAGGACACGACGGCGACGCCGAAGGCGAGCGGCAGGCTGATCAGGAGGTTCAGATACCAGTGCTGAACTGGCGGGCCGAAGGTGGCGACGCATTGCTGGATGACGAAGCCGTAGAGATAGAGCCCGTAGGAGTAATCGCCTGACGAGACGATCCAGCTCCGCCGCGGGTTCATCAGGCCGAGATAGCAGGCGACATAGGCGGCCGGCACGGGAGCCAGCGCGTCGCCGCGTCCGGTCGCCATGCCGGCGGCGCACAGCACCAGCGCCAGCAGGCACACAGTGCGGTTGAACGGCACCTTGTCGCGCCAGAGGTAGAAGCCGACGCCGGCAAGGAAGCAGAACACCAGAAGGTGCGGGCGAAGCTGGATCGGCACCTCGTCCCAGCGGCAGATGTCGTAGACGATGAGCCCGATCTGGGCGATCACCATGAACCCCAGGAACGCCACCCGGTTGAAGCAAATCGTGAGCACGGCGAGCAGCGCCAGGATGACGTAGCACCACAGCTCATACGGCACGGTCCAGAGCTGGGCGTTCACCAGATCCGGCAGCGGATTGTGCAGGAATACGCCCGGCAGCTCGTAATGGATGTCGCCGACGATATTGAGAAAATAGGCGTGGAATTTCGGATCGGCGACATATTGCACCAACGGCAGTTCTGTGAAGACCGAACCGATGATGATTGCTGATAGCGTGGTTTCGACCGCGAGCGCCGGCCCGATCCGCAGCACGCGCAGGCCGAGGAAGGAAATCAGGCTCTTGCACCGGAGCAGGCTCGCCGTCACCAGGAAGCCGCTCAGGGCAAAGAACAGCGCAAGGATCATCGCGACGCCGATGCGCAGCGTGCTCTGGATTTCCAGCGCGCGGCCGAGCCCGAGCGTCACGTTCGTGCTGTGCAGGCCAATGATCGACGCCGCCAGCGCGATCCGCATGTAATCGAAGCCCGCGGGCCGATTGCGCGAAAGCGCCAGCTGATCGGCCAGGCTGGGCATCGATGTGCTCCCGAAGACATGCATCTGCGGAAAATACCGAGCAACAGTCTAAGGCCGTGTAAATGGGTCCGCGCTGTAATTGCAGCGACGCGCGACGGCGGCCACCGCGCAAGGATCGGTTAAGGTTATCGGCTGGCTAGGGCGATCCGTCGAATTGTATCGACCGGCCCTCGCGCGTTGGTGGCTCTGGGCGCACGCTCAGCACGTTGGCCTCGGGGCCAATAGCTGACGTGGCTCCTGATGCCGTGGAAGCAGACTTGTTATCGTCATTCGGCAACCGTTGATTTGATCGCGGCTCCGGCAGGAGAAACCACCACGATGCACATCAAACCGACAGTCATCGCGCTGCTCGCGATGATCGCGCCAGGACAGGCGCGTGCCGCGATGCTCACCGACGCCGAGGCGACGTTCCTCGACCAGCTCGCTACCGCAGCCGCGGTGCTCGAACAACGATGCACCGGCTATGAGGCCAATGGTGCCGGCGGCGTTCAAACGGGCGCCAGACTTCTCGGCAGCCCCGACGCCGCGATGGCCATGATCAATGCGTTCGACGCGGCCATCAAGGCTCACGACGGCAATGACTACGATCCGCGCAAATTCCGAGCCGAGGTGTCCGAAGCGGCGGGCAAGACCTTCAAGCGAGTCCGGGCGGCGTTGATCAGAGACCCGGAAGCGGCCTGCGCCGGCTATGGCGATAGCGGCGCGGCGTCGGGGCTGCTCAGACGGTACTAAAGCGCGATGAGATTGGGTTGAATCGTCATCGCGCTTTAGCTCTTTGTTTGACCATGATCTTTTCGGAAAACCGCTTCGCACTTTTCCGGATCATGCTCTAGAACCGCGGGATATCCGGGAACGCCAGCTTGCCGGCGTGAACATGCACGCGGCCGAGCTCGGCGCAGCGGTGCAGGGTCGGAAACACCTTGCCGGGGTTGAGCAGGCCCTCGGCATCGAAGGCGCATTTCAGCCGCTGCTGCTGGTTGAGGTCGATCTCGGTGAACATGTCCGGCATCAGGTCGCGCTTCTCGATCCCGACCCCGTGCTCGCCGGTGAGCACGCCACCGAGCTCGACGCAGCAGCGCAGGATGTCGGCGCCGAACGCCTCCGCCTTCTCGATCTCGCCCGGCTTGTTGGCATCGTAGAGGATCAAGGGGTGCAGATTGCCGTCGCCGGCGTGGAACACGTTGGCGACGCCGAGGCCGTATTTCTCGGAGAGCTCGCGGATCCGCGCCAGGGCCTTCGGCAAGGCGCCGCGCGGGATGGTACCGTCCATGCAGAGATAGTCCGGCGAGATCCGCCCGACCGCGGGGAACGCCGCCTTGCGGCCGGCCCAGAACAGATTGCGCTCGGCCTCCGAGGTCGAGATCTGGCAGGAGGTCGAGCCGCAGCCTTGCGCGATCGCCTCGACCCGCTTGATCAGCTCGTCGACCTCGACCTGGGGGCCGTCGAGCTCGATGATCAAAAGCGCCTCGACGTCCAGCGGATAACCGGCATGAACGAACGCCTCCGCGGCGTGGATCGCGGGCTTGTCCATCATCTCCATGCCGCCCGGGATGATGCCGGCGCCGATGATCCGGGCGACGCATTCGCCGGCCGCTTCGACCTCGGCGAAGCCGACCATCAGCGCACGCGCCGTCTCCGGCTTCTGCAGGATGCGCACGGTGATCTCGGTGATGACGCCGAGCAGTCCCTCCGAGCCGGTGATGATTCCCATCAGATCATAGCCGGCATTCTCGGCCGACTTGCCGCCGATGCGCAGGATCTCGCCCGACATCAGCACGATCTCGCAGCCGAGCACATTGTTGGTGGTCATGCCGTATTTCAGGCAGTGCACACCGCCGGAATTCTCCGCGACATTGCCGCCGATCGAGCAGGCGATCTGCGACGACGGATCGGGCGCGTAGTAGAAGCCGGCATGGGCGACCGCCTGGCTGATCGCGAGGTTGGTGACGCCGGGCTCGGTGACAACGACGCGGTTGTCGAAGTCGATCTCGCGAATCCGCTTGAACTTGCCTAGTCCGAGCAGCACGCCGTCGGCAAGCGGCAGCGCGCCGCCGGACAGCGAGGTGCCGGAGCCGCGCGGCACCACCTTGATGCGCTGGCCCTGGCAATATTTGAGCACCTTCGACACCTGCTCGGTGGTATCGGGCAGCACCACGACCATCGGCGGCTGCCGATAGGCGGTCAGGCCGTCGGATTCATAGGCCAGCATCTCGGCGGCACTGTCGATCACGCCCTCGCCCGGGACGATTGCGCGCAAGGCGGCCACGATTTCGGCGCGGCGAGCGAGGACGGCCTGGTCGGCCGCCGGCATCATGATGGACATCGTTGTTCCCTCGGATGGGCTTTGGCCCTTCGCCGATTTGTTACGACAAATCAATCACGTCTGCACCTGTTTCAGTGGACCGGCCGAAGGTCGGATTGCCCCACCCCGCAATGGCGAGTTCTCTCTCGGACAAGCGGGCGGCCGCGAAACCTGTCAAAGTTTCGTGGCTTGTCCTGTCCAAGCCGGACATGCCACAAACGATCACTACCTCCCGGGACGAAACGAAGAGAACCCCATGAACCTAAAGACCTTGAGCGCGCTGGCGGTCGTCACATCGCTGGCTTCCGCATCCTCCGCGCTGGCGCAGGATGCCGCCGCCGGCAAGACCTCGTTCAATAAATGCCTCGCCTGCCACGCAATCGGCGAAGGCGCCAAGAACAAGGTCGGCCCCGAGCTCAACGGCCTCGACGGCCGCCATTCCGGCTCCGCGCCGGACTACAATTATTCCGATGCCAACAAGAATTCCGGCATCACCTGGAACAAGGAAACCTTCCTCGAATACATCAAGGACCCGAAGGCCAAGATCCCCGGCACCAAGATGGCATTCGCCGGCATCAAGAACGAGAACGAGGCCAACAACCTCTGGGCCTACGTCTCGTCGTTCGACAAGGACGGCAAGCAGAAGTAATCGGCGGTATCGGTCGCCGTCCGCCCGGCGCCAATGCCGGGGCGGACGTTAGAACGGGATGGCTTTTCTTCGAAACGCCATCCCCTTCTGGCTCTCTGATTTGAACATGATCTCCGCGCGGACGCGTCCCGCGTTTGTCACGAGGGAAAAGCGCCACGCACTTTTCCGGATCATGCCCGGCCGCCGCGATCAGCGCGGCAACAGATTGGTCTTGGCGAGATCGACCACCTCGTCGCCGCGGCCGCTCATCACCGCGCGCAGCACCCACAGGCTGAACCCCTTCACCTGCTCCAGCGTAATGGTCGGCGGCATCGACAGTTCTTGCGTCGCGGTCACGACGTCGAGCACCGCCGGGCCGTTATGCGCGAGCACGTCGCGGATCGCGCCCTCGAGCTCGCCGGGATCCTCCACCCTGACGCCGTGAATGCCCATGGCGCGGGCCATCGCCGCGAAATCCGGATTCTTCAGATCAACCCCGGTCTCGATGAAGCCGGCGGCCTTCATCTCCAGCGCGACGAAGCCGAGCACGCTGTTGTTGAAGATCACGACCTTCACCGGCAGCTTGGCCTGGGTCAGCGTGATCAAATCGCCCATCAGCATGGCAAAGCCGCCGTCGCCGGACATCGACACCACCTGCCGGCCGGGCTGCGCCGCCTGCGCCCCGATCGCATGCGCCATCGCATTGGCCATCGAGCCGTGCACCCAGGAGCCGACCAGACGGCGGCGGCCGTTCATTTTCAGATAGCGCGCGGCCCAGATCGTCGGCGTGCCGACGTCGGCCGTGAACACCGCATCCTCGCTCGCCTGCTCGCTGAGCAGGCGCGCCAGATATTGCGGATGGATCGGCTTTTGGCCCGGCTTGCCGCGGGCGAGATCGTCGAGCCCGGCGCGGGCGTCCTTGTAATGCGCGAGGCTGGCATCGAGATGCTTGCGGTCGGTCTTCACATGGAGCTTCGGCAGCAGCGCGGCGATGGTCTCGCCGACGTCGCCGACGATGCCGAGATCGAGCTTGCAGCGGCGGCCGAGATTTTCGGGGCGGATATCGACCTGCGCGATGTTGATGCCGGCCGGGAAGAACTGCTTGTAGGGAAAATCGGTGCCCAGCATCAGCAGCACGTCGCAGCCGTGCATGGCGGCATAGCCGGAGGAGAAGCCGATGAAGCCGGTCATGCCGACGTCATAGGGGTTGTCGTATTCGACATATTCCTTGCCGCCGAGCGCGTGCACGATCGGGCTCTTCAGCGTCTCGGCAAGCTTGATCAAGCCGTCATGCGCGCCGGCGCAGCCGCGACCGCAGAACAGCGTGACGCGCCGCGCGCCATTGAGCAGCGCCGCCAACGCATTCAACTCAGGTTCGGCCGGACGCACCACCGGCGCCGGCGGCAGCAGGCCGGCATTCGGTGCGATGTCGCGCTTCGGCGCCGTCCGCATCGCAACGTCGCCGGGCAGCACCAATACGGCGACGCCGCGCTTGCCGACCGCGGCGCGGATCGCGTTCTCCAGCATGTAGGGCAGTTGCCCCGGATCCGACACCAGTTCGCAATAATGGCTGCATTCGCGAAACAGGTCCTGCGGATGGGTCTCCTGGAAATAGCCGCCGCCGATCTCGGCCGACGGGATCTGTGCCGCCAGCGCCAGCACCGGCGTGCGGCTGCGATGCGCGTCGAACAGGCCGTTGATGAGATGGAGATTGCCCGGGCCGCAGGAGCCCGCGCACACCGCGAGCGCGCCCGTGATCTGGGATTCGGCGGCGGCGGCGAACGCGGCCACCTCCTCGTGACGCACATGCAGCCAATCGATCGTGCCGCGCTTGCGCAACGCCTCGGTCAGGCCGTTGAGGCTGTCGCCGACGACGCCGTAGATGCGCTTGACGCCGGCCTGGGCAAGGGTTTCAGCGATGAGGTCGGCAATGTTGTCGATCCGCATGAGACGTGTCCTTTGCTGCAATCCGAAACCGGTGGAACGCATGATGTTCGGCGCCACGCGGCGGCGCAAGCCTTGCCGGATCACATTCGCGCGGCGCAAAGGCGCGGCAGCTATTGCGCCGTCACCACGTCCCGCATCATCAGGTCGGCCATCGTCTCGATCTCGGACGCCACGAGGTCGGGCACGACGTATTGCACCATGTGGCCTGTGCCCGGCAGCACGATCAGCTTCGCGTTCGGCGCCGATGCGGCGAGCGGCCGCGAGTGGATGCCGGTCGAGACCGTCTTGTCGACGTCGCCCGAAATGATCGACAGCGGCGCCCTGATCTCGGCATAGCGCGGGGCCTGTTCGACGACGGCGGCCTTCAGCGTGACGAGGTCGCGCGCATTGGCGATGAACTCGCGCGGACGCAGCAGCAGCAATGCCTCGCTGTCGCGGACGAAGTCAGCCGGTATCGGCTGCGGCGCGAACACGCCGTGCGCAGCCGAACTGGCAATGAGGAGACCGAGCGGCAGCGTGATCGTATGCGCAAGCAACGGTCCGATCAGTGGTGTCGCGATCACATCATTGTAGCGGCCGGCGCCGCCGCGCCACGGATAGGCGACAGGGGCGAGCAGCACGAGGCCGGCGACGCGATCCGGATGATCCAGCGCAATGCGCAAGGCAAGCGCGCCGGCCCAGGAATGCGCCACCACGATCGCCCGCTCGACGCCGAGCCTGGTCAGCGCCTCCACGATCATCCGGCCCTGGATCGCGGGCGTCGAATCCGCGACGCGCTCGCGCGGACTCCAGCCGTGACCCGGCCGGTCGATCAGGATCACCCGGCGCGCTTTGGCAATGCGATCGCCGAGCGGCTGCATCGCGCGCAGATTGGAGCTTGCGCCATGCAGCATCACGACCGGCGGGCCGACCGCGTCGCGCGGGCCGAGTTCGACCACATGCAGCCGCGCCCCGGCCACATCGATCATTCGGCCCCGAGGCGGAAAGGTACGCTGGATCAGCAGGGCGCCGAGCTGTGTCGCCAGGGCCAGCGCCAGCCCGGCTACCGCCAGCACAATGATTACGGTCAACATCGAGGGGATCCGAAAGGGCTTAGGCACCTGATTGGGCACCTGAGAATTACGACGAAGCCGAAATCAGGTTTCGCGCGGATGTGCCCCCTGCCCGGGTATGCTCTTGTTCGAAAAGCCAATCGTCGATTTTCCGGCCCGCGCCCCGGCGCGGAGTTGTCCACAATGCGCCCAGCCTGTGGATAGCGGGTTCATACCTGCGTCATTAGTAATTTCATAGATTGGCGGTGGCATTTTCGCCATCAGACGCGAGGCTTCATCGACACCGGGACGCTACTGGACTGCTTCCAGGCTTGTACACAGTATCCACAGGAACCCGCGTCCGCATGACGAGTTCAACGGGAAGTAATCGGAGGAGTACCATGATTTCCGACCCTAGCGATGCGGCCATCGATCAGATCGTGGCGAGCTGCAATGGCGACCTGCGCGGCGCCCTGAAGGCACTGTTGCTGGTGAATGAGCACCTGGAGGCGGAGCTTCAGCAATTCTATGCTGCCGTAGCCCAGGACACCGCGTCCCGCGGCAAGTTCTTGCACTAGCCTCCTACGCCGGACCGTATCGCGAGCAAGCATCAGGCTCGTGAGCAACGTGCCCATTCGCGGCCATCGCCCCACGATCGCGATCAATCGCACGCAATCAGATGTCGCGGCCTTCGACCTTTTCGGTCAGCTGCTTGACGATCTGCGGCACCTTCTCGAGGTAGGGATCGACAGCCAGCGCCTTGCGGAAGGCGTCGAGCGCGCGCTTGTCGTCGCCCATGTCCTGCATGATCATGCCGACGCCCGCCAGCGCGCCGAAATGGCGGGGTTCGCGGGTCAGCACCTGCTGCAGGTCTCCCAGCGAACGAACGTAATCGTTCTTCAAATAGTAGATCGTCGCACGCCGGTTCCAGGCTTCGACATAGTCGGGGCGGAGCTTGATCACCGCGTCCAGCAGCTTCAGCGCGACATCGACATTCTGGGCGTCGATCGCCGCCTTGGCGCGCACCATCAACAGCGCCGCGGTATCGCTCGGGGTTTGCAGCCACAGCGCCCAGATCCGCGCCTCGACATGGCGGGCGCTGTCCTCGTCGGGGGCGGCCTTCAGGGCGCCGAACAGGAAATCCAGCCCGCGGGTGCGGTCGGCCGGCACCTTCGGCAGCTTGGTCGGCGCTTCAGGTAGCTTTTTCTGGGCCTTGGGCGGCGGGACCACCCGCGGATCGTCCTGCGCGACGGCTGCAACAGGCAAAGTCAAAACAGGTCCGGCCAGAAGCGCGGCGATCAGGATCGCCAGCCGGCGGTTGGCGGGCCCCAGGAACTTGAATCCGAGCTTTGATCCCATGGCGGAAGTCTAGACGCACAACGCCGCACTGCAAAGCAGCGCGGCGTCAAAGACCTGTGAAGGAAGGATCGGAATCGGCCGGCGATCCGGGCGGGATCAGCCTTGTCGATCAGATTTGTCGGATCAACCCTGGCGCGCCTTGAAGCGGCGCTGGACCTTGTTGATCACATAGACGCGGCCCTTGCGGCGAACCAGACGGTTGTTGCGATGGCGGCCGCGCAGCGACTTCAGCGAGTTACGGACCTTCATGGGACAATCCTGTTACTTCGAAAGGCCCGTGTTGGAGGCCGTACCTGATCAATGCCAATATTTGGCAAAATGGGATTTATCCCGACAAGCGGCCTACCGCCCGGGACGGCCGGGTTCTAAGCCATCGGACCGTTAAATGTCAACCGAGACAGGACGATTTTCGGGCCTATCCTGGCCGGGAACCCGCGGAAGGCACCGAGCCACACCCTTGAGATCGCTCCGGAAACGGCGACGGCCACAATTATCCGGGCCATCGAGGCGACCCGCCATGTCCCTTTGACGATGGCGTCACGGCCGCCGAATCGCGTTTCCGTCCTCCTCGCGCCCGTCCCCGACCGTGACCGAACGGGACTTTGCGCCGGATTGAGCTCTGCGCGCGGCCAGAATCCTTCAACTCCTCGGTGCTTGCGAAAATCGTTATATCATATAATTATTTTCCATCACCAATGAACACGCCGCCGGGGAAACCGAATGCCCAAGCTCAAACTGCCCGACATCGAAAAGGTCACCGCGATCGACATCCACACCCATGCCGAGGAGCCGTGCGGCATGCATGGCGACGACGGCTATGACGACTTCCAGGCGCAGATGGCCGACTACTTCAAGTCGCCGCACAAGCATCCGCCGACCGTGCCGGAGACCGCGGCCTACTACCGCGCCAAGAACATCGCCGCGGTGATCTTCCCGGTCGACGCCGAGCGCGAGACCGGCTTCCGCCGCTACAACAATTACGAAATGCTCGAGGTCGCCTCCGACCATCTCGACGTGCTGATCCCGTTCGTCTCGATCGATCCGCACAAGGGCAAGCTCGGCGTCCGCGAGGCACGCAAGCTGATCGAGGAATACGGCGTCCGCGGCTTCAAATTCCACCCGACCATGCAGGGCTTCTACGCCAACGACCGCATGGCCTACCCGCTCTATGAAGCCATCAATGACGGCGGCGCAATCGCGCTATTCCACACCGGCCAGACCGGCGTCGGCTCCGGCATGCCGGGCGGCATGGGGATGCGGCTGAAATATTCCAACCCGATGTACATGGACGACGTCGCGGCCGATTTCCCCGACCTCAAGATCATCCTCGCGCATCCCTCCTTCCCCTGGCAGGAAGAGGCGCTGTCGGTCGCGACCCACAAGCCGAACGTCTATATCGACCTCTCCGGCTGGTCGCCGAAATACTTCCCGCCGATCCTGGTGCGCTACATCAACTCGATCCTGCAGGACAAGATGCTGTTCGGCTCGGACTGGCCGGTGATCACGCCGGACCGCTGGCTCGCCGATTTCGCCAAGCTCGACATCCGCGAGGAGATCCGGCCGAAGGTCATGAAGGCCAACGCGCGGAAGATTTTGGGGATCTAGAGCATGATCCGGAAAAGTGCGAAGCGGTTTTCCGAAAAGATCATGCCCAAACAAGGAGATGAGATCATGATGCGATTCCGTGGAAGCGCATCATGATCTAAGGGAGTATTGTCGGCGGCAAGCTTCGGAGGTGGTTCATGACGAACTTCACCGGACTTGCCACCCTCTCCGCACTCCTGATCGGAAGCGCAGAACTCTGCTGCGCGGCACGCGCCGGGCAGCCGGCCGCGTTCGTCGAATTCGAGAGCCCGCTTGCAAGTGCGCAGCCACTGCAAGGCTATCTGCGAACACCCGATGGACCGGGCCCCTCGCCCGCCGTGGTGCTGCTGCACGGCTGCAGCGGCTTCTTCAAGCAACTCGACGAGCGCTGGGGCAAGCGGCTGGCGGCCTGGGGCTATGTCACGCTCACGGTCGACCGGTTCGGGCCGCGCGGCATCACCAGCGCCTGCACGAGCGGCGCGCCGGCCGCAACCGTCCATGACGCCTATCGTGCGCTGAGCTATCTCGCGCGGCAATCGGCGGTCGATCCCGATCGCGTCGCGGTAGTCGGGTTCTCGCAAGGCGCCTGGCTCGCCCTGCTCTCGGTCGAGCGCGGCGCGATCGAACATAACGCGGCAGAGAAATTCCGCGCGGCCGTCGCGTTCTACCCGCCCTGCCTCAGCATCAAGGGCGACATGACGGTGCCGACGCTGATCATGGTCGGCGAGCTCGACGACTGGACGCCGGCCAAGGAGTGCCGGACCCTGGCCGAAGGCCGCGACGACTACGGCATCTCCCGGCAAAATCGTGCGGGACATCCGATCGAGCTGATCGTCTATCCCGGCGCCTATCACGGTTTCGACGTGCAGCATTACAGCACGCCGGTGCAGATGCTCGGTCATCACCTCGAATTCAACGAGGTAGCCAGGGATCAATCCATCGACGCACTCAGGAAATTCCTGTATGCGACAATCGGCGGGCAAGAGAGATCACAATGACCATCAAGGCAATCGTCTTCGACGCCTACGGCACACTCTACGACGTCCAGTCGGTGGCCGACGTCACCGAGGATGCGTTCCCCGGCTACGGCGACATCATCACGCAGATCTGGCGCATCAAGCAGCTCGAATATAGCTGGCTGCGTTCGCTGATGCGGCGCTACCAGGATTTCGCCGGCGTAACTCGCGACTCCCTCGCCTACACGCTGCGCTGCCTCGGCCTGCAATATGACGCGGCGACCTTCGCCCGCATCATCGACAAGTATCAGCATCTGGCGCTGTATCCGGATGCGGTCGCCGCGCTCGAGGCGATGAAGGACAAGAAGCTCGCGATCCTCTCCAACGGCAGCCCTGACATGCTGAATGCGCTGGTGCGCAACTCAGGACTCGACTGCGTGCTCAATGCGACCATCAGCGTCGATGCCCACAAGGTGTTCAAGCCGGCGCCCGAAGCCTACACGCTGATCGAGGAGGTGCTGAAAGTACCGCCGGCGGAGGTGCTGTTCATCTCCTCCAATCCGTGGGACGCCTGCGGTGCCAAGTCGTTCGGCCTCAACGTCGCATGGATCGAGCGGGTGACGCCGGAAGCGATGGCGCTGGCCTGCGTCGAAAGCGAGACGGTCGCCCCATTGACGATGTTCAAGGCACTGCGTACCCAGATGGACGAGCTCGGCGTCGTGCCCGATCACCGGATCCACGGTCTCTCCGAACTTCCCGCTCTGGTGTCTGCAAGGTCCTGAACATTATGAGTCTCGACTCCGTCCGCGCCTTCTTCGCCGAGAAGGCGCCCGAAATCTCCGTGATCGAATCCACCACGAGCTCCGCGACCGTCGTGCTGGCGGCGGAGGCCTACGGCGTCGAGCCGGCGCGGATCGCCAAGACGTTGAGCCTGCGGGTCGGCGACCGCGTGGTGCTGATCGTTGCCGCCGGGACGTCGCGGATGGACAACAAGAAGGTCAAGGCGGCGTTCGGCGGCAAGCCGAAGATGCTCGGCCTCGACGAGGTCGCCGACATCACCGGTCACGAGGTCGGCGGCGTCTGCCCGTTCGGGCTGAAGACGCCACTGCCGGTCTATTGCGACGTATCGCTGAAGGCATTCGATGTCGTGGTGCCGGCGGCGGGCTCGACCCACAGCGCGGTCCGCATCACGCCCGACAGGATGGCGGAGCTGACCGCAGCCGAATGGGTCGACGTCTGCGAAGTCAGACCCGAGAATTAGTCCTCATCGTCGAACGGTGGCCGCGATGGCGCCGGCTGCACCGGCTGTGGTGCACGCGGCCGCTGCTGCATCTGCGGCGCACGACCCTGCATTTGCGGCTGTTGGGCCCGCCCTTGTGTCTGCGGCTGTTGCGCGTTCGATTCGAACACGGCACGACAACTGTTGGAAAGTTGCGGCGTGTTCTGCCGCAGGCAAGCCACGATGCGCTGCACGTCGGGCACCTGGTCGCTGCAGAGCCGCCACACGTCCGGTGTGCACGCCATCTGCTGTTCCCAGGTTCCCCGATACTCCTCGGCGACCGCGGCCGTTGCCGTGGCAGCTCCGCCGATCGCTATGGCAAGGCTCAGGACGATCCGCTGCGATCGCATGTCGGGCTCCCGTAGTTCCAGATGTTGGCCCGCGCGCGCAAGTTCCCGCGCCGCGATTTGCTCCAAAGCTGCCCAATGAATGCGGCCAAGGATCGTTCACGCGGACAACTAAAAGTGAAGAGAGTTTGTCCCGGAGGGAGGGACCTATTCGACCTTGCCGATCTTTTTCACCGCCGCGATCAACCGCGCGCTGTCGTCTGCAACAAATTTTGAGAACGCCGGCGCGTCCATATAGGCGACCGGACTGCCTGCGGTTTCGAAGGTCTTGATCACCTCCGGCGCCTTCACGGCATCGGCCATCGCCGCGCGCAGCCGGTCCATGATCGGCATCGGCAGCGCTGACTGCGCGAACAGTCCCGCCCAGATGTAGAACTCGACGTCCTTGTAGCCGAGTTCCTTGAACGTCGGCAGATCGGGGAAGCTCGCGATCCGCTCGGCGCCCCAATTGGCGAGCACGCGCATCTTGCCGTCCTCGACCTGCTGCTTGAGCGTGCCCGGCGCCGACGCCAATGCCTGCACGGTGCCGGAAAGCAGCGCGGTGAGCGCCGGGCCTGCGCCGCGGAACGGCACGTGCAGCAGCTTTATCCCTGCGCTCGCCGCGAACATCTCCATCGCGACATGCAGCGTGCCGTACGGACCGGACGAGCCGTAGGGGATCTGTCCCGGGCGTTTCTTCGCGTCGTCGACGAATTCCTGCAGCGATGTCCACGGCGCCGAGGCCGGCACCGCCAGCAGCGTCGGATCGGCGAGCACGCGCGCGACCGGCGCGAACTGCGACACCTCATAGGCAACCGGACGATCGAACAGCCGGTCGGCCTCCGGCAGCACCGCGAGCGAGGACAGCGTCATCAGCAGCGTATAGCCGTCGGGCTCGGCGCGCGCGGCCTGTGCATTGCCGATCGATCCGCCTGCTCCGCCGGCGCGATTGTCGACGATCACGGGCTTGCCGAGGATGCGCTCCAGCGCGAGCGCCACCGGCCGTGCCGCAAGGTCGGCCTGGCCGCCGGCCGGAAACGGCACGATCATCGTGATGTTGCGGTTGGGATAGGCGCCTTGCGCAAACGCGGAGTTGGCGAGCGCAGTCTGCGCAAGCGGCAATGCGGCAGCGGCGCGCAGGAGTTCGCGGCGGTTCATCGAGAGTTTCTCCCCAGTCATCCTTCTTGGCGATCGCAGCCGATCGCAATGCCACGGTCATGGCCGCGGCTTGGTCGCATGGTGCAGGAGCGGGACGCGCATCTCAAGCGTCCCGCTGCCGCATCCGGTGCGGACTGACTAACGAAGAAGATCGAGGCCAGCTGGGTCAGGTCCTAGCGGTTGACGGAATTAGGCCAAGTGGCAGTCGCAAAGGCGGTGCGCCCCCTCTCCCGCTTGCGGGGAGGGTTGGGGTGGGGGCTCTCTCCACGAGTCGTATCGTGGAGAGAGCCCCCACCCGTATCGCATCTCTGATGCGATACGACCTCCCCCGCAAGCGGGAGAGGTTCAGCAGTCTGCCGCGAGGCTGGTTCAGCCTGACTCCATCATGCACTAGCTAACGCTTGCGCGCCGCCTTGCGGGACTTTCCGACCGACCGTTTGCTGGCCGCGCCGCGCTTGGTCGCGGTCTTTTTGCTGGCGGCCGCGCGTCGGACCGGAGCTGCCGCGGCCGGCCGCTTGCGCGCCGGCGCCTTCTTCGGTGCCTTCCGGGCCGTTTCCCTCGCAGCTTTCCTGGCGGCCTTCTTCGCTGCTTGCGGACGCGCGCGTCGCGCGGTTGTCGCACTGCGGCGCCGCGTGCTGCTTCCTCCGATCGGAACGAGGTGGTCGTCGGCATCCAGTGTGAGCTGCTGGAGCGGGAACGCCGGCAGGAAGCTCGGGTCGTTGTAGAGCTTGCTCAAACTGTCCTGATCGAACTTGCCGCCCTGCCCGCGATCCTCGCCCGCGCCGGCGCGCCAGGCCGCTTCCCAGACCCGGGCCAGGGTCTTGGCACCGTCCTGCATGCAGGCCGCGGTGGCATCCTTCAGCTTCGACCACAGCGCCTCGACCTGGCCGCTGCCCATATGCGAATTGAACAGGTTGACGATGGTCATCGGCGGCAGCCGCTTCACGGTCCGCTGCATCAGCGCGACCACGGCAACCGCGACGTCGCGGCCGGTCGGCGTGCCGCCAGGGACAATCTCGGCAACGTCGCTGGTCCGGGCGTCAGGGATCATCTTGATGAGATCCTTGCCGTGGCGGCCGATCATCGTGGTCTCGTACACGCTGTGCACCTTGGCATGCGCCTTGTCGTTCGGATCGAGGCCATGGTGGAATTGCGAGATGTGCAGCGGCTGGCAGGCATCGCCGATGTAATGCGCGACGATGCCCGCGGCGCAGACGAACTCCAGCTTCTTGTTGGCGGCGGCGTACTCCACCATCTCGTCGAAAATCTGCCAGACCCGGAACGGCAGCGCACCGCGCCGGTCCTCGCCGATCCCCTCGTAATAGTCGTTCCAGACCTTCGGATCGACGTTGCGCGTCGACTCCGCGCAAAGATCGAGCAGCGTCTTGCCGTCCCTGCCCGGCTTGTCCATGTCGGCGAAATGGTTGCTTTCGTCGGTGTGCCGGGTGAAGCGCCAGACCAGGTCGGCGACATCGGCCAGCGGCGAGAACGTGCCTCGCTGATGCGGCTTGAGGTCGGCAAGCAGCTTGTCGTCGAGGCCGATATTGTCGGAATTGGCGTCCATCATGGTGGCGAGCTTGGGCAGCTTCGCATCGATCAGACCGGTCGCGTAGGCACCGATCTTGACGTGGCCCCATTCGCCCCAATACTCGGTGTGACCGGCGTTCCAGTCGCCGATCAACTCGACATCGAGCTCGCGGCACAGCGTCGCCATGCAGATACCGAGCGCAACCTGCATCGGGACCTTGCCGCTCGATCCGAACAGTTCCTGGCCGCCCCATTCGAGCGCCAAGGGACTGAGGATCCGCGCGCCGCTGGCGTTCTTCCTGGCGTCCGGATCGTCGACGAACCACATCGTGCCGGAGTCGCCCGGATAATTGTTGAGCGGCGTGTCGCCGTCGCGCGGGCCGATCACGAAATCGCTGACATATTCCATGCCGCCGACGGTCTTGTAGCGATAGAACAGGCCGAGGATCTTGCCCTTCATCAATCCGCTGGTCGCACCGAACGCGATCAGCGGCTGGTTGATGATGTCGAGACGGAAGGTGCCGACATTGAGGTCGACGACGTCGCCGACCTGGCCGACGCCGTAGACCTGCGCGGTCCAGCCCTTGACGTCGTCGACGCGGATCAAGCCGGCATCGAGATTGGCCACCACGCGCGAGCCGGGCCAGCCGGGATAGACCTCGCTGAAGGCGCGCTTGCCGAGTTGCAGCGCATCGCTGACGCCGAGGCGGCGGTCGGTGTTCTTGAAGCCGGCGAAGATCTCGCGGCCGGCGGCGCCGACCACGTGACGGTTGGACAGCGCAAACACCGTCTCGCCATTGGTGACGAGACAGCCGATCGAGCCACGGTGGATCTTGCCCTGGATCATGGTCTGCACCGGAAAGCCGCCGCCGACCAGATCGCTCTTGAACACCGGCGGATCGACGCTGCCGGGACTGCCCTCGTTCGGATCGACCTTGACGACGCAGGTGGGCACGACGCGACCGTCGGGCAGATACAGGAACGGAGGTACCAGCTGGTCCTGCTTCTCCGGATGGTTCTTCAGCTCGGAGCGCTTCATCCAGTCGCGGACGAAGACGAGGATGCAGGGCCACGACCAGTCCTTGACCGACGAATTGAACAGCGTGCGCGGACCGAGCGCCTGCGGTTTGGAGTGCGCCTTCCTTTCCGTCGCGTTGCGATCGTTGTCCCGGATCAGATAGCGCCCGATCGCCGTGGCGTAGACCGATTGCAGATGGGCCAGATGCACGTGATAGGCCTCGCGGGCATCGAGCAGGTCCTTGACCGACAATGACGTGAAATCATGCTTGGTCAGATCAATCATCTGGTTCCTCCGAAAATGCGCTTTGCGGCAACACCGGTTCAGGACGCAGAAATAGACGATCGCGGCAGCCCACGATCATGGGTTAGTTCACATAAGTTATACAATTTAAAAGGGATGACACGAATGTGACGGGCCGCACGGCGGTTGGCCGGTGCGCGTGCGGGCGTCTGTTTCCGCTGAGCGCGGTGCTCTATTTCCGCTGGGCGCGCCCTTTGGCGAAATGCTTGGCCAGGAAATCCGCCAGCACCTCGACCCGCGCAGGACGCGGGCCGCCGGGCGGTGTGACGAGATGCACGGCGCCCTCGGGCTGCTTCCAGCCTTTCAGGATCACCTCGACCTCGCCGCGCGCGATCGCGTCGCCGACGATGAAGTCGGGCAGATCGGCGATGCCGAGGCCGGCGAGCAGCGCGGGCATCACCGCCTCGCCATTGTTGACGCGGAGCTGGCCGGCGGGACGCACGCTCGCCTGCTCGCCCGACGCGTTGGTGTAGTGCCAGACGCCCTGGGTCGAGAGATAGGCGTAGCCGAAGCATTTGTGCTCGGCGAGATGCATCGGATGGGTCGGCCGGCCGTGGCGCTTCAGATAGGACGGCGCCGCCACCGTGTAGCGCGGCATGCCGCACAGCCGCCGCGCGATCAGCGAGGAATCCGGCAGCCGCGCGATGCGCAGGCCGGCATCAAAGCCCTCGCCGATCAGATCGACCGTCGCGTCGCTCAAATGCAGGTCGATCGAAACCTCCGGATAGGCCTCCATGAATTCCGGCAGCAGCGGCGCCACCGTCTTGATGCCGAAACTCATCGGCACCGCGAGCCGCACCAGGCCGCGCGGCGTGGTCGATTGCGCCAGCGCCTCGTTCTCGGCGGCCTCGCCGTCGGCGAGCAGCCGCGCGGCGCGCTCCGACAATTTCTGGCCGGCATCGGTCAGCGCCAGCCGCCGCGAGGTGCGGTTGAACAGCCGGGCGCCGAGCCGCTCCTCCAACCGGCTGACCGCCTTGGACACCGTCGCCTTGGACAGCGAGAGCTCGGTCGCGGCCGCCGCAAAGGACCGTAATTCCACGACTTTTGCGAAGATCGCGAGCGCCTCGAAGTCCGGCAGTTTCGACATGGGCGGCTGTCCTGATTGCTCAATACTGGAAACAATGAGTTTCGATAGTTTCTATTTCTATACCACAGTCAAAGGCATATCCAAGTGCCATCAAATTCAACCGATGGAGAAATCCAATGACCAAGAAGCTCTCAGGCAAGGTCGCCCTCGTTACCGGCGGTTCGCGCGGCATCGGCGCGGCCAGCGCCCGTGCACTCGCGGCGGAAGGCGCGAGCGTCGCGATCAGCTACGTCGCTTCTCCCGAGAAGGCCGAGGCCGTCGTCGCCGAGTTGAAGGGCAAGGGCGTCAAAGCCCGCGCCTACAAGGCCGACCAGGCCTCGTCATCCGATGTCGATCAGCTGGTGAAGACCGTCGCCAAGGATTTTGGCCGGCTCGACATCCTGGTCAATAACGCCGGTGTCGCATCGGGCGGCGCGGTCGACGATCCCAAGGCCGATACCGCGACGCTCGCCCGCCAGGAGGCGATCAACATCGACGGCGTGATCACCGCGATCCGCGCCGCCTCCAAGCTGATGGGCGAAGGCGGCCGCATCGTCACCGTCGGCTCCATGCTGGCGGATCGCGCCTCGTTCCCGGGCCTTGCCGACTACGTCGCCACCAAGGCGGCCGTCGTCGGCTACACCAAGGGCGCGGCGCGCGACCTCGGACCGCGCGGCATCACGGTGAACGTGGTGCAGCCCGGCTCGATCGACACCGACATGAACCCGAAGGACGGCGGCGAGTTTGCCGAGACGCAACGCCTGCAGCATGCGCTGCAGCGCTTCGGCCGCCCCGAGGAAGTCGCAGCCGGCGTCGTGTTCCTGGCAAGCCCGGAAGCCTCGTTCGTGACCGGCACCGTGCTCAACGTCGACGGCGGCTTCGGCGCCTGATCGGAAAATTTTCTGGAGACGCCGGGCGCAGTGCGCCCGGCCCGCTCCTCAAACATCGACAACAAGGGGAATGACCATGATCGAACTCAGACCATTCGCAGAGCTTGGCGGCGCCGACCACGGCTGGCTGAAGGCCAAGCACCACTTCTCGTTCGCGAGCTACTACGATCCCGACAATGTCAGCCACGGCGCGCTGCGCGTCTGGAACGACGACGAGATCGCGCCCAACTCCGGCTTCCCGGCGCATCCGCACGCCAACATGGAGATCATCACCTATGTTCGCGAAGGTGCGATCACGCACCAGGACTCGCTCGGCAACAAGGGACGCACCGAAGCCGGCGACGTCCAGGTGATGAGCGCCGGCAGCGGCATCCGTCACTCCGAGTACAATCTGGAGCCGGCGAAGACCAAGATCTTCCAGATCTGGATCGAGCCGACGACGAAGGGCGGCCACCCGACCTGGGGCTCAAAGCCGTTCCCGAAGGCGGACCGCTCCGGCAAGCTCGTCACCATCGCCTCGGGTATCGACGGCGACGACGACGCGCTGCCGATCCGTGCCGATGCGCGGGTGCTCGCCACCACGCTGAAGGCCGGCGAGAGCGCGGAATACGCCGCCGATAAGGCCCGTCACCTCTATCTGGTGCCGGCGGCCGGCAGCATCGAGGTCAACGGCGTGCGCGTCAATGCCCGCGACGGCGCCGCGATCCGCGATGAGGCCAAACTGAAGATCACCGCGCTCGAGGATGCCGAGCTCGTCCTCGTCGACGCGGCGTAAGTACCACATCCACACTTCGTCATGCCCGGGCAAAAGCGCGAAGCGCGTCTTTACGCAACCCGGGCATCCATCCCCTTCCGAAGAGTCTCTGAGAACGATGGATTGCCGGGTCAAGCCCGGCAATGACAGCCCCCAAACCCAATTCCTCTCCCCCACCCAAAGGAGGCCATCATGGCCAAGGTTCTCGTTCTCTATTACTCCGCCTACGGTCACATCGAAGCCATGGCGAATGCCGTCGCGGAAGGTGCGCGCGAAGCCGGCGTCACCGTCGACATCAAGCGCGTGCCCGAGCTGGTGCCGGCCGAAGTCGCCAAGGCCTCGCACTACAAGCTCGACCAGGCCGCGCCGATCGCCAAGATTGACGATCTCGCCAACTACGATGCGATCATCGTCGGCACCGGCACCCGGTTCGGCCGCATGGCCTCGCAGATGGCCAACTTCCTCGACCAGGCCGGCGGCCTCTGGGCCAAGGGCGCGCTGAACGGCAAGGTCGGCGGCGCCTTCACCTCGAGCGCGACCCAGCATGGCGGCCAGGAGACCACGCTGTTCTCGATCATCACCAACCTCCTGCATTTCGGCATGACGGTGGTCGGGCTGAACTATGGTTTTGCCGGACAGATGAGGCTCGACGAGGTCACCGGCGGCGCGCCCTACGGCGCCACCACGATCACCGGTGGCGACGGCAGCCGCCAGCCCAGCGAGAACGAACTCGCCGGCGCCCGCTATCAGGGCCGCGCGATCGCGGAGACCGCGAGGAAACTTCGCGGCTAAGCCGCACGGTGAAGCCGGTTGAGTTTCAAACCTCGGCCGGATTCTCGCGCAACAGGGCGGCACTCTCCCGGACGATTGCCGCCCGATCCACTGTTTCGGCAGTGTCGGTTCCCGAAGTCATCGGGACCACTTTCGTGCTATGCCGCAAGGCAGCTTGTCGGCGCAGCCCAGAGGTTTGCCATGACCAACACACAGAAGACCCGCTGGCCGGAACTGCCGACCGCGGCGTGGCGCGACAGCTGTGCCACGCTCCAGCTCTTCACCCAGATCGCCGGCAAGATCCGGCTGACGAAGTCGCCCTGGCTCAATCACTCCTGGCACGTCACGCTCTATGTCACGGCGCGCGGGCTGACGACCTCGCCGATCCCCGACGGCGATCGCACCTTCCAGATCGACTTCGATTTCATCGATCACGTGCTCCGCATCTCAACCAGCGACGGCACCGAACGGCAATTCGCGCTGGCCGGTCAATCGGTCGCGAGCTTCTACGCGGCGGTCACGACCAATCTGAAGGACCTCGGCATCGACGTCGCCATTGACGAGATACCGAACGAAGTCGCCGACCCGATCCGCTTCTCGCAGGATACGCAGCATGCATCGTACGATGCGGATGCCGTGCGCCGGTTTCACCAGATCCTTGTGAACTGCGATCGCGTGTTCAAGCAATTCCGGACCGGCTTTCTCGGCAAGGCGAGCCCGGTGCATTTCTTCTGGGGCAGCTTCGATCTCGCGGTGACGCGGTTTTCCGGCAGAACCGCGCCGCGACATCCCGGCGGCGTGCCCCATTTGCCCGACGAGGTGGCGCACGAAGCCTATTCGCACGAGGTCAGCAGCGCCGGCTTCTGGCCAGGCGGCGGTGTGATCGATTATCCCGCATTCTATTCCTACGCCTATCCGGAGCCCGCGGGCTATCGCAGCACGCCGGTACGGCCCGACGCTGCGTTCTTCAGCGAGACACTCGGCGAATTCATCCTGCCCTACGATGCCGTGCGAATGGCTGCAGACCCGGACAAGGCGCTGCTCGAATTCCTGCAATCGAGCTATGAGGCCGCGGCCATCAACGCGAACTGGGACCGTGCTGCGCTGGAATGCGCACCGGGCCAGCCGGGCGTGGTCCGAGGGATCTAGCTCCGGCGCGCAGCACCGGCGGCTCAATCCTCTTCGCGCGACGGCGTCGCCTTGCCGAGCGCCTGCATAAGTTAAATTTTCGTGTTACGTCTTTACCGCATCGTTGCTTGGCCGAGCTATCTTTCGGACGACGCCCCGCAACCCCGGCCGGCTCGAACACAACAGGCAGTAAATTCGTGAGCGCCCCGCAACCCGTCACGATCCCGCGACAACCATCGCACGCTGATCGGTCATGACGCGGCCATCGATCCTTGCCCTCGCGGTCAGCGCGTCCATTCTGCTGTCGGTCGCCGCGCGGGCCTGTCCCGCCTTGATCGACGGCGTCCCGGCCGACCGGCTCAAGGCGCTGTCACGCGGCGTCAATGCCGACGGCTGGATCGCCGATCCGCGGTCGGCGCCGCCCCGCGCCCTGCTGCTCGAGCTGCGCAAGGCCGGCATGACCCACGTCCGGCTGCCGGTGCCCGCCGACTTCGTCATGCCGCGCTTCGCCGCGAAAGCGGAGATCGACAGCCGCCTGCGCACCGTCGATGCCGCGCTCAAGACCCTGCTCCCGCTCGGCTATGCGGTGTCGATCGACCTGCATTCCGGCGAGCACTTCAACGCGCTGCACAAGGACGATCCCACCAGTGCGATGATCGAAATGAAGCGCGCCTGGACCGAGCTCGCACGGGTCATGCAGCGCTATCCGTCCGACCGTGTGTTTGCGGAACTGTTGAACGAGCCGGATGTCGAGGCCGCGCAATGGCAGGGCGAAGTCCGGGAGCTGGCCGGCTTCATTCGCGGCCTGCTGCCGCAGACCACGCTGGTCACCGGGCCGGTCAACTGGCAGCGCGCGGATTCGCTGCCGGATTTCACTCCGCTCGACGATCCGAATGTCGTCTATGCCATCCACTTCTACGATCCGATGGTGTTCACCCATCAGGCCCATTGGGATCCGAGTGAGCCGCTGCACGACGTCACCGGATTGCCTTATCCGGTCCGCGCCGACGATCCCAGGGTTCGACAGCTGCGGGAGCAGCTCACCGCGCTGGACAAGCGCAAGGCACTCGCGATGGTGGACCGCGCCATTCCCGACCGCGGCATCGACCAATGGCTCGAGCCTGCCGCCGCCTGGCAACGGCAATATTCGCGGCCGATCATCATCAATGAATTCGGGGTGCTCAAGGCCGGAGCGCCGCGCGACAGCCGGCTGCGTTGGCTCGCCGGCGTGACGGCTTACGCCCGGCAACAATGCTGGGGCTGGACCCATTGGGAGCTGTCGCAGGGCTTCGGCCTCGCCGACGCCGCCACCGGCAAGGCCGACCGCGATGCGCTGAGGGCCCTGCTCGGCACCCGCTGACCCATCTGGTTAACCGGTTCTTACACAATGCGCGGCTAGATCGACGATGCGGTGTGACACGTCCGGTCACGTTAGGTCAGAGCCTGTGCGAGCAGAGATAGCCCCGCGGCCGCTGTTGGCCGGCGATCTGATTCCTGCACTCGGCATCGCCGTGGCATCGATCGCATTCGCACCGATCATGCAGGCGGCCAACGCCGGGCTCGCGATCGTCGTCGAAAGCCTGATCGGCTGCGCCATCGTGCTCGCGGTGCCGGCCTACGCGCCGTCGATCGCCATCTTCATCATCTTCTTCCAGAATCTCTTCGTCTCGATTCTGTCGTCCTATATGACGACCGAGCAGGAGATGGATTTCGTCAAGGGCTACAATTTCCTGGTCTGCGCGGTGATGTGGCTGGTCACGCTGGCGCTCTATGCGCTGCACCAGCGGAAACATTCCGCCGAGATCGACCGGATCATGAAATGGGGGTTGATCACCCTCGCAACCGTGACCGCGTATTTCCTGCTCGGCGCCACGCAGGATTCGCACGCGGCCCTCGTCTATCTGCGCAACATCGCGCTGCCGCTGTTTCTGTTTCAGCTGTCGCTGCTGACGGCCGCAACCTTCGAGATCCGCATCACGCCCTTCCTGGTGACGGTTGCCGCGCTGCTGATCGTCTGCGGATATGTCGAACTGCTGTTCCGCGATTTCTGGCTCTCCATCACCAACGGCTACACGTTCTGGCATTTCGACGAGCTGAAGGCGACCCGTTCCGGGTCCTGGGAAGCCGAGATGCGCGCAACCGGCAGGGTGCCGGTGGATCTGATCGATCGCTTCCGTTTCAGCTTTCTCAACAGCCCGTTGTTCGAGGACCTCGGCCTCTCGTCGTTGCTGCGCATCTTCGGACCGAATATGAGCCCGATCAGCTTCGGTTACGGCATCGCCTTCTCCATCCTGTTCCTGTTCGCGGTCGGATATCGCTGGCTGGCGCTGGCTGCGATCCCGCTGCTGATTTGCTGCAGCGTGAAAGGCGCGCTCATCCTGGTCGTCTTCGTCGCCTTGGCCTGGACGGCAACCGGGCTGTTCGGCGCCACCATCACCCTTGCCGTGGCGCTGATCGGCCTCGTGCTGTACGCCATCGCGGCGATCTATATCGGACTCCAGATCGGCGACTTCCACGTGATCGGCTTCATGGGCGGATGGGACGGCTTTCGGCAGAATCCCATCGGCCGCGGACTTGGCGTCGGCGGTAACCTCTCCGAAGGTTACTTCTCGATCGACTGGAACGCCGCGCAGGCGGCCGGCACGATGGACGGCGCGGTGGAGAGCGCCGTCGGCGTGTTGCTGTACCAGATGGGGATCGGCTCACTGGTGCCGCTCGGCTACTTCCTGGCGATGGCGCTCAAGGCCTGGCGCCTCTACGCCTCGTCGGGAATTCTCATGCAAGGGCTCGCCGCCTTCGGCACGATGGTCGTGCTGGTGAACGGCATCTTCCAGGAAGAGGCGCTGTTTGCGCCGCCGGCGCTTGGGCTGTTGCTGTGCCTGACCGGGCTCGTGATCGGCCATCATCTGCGCACGCAAGGCGACGATCGGAAGGTCTCTACGACCGGCAGTGCTCCTCAATAAGGAGGGGCCTCGTCGCGTTGCGACCGAGGCCCCGCTCAACCGATGCCGTCAGAGCGGCTTGATCTGCACCTTGCGGAACTTGACCACGCCCGAACCATACTGGAGCGCGATGTAGCCGTTGGCGTGCTTGGAGTCCTGGGCGTCGACAGTCTTCTGGCCGTTCAGCGTCACGACGAAATGCGGCCCCTGCGCCGTGATCTCGTAGACGTTCCACTTGCCGGCCGCCTTCGGCATCGGATCGACCTTGCCGACGTCGACAATCGCGCCGGTGCCGTAGGTCGGGTCCGGCCGCTTGTCGAAGATGTTGACCTCGTAGCAGACCTTTGAGTCGATCACCTTGTTGCCTTCGCAGCGGATGAAGATGCCGCTGTTGGCATCCTCGTCGGTCCAGAACTCGGCCCGGATCTGGAAATCCTTGTATTGGGTCTTGCTGACGAGATAGGAGAGATCCTTGCCGTCGAGCTTGTCGGCGACCAACGCGCCGTCCTTCATCGCCCAGTTGGCTTTGCCGACCTCGTCCCAGTCACCCTTCTTGGAGCTGTCGAGCAGCGTGATCCAGCCGTCGTCCCCCGAGGCGGTGGTGGGAAATTGCAGCGCGGCCGCACCGATCACAAGTCCCACCGCCAGTATCGACAGATGCTTCTTCAAGGTTATCCTCCCGTCTTTTGGTTGGCGCGCAACCTATCATCGTCTGCAGCGGCGTAAATGCTTTTTCATATTGCAACTGCGTTGTGTCACGAATCGCTGTCGCAATCCTGAGATCAGACATGCATGGCCGCGTCTTGCCGGGCGGACGCGAGGACGATTAGCCTCGCGCGGCGTACGGGCGCGGCGGTCGCCCGAGAAATCCGATCTGGGAGCATACCGATGACGGCGTCGAACCGATCCTGGCGATACCTGATGATGCCGTTGGCTTTTGCCGGCATGCTGAGCGTCAGCTCCGCGGCCGAGCTCAATCCGGCCGCCGTCACCTACAAGCTGCCGGATCAGATCCCCTGGAGCCCGGTCGATGCGCGCGGCGCGCAGAATGCCGTCGTGGTCGGCGATCCCTCGAAGCCCGGCTTCTACATGGTCTACACCAAATGGACCAAGGGCAATCACTTCAGCCGTCCGCACTTCCATCCCAACGACCGCTACATCGTCGTGCTCAAGGGCACCTGGTGGGTCGGCTCGGGACCGAAATTCGATCCCGATCACGGCACCGTGGCGATGCCGGCCGGCAGCTTCGTCACCCATTTCGGCAAGCAAGTGCACTGGGACGGCGCCAAGGACGAGGACGCCGTGCTGCTGATCATGGGCGAAGGCCCGGCCACCGCGACCGAGGTCGAGCAGAAGTAGCCGGAACCGGCTAGCAACCTTTGCATCCACGCGGCGTTTCATCCCCTCATCATCATGACGAGGAGATGACGCATGGCAAACGCTGCCGACATTCGGGAACATATGGATGTGATCTCGTCGGACAAGAAAACGGTCGGCAAGGTCGACCACATGGAAGGCACCGACAAGATCAAGCTGACCAAGCAAAGCTCGCCTGACGGTCAGCACCACCACTTCATTCCGCTGTCCTGGGTCGACCATGTCGACCAGCACGTCCACCTCAACAAATCGGGCTCCGACGTGACGGCGCATTGGCAGCACGGCCGCCAATAGCCGCGTTGCGCGAGGTGGGAGCGATGCTATCATCCCGGCCCGAGGAGGGGCCTTCGATGCATCCCGCCGCCAAGCTACAATTTGCCCGCATCGTCGACGAGTTCGCGCGCTGGCGCGCTATTCCTGAACCGGAACGGCCGCCCGCACCTGCCTGGTGGTGGGGGCCGGCGTTCGAGATGCGCGATGCCGCCGATCCGCTGCCGCCCACCTGGAGCCGCCAGCTCCGCCTGCCTGACGGCGCGAGCTTTGCGGAGGCTGCCCTTCTGTTGCGCCAGACTTTGGCCGGCCAGGACATCCTGCCGTGGCCCTATGATTTCTCGCGCAAGGTCGCATCGACCGATTCCGACGTTCGCGACCTGCCCGTGCAGCCGTCAGACGACAGCGCGTTTCCGCCCTAGATCCGGCCCGGCCTCGCTGGTCGCCTCGCCATCCAGCGACGGCTGCAACGGCGGCGACGCCTCCGCCTGCGACGGCTTCAACAATTCGGCGAGATCGCGCGGCGGCAGCGGCCGACTGAACAGGAAGCCCTGCATCTCGTCGCAGGCATGGGCGCGCAGGAATTCCTGCTGCTCGGAGGTCTCGACGCCCTCGGCGACGATGGTCATGCCGAGCGCCTTGCCCATCGAGATGATCGCCTGCGCGATCGCGACGTCCTCGGAATCATTGGGCAGGTCGCGCACGAAGGAGCGATCGATCTTGATGGTGTCGATCGGGAACTGCTTCATCAGCGACATCGACGAATAGCCGGTGCCGAAATCGTCGATCGCGAGCCGAATGCCGCGATTCTGAATCGCGTCGAGCACGCGCACCGCGCGCGTCACGTTGCGCATCACCATGCTCTCGGTGACCTCGAGCTGGAGCAGCGCCGGCGACATGCCGCTCTCCTCCAGCGCCGCGTCGATGTCGTCGAGCAAATTCGGATCGCCGAACTGCCGCGGTGAAAGGTTGACCGCCATCGTCACGGCCCTGAGGCCGCGGCGCTGCCACGCCATGTTTTGCGCACAGGCTTCCTTCAGCACCCAGCGGCCGATCGGCACGATCAGGCCGATCTCCTCGGCGAGCGGAATGAACTGCCCCGGCGATACCTTGCCGAGCTCCGGATGGGTCCAGCGCAGCAGCGCCTCGACGCCGCTGATCGCTCCACTCGCCATATCGACCTTGGGCTGATAGTCGAGCGAGAACTGGTTGCGCTCCAGCGCGCGGCGCAATGCGCTCTCCATCGTCAAGCGCTCGATCGACTGCGCTCTGATCTCGTTGGAGAAGAAGCGGAAGCCGTTCTTGCCGTCCTCCTTGGCGAGATACATCGCCATGTCGGCATTCTTGGTCAGCGTCTGCACGTCCGAGCCATCGGCCGGATACATCGCGATGCCGATCGAGGCCGTGGTGTGGCACTCATGTCCGCTGATCGTCAGCGGCTGGCTGAGCGAGATCAGCAGATCGCCGGCGATGCGCTCGACGTCGTCCCGTTCGGCGGTCTCCTCGAGGATGACCACGAACTCGTCGCCGCCGAGCCGCGCCACCACGTCGCTCGCGCGCAACGATCCTTGCAGCCGCTCGGCGATCGCCACCAGCAGCATGTCGCCGGCGTCGTGGCCGAGCGAGTCGTTGATCACCTTGAAGCGGTCGAGATCGATGAACAGCACCGCGAGCCGCCGGTGATGGCGATCCGCCGCCGAGATCGCGTGATGCAGCATCTCGTTGAACGTCTCGCGGTTGGGCAGATTGGTCAGGCTGTCGTGCGAGGCAAGGTATTCGATGCGCTCGTCGGCCTTGTGCTTCTCATCGGCGCGATCGAAGCTCTCGAGCGCGAACGCCAGATTGTCGGCCAGGCGCTGCAGCAGCTCGGCGAACTCCGGCGTGAAGGTGTCCTTGTCGAGCGCGACGAAGATCATGACCCCGACCACCCGCCCGCTGACAACAAGCGGAAACGAGGCGCTGGACTGCGTTCCATCGAGCCGGGCGCGCTCATGGAAGGCGGCGGTCTCGGCATCGGCAAAATAGTCGTTGATGATGCACGCCTTGCCCGAGCGGAACGCCCGGCCGCAGGCGCCGCGGCCCTCGGGGTGCGCCTCGCTGGTCGAGAGCGTCACCTGGCGCGCGCCCTCCGCCGCCGGCCCCGCGATCGCGACGATCCGCAGATAGTCGCTTCCGGCCTGCGCCAGCGCGATCGTGGTCGAGGTGAACTTGCCGCCGGTCGCCGCCGCCGCGCAGACCAGCCGATACAGTTCGGCGCGGGACTTCGCCCGCATGATCGCCTCATTGGTCGCGCTCAGCGCCGCGAACATCCGCGACAGCCGCTCCTTCTGCTCGTCGTCCCGCGCCTTCTCGTCGGCGCGATCGAAATTGGCCAGCGCAAACGAGACGTTCTCGGCAAGCCGCTGCAACAGCGCCATCATCTCCGGGCTGAAGGTGCCGAATTCGCTTGAGAGAAACACCAGCGCGCCGATCGCCTCGCCGTTCTTGAGCAGCGGCAGGGCTGCGCCTGATTTGCTGCCGCTGTCGCGCACGGCCGGATAAACGTGCGATTCGGAGCCGAAATCGCTGAGATAGTCGTTGCTGATGCAGGGCCTGCGCGTGCGGATCGCAACGCCGGTCAGCGTCTGTCCCTCCGGCCGCGTCGCGTCCGCCGACAGCTGAACCTCGCGGGCCCGCACCCGGTCGGGGCCCGAGGCGGCCACATTGTCCAGGAAGACCTCGCCGGGGCGCACCAGCCTGATCGTGGCCGAGACGAACTGGCCGCCGACCGCCGCGGCATCGCAGACCAGATCGAACAGTTCGCTGCGGGATTTCGCCCGCATGATCGCCTCGTTGGTCGCGCTCAGCGCCGCGAACATCCGCCGCAGCCGCTCCTTCTGCTCCTCGGTCCGTGCCTTCTCGTCGGCACGGTCGAAGCTGCCCAGCGCGTAGGAGACGTTGTCGGCGAGCCGCTGCAGGAGCTCGGCGAATTCAGCCGAGAAGGTGTTGCGCTTGGCGGAGATGAACAGCATCACGCCGACCGGCTCGTCGTCGACGATCAGCGGAAAAGCCGCGCCCGATCGCGCATCCTCGCGGTCGATGACGTCGCGGAACGGGTTGCCGGCAACGTCGCCCAGAAAATCGTTGTTGATGCAGGCGCGCCGGGTGCGGAACGCCCGGCCGCAGACGCCGCGCCCTTCGGGACGTGCCTCGCTGCGCGAGACGTTGAGACGGCGCGCATTTGCCGCGGTAGGTCCCGCGACCGCCATCATCTCCAGGAAATCGTCGCCGGGCTTGGCGATCAGGATGCTGGTGGAGTTGAACCCGCCGCCATGCGCCGCGGCCGCGCAGACCAGCTCGAACATCTCGAGCCGCGACCTCGCGCGCATGATCGCCTCGTTGGTCGCGCTCAGTGCCGCGAACATCCGCGACAGCCGCTCGCGCTCGGCGTCGGCATTGGCCTTTTCGGTGGCACGGCCGAAATTGTCGAGCGCGACCGAGACATTCTCGGCGATCCCCGCGAGCAGCGCGATGATCTCCTCGTCGCGCGCCCAGGAATTGCCGGTGAAGAAGATCAGGACGCCGACGCTCTTGCCGAACCGGGTGAGCGGCAGCGCCACGCAGGCCATCAGGCCGCTGCCGCCGATCGGCTCATGCGACGGGCTCATCGATATCGGGATGTCGTGCTCGACGCAGGGCCGCTGGGTCCGGAACGCCTCGCCGCAAATCCCCTTGCCGTAGACGTTGTCCGGATCGGTCGAGAAGCGCGTCTGCGTGATCAGGTCGAGCGCCTCGCCGGTGCCGGCGACGGGCTCGAACCAGTGCGTGTCGGGTTCGGCCAGCAGCACCACCGTGGCGAAGGACTTTCCGCTGAACACCGCGGCATCGCAGACCCGCTGGTAGAGATCGTGCTCGGTCTTGGCGCGAAGGATCGCCTCGTTGGTTGCGCTGATGGCACCGAACATGCGGTTGAGCCGGCGCATCGCCCGCTCGCCGCTCTTGCGCGACGCTTCGTGGTCGAAATTATCGAGCGCGAAGGACACGTTCGCGGCCATGCGCTCCAGCAGCGAAACGATCTCTTCGCCGAGCGACTGGGCTTCGCGCCGCGTCACCATGAAGACGCCGACGCTGCGCCGGTTGCAGACCAGCGGCAGGGCCGCCGCCGCGCCGACGCCGGCCGCCGCGGCACCGTTGCGCCAGGCGACCGAACGGGCGTCGTTGACATAATCGTTGGCGACGCAGGCGTTCTGATCGCGAAACGCCCGGCCGGCGACGCCTTCTCCCTCCGGCGTATTGGCAAGCGCGGAAATGGTGATGCTGCGCAGTCGCGCGACATCGTCGCCGAAGCCGGCCGCGAACTTCAAGAGACCGGTATCCGGCTCCAGCAAAAACACGGTCGCGGCCAGGAAGCTCCCGCTCGAGAACGCGGCTTCACAGACCTTGCCGTACAATTCTTCTGGTGATTTCGCGTACAGGATCGCTTCGTTGGTGGCACTCAACGCCGCGAATGTACGCCCGATGCTCGACTGCACGATCCTTGAAGGCCCCGGGGCCAACCCCTTCAATCTGGCGGGGGAACATTGCCCGCGAGAGGCCTAAGTGGTGGTTAGCGTATCCGGCAAGTTGCACGACAAAGTAAACGGCTGACGAACGCGGACCGAGGTTTTCCGGGATATTACGGACACCGGTGTGCCAGCCTGAGGCGGAGGGCCGTAATGCCGGGATCTGCGCCCTGCCGGCGCCGCCGGAGCGACCAAATTCCGCATCGCGACCGCGCCCGTTCCACTCTGTGAAAACATCGCCGTGAGCACCCTGCTGGCGGTATGGCCGCCCGGATTTTCTGCCCTTGCTCGCCCTGCTGCGCTTTGAGAGCATGACGTCGACAACAGCAAGCAAGAACCGCGCAGCACGCGGGCCGACCACGAGGAAAATCCCATGCCGATCGTCCAGGCCGAACGTCTCACGCGCATCGGCGCGGCACTCCTTAGGGGTGCCGGCGCATCGGAGGAGGAGGCGAACGCCGTCGCCTCCGGCTGCGTCAATGCCAACCTCGCCGGCCACGACTCCCACGGCGTGATCGCAATCCCGACCTATATCGACCGCATCAAGGCCGGCCACATCGTGCCCGGCGCGAAATGGACCGTCGTGCAGGAGACGCCGACCACGACCGTGATCGACGGTCATTGGGGCTTCGGCTTCCACGTCAACGCCAAGGCGATGGAGATGACCATCAACAAGGCGAAGACCGCCAATGTCGCGGCCTGCACCGTGTTCCGGCAGAGCCATGTCGGACGGCTCGCGCATTACCCGATGATGGCGATGCGCGAAGGCATGATCGGGATTGCGGCCGCCGATTCCGGCCGTTCGCCGAAACATGTGGCGCCGTTCGGCGGCCGCGAGGCGCGGCTCGGCACCAACCCGCTTTCGATCGCGGTGCCGTCCGACCTCGAGGCGCCGTTCTACCTGGATATGGCGACCTCGGCGGTCGCCGCCGGCAAGATCCAGCTCGCGGTGGCGCGCGGCGAGAGTATCCCGAAGGGCTGGATCATCGATGCCGAGGGACGCGACACCACCGACCCTGCCGACTATCGCAAGGGCGGCGCGCTGCTGCCGCTCGGCGGCAGCGAAGGCTACAAGGGCTCGGGCCTTGCCGCGATGGTCGAGGTGCTGTGCGGCCTGCTGACCGGGCTCGGCTTCGGCGTCGAGCCGACCGGCCGTCACAACGACGGCTGCTTCATGGCGGTGTTCAACGTCGCCGCATTCCGCCCGCTCAAGGATTTCAGGAAGGAGGTCGCCGACTTCGCCCGCTATTTGAAATCGACGCCGCCCTCGGAAGGGAGCCGCGGCGTGTTCTATCCGGGCGAGATCGAATATCTGCGCGAGCAGCAGCGGCGCAAGGACGGCATCGAGATCGAGGATGCGACCTGGGACAAGCTCAAGGCGCTCGCCGCCGATTACAAGCTCACCGACCAGCTCGACCTCGCTGATAGTTCCGGACACAGGAGAACGACATGACACGGCAAATGGCGCTGGTTGGCTTCTTGCAGGCGCAGAACTGCACCAACCTGCCGGGCTCCTGGCGCCACCCGGAATCGCGCGACGATTCGATGTCGGCGGACTACTATCAGGAGATCGCGCGCATCCTTGAGCGCGGCAAGTTCCACATGGCGTTCTTCGACGATCGTCTCGCAATGCCCGATCGCTACGGCAACGATCACGCCCACACCGTCGAATACGGCATCCGCTGCGTGAAGATGGACCCGATCGTGGTGCTGACCACGATGGGCATGGTCACCACCAAGCTCGGCCTCGCCTCGACCGCCTCCACCACTTATTTCGAGCCGTTCGACGTCGCCCGCCGCTTCGCCACGCTCGACCTGATGACGGGTGGCCGCGCCGCCTGGAACGTGGTGACCTCGGTCAATGACGGCGAAGCGCTCAACATGGGCCGCGAGCAGCATCTCGAGCACGATCACCGCTATGACCGCGCCGACGAGTTCATGGAGGTGGTGCTCGGCCACTGGGACGCCTGGGAAGACGGTTCGCTGGTGATCGACAAGAAGAGCGGCCGTTTCGCCGATCCGACCAAGGTGAAGCGGCTCGACCACAAGGGCGCATTCTTCACCTCGCGCGGCCCGTTCACGGTGCCGCGCTCGCCGCAGGGCCATCCCGTCGTGATCCAGGCCGGCGCTTCCGGCCGCGGCCAGCGCTTTGCCGGGCGCTGGGGCGAGGTGATCTTCACCGCGGCACGCAACCTCGCCAATGCCAAGCAGGGCTATGACGCGATCCGGGGCGAAGCCGCCAAGGCCGGGCGCGATCCCGACCAGATGTTCCTCTGCAATTTGATCACCCCGGTCACCGGCGCGACCAAGGCCGAGGCCGAGGACCGGATGGCGGTGATCCAGAAGCTGCCGCTCGAGATCGACGCGCTGTCGCTGCTCGCCGAAGGCCTCAACTTCGATTTCGGCGCCAAACCGATCGACGAGCCGCTGACATCAGAGGAGCTGCAGGGCATGCAAGGCATGCTCGGCATCCGCGACGGCGTGCTGCGCACCTCCGGCAAGAGCAATCCCTCGACCCGCGACTTCATCACTTTCTCCGGCCGCGGCCAGGTGCAGGACGCGATGGTCGGCGGCCCGAAGGAGATCGCCGACCGGCTGGAGGAGATGTTCGAGGGTCGCGGCTGCGACGGCTTCGTCGTCGCGGCAAGCTACGTGCCGGGCTCCTATGCCGACTTCGTCGACCACGTGGTGCCCGAGTTGCAGAAGCGCGGGCTGTTCCACAAGGACTACGCCGGCACGACGCTGCGCGAAAATCTCGGGCTCAAGCGCCCGGCCGCGGGCGCCTGGAAGACCCGCGCGCAGGCCGCGGAATAGAGGGACATCATCATGCGCTGGCTGAAATTCACCGCCGCGGGTACGACTTCCTGGGGCCTCGTCGAGGGCGACACCGTCACCACCGTCAACGGCGATCCGTTCGGCGAATGGAGCAAGACGGCGAAGACGCATGCGTTGAAGGACGTCAAGATCGAGCTGCCGCTGATCCCGCGCACCTTCTATTGCGTCGGTCTGAATTATCTGAAGCACCTCAAAGAGGCCGCCGACAAGGCCGGCACCGTGCCGAACGTGCCTGACCGTCCCGAGATCGGATACCGCGCGCAGAACGCGCTGATCGCGCATGACGAGAATGTCGTGATCCCGGCTGGTGCCACCGAGAAGATCCATTACGAGGGCGAGCTCGTCGTCGTGATCGGCAAGAAAGCCAAGCACCTGACCGAGGCCAACGCGATGGACTGCGTGTTCGGCTACACCATCGGCAACGACGTCTCCGAACGGAGCTGGCAGAAGGCCGATCGCGGGCTGTGGCGTGCCAAGAACGCCGACACCTTCAAGCCGATGGGCCCGTGGATCGAGACCGACGTCGACCTCGACCGCATGGAGACCGCGATCCGCGTCAACGGCAAGGAGACCGGCTGCTTCCGCACCAACGAGATGATCTTCGGCATCGTGCCGTTCCTCGTCGAGCTTTCGAAATACTTCACGCTGTCGCCCGGCGACGTGATCTGGATGGGCACCGACGGCGCCTCGCCGGACCTGAAGGACGGCGACGTGGTCGAGATCGACATCACCGGGATCGGGACATTGCGGAACCAGTTCGTGAGGGAGAAGGTGTGAGGCACGCCGCGCCGCTTTAGAGCCGTCATCCTGAGGTGCTCGCGAAGCGAGCCTCGAAGGATGCACGGCCCCGCTCCATCCTTGCGTCGAGAGCCGGGCCGTCGTGCTTCGAGGCTCGCTGCGCTCGCACCTCAGCATGACGGTGATGGAGCTGGTCGCTTCTCTCTCCATTCGTCGTCCCGGCGAAGGCCGGGACCCATAGCCACAGGGTTGAATTGTTGAAGAAGGCTGCGGCCACGGCGTCGCGCAACAATGAGCATCGGTGGTTATGGGTCCCGGCTTTCGCCGGGACGACGGCGAGTTTGTGGCTCGGTCAGTGAGTCGTACGTCCGCATTCTCGCGACATGAACCGTCCAAACCTTGCATTTCGTTTCGCCGCTCTCGCAGCGGCAAGCAAAACATGCTGCGTAGGATGGGTAGAGCGAAGCGAAACCCATCGTCTCGAATCCACTGCACGACGATGGGTATCGCTTCGCTCCACCCAACCTACATTTGGCTCACCGCCCAGCCCGCGGCCTGCTCTTCACGTGATCGATGAAGGCGCGCAGCTTCGGCATGATCTGGCGGTGGCCGGGATAGTAGAGGAACACGCCCGGCGTGGTCGGCGCGAATGCATCCAGCACACGGACGAGCTTCTTCTCCTTCACGGCGCCTGATACCAGCGGTGCGGGCACTTGCGCCAGTCCGACACCTTCGACCGCCGCGCCGACCAGCGTCGGGAAATCATGGCCGATAAAGGATCCCGACACGGCAAGCTCGATCGAACGGCCATTGTCGTTCAGCGACCATGGCGCGAGCCCGCCGTTCGATCGTCGCAAACGGAGGCACGCATGCCTGCGCAAATCGTCCGGGCGTTTCGGCCGGCCGCGGCGCGCGAGATAGTCCGGGCTGCCGACAATGGCAAAAGGGAACGGCTTGGTCAGGCGAACCGCGACCATGTCCGGGTTGATGAACTGGCCCATGCGGATGCCGGCATCGAAACCGCCGGCGGCGAGGTCGACCAATTCCTCGCTGGCGGCGAGCTCGACCTCGATCTCGGGATACGCCTTGCAGAACGAAGCGATCAGCGGCTCCAGCAGGATCGGCACCACCGAGCGCGGCACGGTGAGGCGCAACAGCCCCGCGGGCTTCTGCCCGAGCTCGCGCGCCGCCCCGCTCGCCGCGACCAGCTCCTCGAATGCCGGTCTTGCGCGCGCCAGAAATCGTTCGCCGGCGTCGGTCAGCCCGACGCTGCGGGTGGTGCGAATGAAGAGCACGGCGCCGAGGCGCGCCTCGAGCGCGCGCACCGCCTGGCTGATCGCCGACGGCGTGACGCCGAGCTCGGCCGCCGCGCGGCGAAAGCTGCGGTGCTGGGCGACGGCCAGGAATGCCTCGACGCCGTCGAGCGCGCCCTGCCGGACTGTGAAGTTCTGCTTCATGGCCCGTGAACATTATCGCGAATAGTCGCCCGCGGAAAGCCGCCTTACATCGGAGCCACAAGCAGCGGCATCACGCGCGCTGCTCACGCGACATCACGACATCCGTCGTGAACGGAGACCTGCGACCGATGCAAGCAATCCGTCACACAATCCTGGCTCTCACCCTCACTTTGACAGGCACCACTTCCATGACCGCTCCCTCCTTTGCCCAAGCTCAAGCCCAAGCCCAAGCCACCTCCACCGTCACCACCGGCGTGATGGTTATCCTCACCGCGAAAGCCGGCGTCACCCGCGATCAGGTGATGGCCGTGATGCCGGACGAAATCCGGCAGACCGTGCAGCTCTATCTCAACGGCAAGATTCGCGAATGGTATTCGCGCTCCGACGGGCGCGGCGTGGTCCTGCTGCTTGACGCCAAGGATGCTGCCGAGGCGCACGCGATCATGGAGGGTCTGCCGTTGTCCAAGCTCGATCTGATGGATCACGAGTACATCGGGGTCGGCCCGCTGCTGCCGCTCCGCCTGTTACTCGCCAGGCCCTGAGCGTCAAGGCCCTGAACGCAAGCCAACCGAACCGATCGACAACCACAAGGGAATCCGCCGATGCCCCCGGGCTTCAATCTTCCATTCGTCCTCAGCGTCGCCGGTGCGTTTCTGACAAGTGCTGTCGTAGCCGTCACCTATGTCTGGCCGGCGGTCCGCGCGATGCCACGTGATAACGCGCTCAGACTGCTCGCAGCGTTCCATGCGTTCAGGTTCCTGGGCATGAACTTTATGGTCACCGGGTTCGTGTCGCCGCAGTTGAGCGCGGATTTCGCGGCTGAGGTCGGATGGGGCGATCTCGCCGCGGCCGGTCTCGCGCTGCTTGCCATGGCCGCGCTGTCCTGGCGCTGGGCGATCGCGATTCCGATCGTCTGGGTGTTCAACGTCTGGGGCACGCTGGATCTGCTCAACGCCTATTACAACGGCGTGAAGATCGGCGATCCCGGCCTGTTCGGCGCCGGCATCTACATTCCGGCTCTCTACGTGCCGCTGCTGCTGGTCAGCCATGTCATGGTGTTCATGCTGCTGATGCGGGCCAAATCGGCAGAACAGGCGGCATGACCCGTATCCTCGTAGGATGAGTAGAGCGAAGCGAAACCCATCAAGCGCACCCGCGGCACGAGTGATGGATTTCGCTGCGCTCTACCCATCCTACGAAGCGCTGCAACGAGCTAAAACGGCAATGCCACGCCGGTCTTGATCTCCTTCAGGATCACGTTGGTGCGGACGTGGCGGATGCCGGGGATGCGGAACATGAACTCGTCCAAGAATCTATTGTAGGCGTCCATGTCGCGCACCACGACGCGCAGATGATAGTCGGCGTCGCCGGTGGTCGCGAAACATTCCAGCACCTCGCGGCGCTTCATCACCCGCGCGACGAACTCGTCGACGAATTTGACGTCGTGCCGCTCCAGCGAGACGTGCAGGATCGCCGAGGTCGCAAAGCCGGCGCGCTCGCGCGCCACCAGCGCCGAATAGCCCGAGATGACGCCGGACTCTTCCAGCGCACGGACCCGGCGCCAACAGGCGGAGGTCGACATCCCGACGGTTTCCGCAAGCTGCTGGTTGGTGGCGCGGCCATCCTTCTGCAGCTCGGCGAGGATTTTCTCGTCCTGCTCTTCGACCATTGCGGGGACTCCGGTTTGGTAGATTCTACCGAATTATATCACTCTCAGCAATATCCTACCGATTTTTCCGCGACGAATGAATGGATAGGTAAGACCTACCAGCCCCACAGGCATAGCCTTGTCGGATCAGACATCGCGATTCCCGGAGGGGTCAGTCATGGGCCAGATGCCGTTGCTCGACGCCTACCAGCTGTCCGAGCGCTACAGCCGCGAAAATGGCCGCGTTTTCCTCACCGGCACACAGGCGATCGTGCGCATCGTGCTCGACCAGGCGCGGCGCGACCGCGCCGCCGGCCTCAACACCGCGGGCTTCATCTCCGGCTATCGCGGCTCGCCGCTCGGCGGCGTCGATCTCGAACTGTGGAAGATCGGCGAGCAGCTCAAGGACAACCGCATCGAATTCCTGCCCGCGGTCAATGAGGACCTCGCGGCGACCGCGGTGCTCGGCTCGCAGCAGGTCGAGACGCAAAGGGATCGCGAGGTCGATGGCGTGTTCGCCCTGTGGTACGGCAAGGGCCCCGGCGTCGATCGCTCCGGCGATGCGCTGAAGCACGGCAATGCCTACGGCTCTTCGCCGCATGGCGGCGTGCTTGTCGTCGCCGGCGACGACCATGGCTGCGTGTCGTCCTCGATGCCGCACCAGTCCGACGTCGCCTTCATGAGCTGGTTCATGCCGACGCTGCATCCGGCCGATGTCGGCGAATATCTCGCCTTCGGCGAATATGGCTACGCGCTGAGCCGGTTCTCCGGCATGTGGGTCGGCTTCAAGGCGATCTCGGAGATCGTGGAATCCGGCGCCTCGGTCGAATTGCGGCCGCCGCGCCGTTTCGTGCAGCCGGATTTCGTGCCGCCGCCCGGCGGCTTGCATTATCGTTGGCCGGATCTGCCGGGCTCGCAGATCGAGGAACGGCTGGAGGCGAAGAAGCACGCGGTTTACGCGTTCGCGAAAGCCAATCCGATCGACCGGCACATCTACGATATCAAGCATGCGAGCTACGGCATCGTCACCACGGGCAAGGCGCATCTCGATTTGATGGAGGCGCTGCGGCTGGTCGGGCTCGACGAGGCGGCCTGCCGCCGCTTCGGCATCGACATCTACAAGGTCGGCATGGTGTGGCCGCTGGCGCTGCACGATGCGATGGAGTTCGTGAAGGGCAAGCGCGAGATCCTCGTGGTCGAGGAGAAGCGCGGCATCATCGAGAGCCAGTTCAAGGAGTATTTCTACGACTATCCCGGCGCCAAGCCGGAGCGGATGGTCGGCAAGCATGACGAGAGCGGCGCGCGGCTGATCTCCTGGACCGGCGAATTGTCGCCGCGCATGCTCGCCGACGTGCTGGCGCGGCGTCTCGATCCGATGTTTCCGGAATTGCAACTCGCCCGCCGCGTCGCCGCGCTGGTGCCCGAACAGGACCGCATGATCGCGGTGCCGGGCGCGACGCGGACGCCGTATTTCTGCTCGGGCTGCCCGCACAACACCTCGACGAAAGTGCCCGAGGGCTCCAAGGCGCTGGCCGGCATCGGCTGCCACTTCATGGCAAGCTGGATGGACCGCGAGACCTCGTCGCTGATCCAGATGGGTGGCGAAGGCGTCAACTGGGCGGCGTCGTCGAAATTCACCGGCAACAGCCATGTGTTCCAGAATCTCGGCGAAGGCACTTACTATCACTCCGGCTCGATGGCGATCCGGCAGGCAATCGCCGCGAAAGCCAACATCACCTACAAGATCCTGTTCAACGACGCGGTGGCGATGACCGGCGGCCAGCCGGTCGACGGCCCGGTCAGCGTGCAGGCGATCGCGCACTCTGTCCGCGCCGAGGGCGTCGCGCGGATCGCGCTGGTCTCCGACGATCCCGCGCATTTCTCGCCGGCGGACCTGCCGGCCGGCGTCACCATCCATCCGCGCGAGGAGATGGACGCCGTGCAGCGCGAGCTGCGCGCGATTTCCGGCGTCACCGTGCTGATCTATCAGCAGACCTGCGCCACCGAGAAGCGGCGGCGGCGCAAGCGCGGCACGATCGAGGATCCCGCGCGCTTCGCCTATATCAACGACCTCGTCTGCGAAGGCTGCGGCGACTGCTCGGTGGAATCCAACTGCCTCAGCGTCGAACCGAAGGAGACGCCGTTCGGCCGCAAGCGCCGGATCAACATCTCGACCTGCAACAAGGATTTCTCCTGCCTCAACGGCTTCTGCCCGAGCTTTGTCACCATCGAGGGCGGCAAGCGGCGGGCGAAGACGGCAAGCGCGATCGATCCGCTCGCGCGCGCGGGGGCGTTGCCGGTGCCGGAGCTCGCGGCGCTCGAGCGTCCCTACGATCTCCTCGTCACCGGCGTCGGCGGCACCGGCGTCATCACCGTCGGCGCACTGATCGCGATGGCCGCGCATCTCGAGGGCCGCGGCGTCTCGGTGCTCGACTTCACGGGCTTCGCGCAGAAGTTCGGCCCCGTGCTGAGCTATCTGCGGCTGGCGGCTACGCCCGAGGCGCTGCATCAGGTGCGGATCGACCAGGGCGCGGCCGACGCGCTGATCGGCTGCGACCTCGTGGTGAGCTCGTCGGCAAAAGCGTCCGGCACCTATCGCAAGGGGATGCGCGCTGCGGTCAATATCGCCGAGATGCCGACCGGCGATGTGGTGCGATTTCGCGATGCCGACCTCGCCTCGCCGGTTCGCTTGCGCGCGATCGAGCGGGTGATCGGGTCGGGCAACCTCACCATGATCGACGCCAACGCGCTGGCCGAGCGGCTGCTTGGCGACAGCGTCTATGCCAACATCATGATGCTCGGCTTTGCCTGGCAGCAGGGCCTGGTGCCGGTCTCGCTGGAGGCGCTGACCCGCGCGATCGAATTGAACGGCGTCGCCATCGAGCGCAACAGGCAGGCGCTGGCCTGGGGCCGGATCGCGTTCGCCGATCCGGAGTTCTTGCCGAAGGCCGACGGTGCTGCGGCCGATGTACCAGAGACGCTGGAGCAGGTGATCGCGCGCCGCGCGGATTTCCTCAGTGAGTACCAGGACGCGGCTTACGCCGCGCGCTATCGGACCACGGTCGATCGCGTCCGCCGCGCCGAGGCCACGCTGAGCAGCAGCCGCGACGGAGGTGCGCCCCCTCTCCCGCTTGCGGGGTCCGAGGCGAGCGAAGCTCGCTCTCGAGGTTGGGGTGGGGGTCCCACCACGAATCGTATCGCGGAGAGAGCCCCCACCCGGATCGCATCTGTCGATGCGATCCGGCCTCCCCCGCAAGCGGGAGAGGCGGACGGGGCACGCGGACAGATCGAATCAAGCAGACAAGATCTTCCCCTCACCGACGCCGTCGCCCGCGCGCTGTTCAAGCTGATGGCCTACAAGGACGAATACGAGGTGGCGCGGCTGCATATGCAGACCGGCTTCCTTGACGAGCTCAAGCGCGAGTTCGACGGCGACTTCACGGTGCAATATCACCTTGCGCCGCCGTTCCTCCCGGCGCGACGTGATGCACGGGGACGGCCGAAGAAGCGCGCGTTCGGCCAATGGATCCAGACGCCGCTGCGGTTGCTCGCGCGGCTCAAGGGGCTGCGCGGCACGGCGTTCGACGTGTTCGGTTACAGCGCGGAGCGCCGCGCCGAGCGCGAACTGATCGGCTGGTATGAGGCGCTGATCGAGACCATGCTCGGCAAGCTCGACGAGGCACGGCTGCCCGATCTGGTCGCGCTGGCAAAGGCGCCGATGGAGCTCCGCGGCTATGGGCCGGTGAAGGATGCCGCGATCGAGAAGACCAGGGCGGAGGTCGCGCGGCTCACCGCGCGACTTGCCTCCGCCCCGTCAGACCAAGGCGACGGCTCAGGCCGCCGCGCTGCGCTTGGCGGGTGATATCAGGCCGACCACGACGGTCGCGAGCACCGCCACGACGATGTTGAGCAGCAGCGCGCCGAGCCCGACATAGAAGCTGTAGCTGGAATCGCCGAACGAGATGCTGGCGAGCGGCTTCAGCCCGTTGCTCCACGCCGTATACGTGCCCCAGCCGATGCCGGCCGCCCAGCCGAGCAGCAGCCCTTCGGCGCGGAACCAGACGGTGAACAGGCCGAACACCAGCGCCGGCAGCGTCTGCACGATCCAGAGGCCGCCGAGCAGTTGCAGGTCGAGCGCATATTGCGTCGGCAGGAACAGGATGAAGGCGAGCGCGCCGACCTTGACCACCAGCGATGTGATCTTCGCCACCGACGCCTCACCGGCGTGCGAGATCTCCGGATTGACATAGGACTTCCAGACATTGCGGGTGAACAGATTGGCGGCGCCGATGCTCATCACCGCCGCCGGCACCAAGGCGCCGATTGCAATCGCGGAGAACGCAAAGCCCGCGAACCATTCCGGGAACAGCGTCTTGAACAACATCGGCACCACGTCGTTCGGCGACGTCACCTTGATGTTGGCGGCATGGGCCATGTAGCCGAGCAGCGCGATCAGGCCGAGCAGCAGCGTATAGGCCGGCAGCAGGATCGCGTTCTTGCGGATGGTATCCGCCGACTTCGAGGCGAAGATGCCGGTCAGCGTGTGCGGATACATGAAGGCGGCGAGCGCCGAGCCGAGCGCCAGCGTCGCATAAGGCAGATATTGCGAAGGCTTCAGCGTCAGGCCGGTGGCGCCGCCCTTCGCCGTGAAGGCGTCGTTGGCCGCCGCGAACACCGCGCCATAGCCGCCGAGCTTTGCCGGCACCACGACCACGGCGGTCAGCACCACGATGTAGATCATGATGTCCTTGACGAAGGCGATCAGTGCCGGCGCCCGCAGGCCAGAGCTATAGGTATAAAGTGCGAGGATCACGAAGGCAGCGATGATCGGCAGTTCGCCGGACAGCCCCATCGCCTTGATCACGACCTCCATGCCGATCAGCTGCAGCGCGATGTAGGGCATGGTCGCGACCAGGCCGGTCAACGCCACCGCAAGCTCGAGCGCGCGCGAGCCATAGGCGCCGTGGACGACATCGGCGGCGGTGACGTAGCCGCTTGCATGCGCCTTCTTCCACAGCACCGGCATGACCGCGAACACGAAGGGATAGACGATGATGGTGTAGGGCAGCGCGAAGAAGCCATAGGCGCCGACCGCATAGACCAGCGCCGGCACCGCGATCACGGTGTAGGCGGTGTAGAAATCGCCGCCGACCAGGAACCAGGTGATCCAGGTGCCGAACTGGCGGCCGCCGAGGCCCCATTCGTCGAGATGCTCGCTGACCGGGCCGGATTTCCAGCGCGCCGCGAAGAAGCCCATCACGGTGACGAGCGCGAAGAAGAAGATGAAGACGCAGAGCGCCACCCAGGCGATGTGATCGGTCATGGCTGTCCCCTCACCGCGGCTCGTCGGCATCAGGCCGGCGGCTGCGATAGACCAGCCAGATCAGAAGCGAGGAGATTGGCACCCAGGCGAGCTGGTACCAGTAGAAGAAGGGAAAGCCGAACAGGGTGGGCTCGACGAAATTATAGAACGGCACCCACAGCAAGCCGATGAACGGCAGCAGCAACAAAATCCACATGGCCTACTCTTTGACGCAAGACACAGCTCAAGGCGGCAGGTTCCGCTGATCATGGCAGCGATCCAGGAACCGGTTCGTTGCGTCTAGAATCACGGTTACGGCAATGCGACGCAAAAAGATGTGATCGTCACCTGGCGCATGCCGCCTATTCGGCCTTGATGCCGGCGTCCTTTATCACCTTGCGCCAGCGCGCCTCCTCGCCGGCAAAGTAGCGGTCGAGCTCGGCCGGCGGTGAGGCCACCATCACGAGGCCTTCATTGACGCTGAGCTTCTTGAAGGCCTCTGCCTGCACCGCCTTGGCTGCCGACTTGTTGAGGCGGTCGATGATGTCCGGCGGCGTGTTGGCCGGCGCGTAGAGGCCGTACCAGGATTCCGCGACATAGCCGGATGCGCCGGCTTCCGACACCGTCGGCAATTGCGGGAACGCGGCCGAGCGCTCAGCCGACGTCACCCCGATCGCGCGCAGCTGCCCGGCCTCGACCAGCGAGGCGCAGCTTGCCACCGTGGTGAACATCACCTGAATCTGGCCGCCCAAGAGGTCGGTGATGGCGGGCGCCGCGCCCTTGTAGGGCACGGTGGTGAGATTGACCCCGGCCATGTGCTTGAACAGTTCGCCGGCGAGATGCGCCGAGGTGCCGGTGCCATAGGTGCCGTAGGACAGCTTTTCCGGATCGGCCTTCGCGGCCGCGATCAAATCGGCGATCGACTTGATCGGCGAAGCCGGATTGACCACGACGACGTTGAACGAGCGCGCCACCAGCGCCACGGGCGCAAAATCCTTGTGCGCGTCATAGGGCAGCTTGCTGTAGAGGCTCGGATTGACCGCGCTGGCGAAGGTCGCCATCAGCAGCGTGTAGCCGTCGGATGGACTCGCCGCAACGCTCTGCGTGCCGATGATGGTGCCCGCCCCCGGCTTGTTCTCGATGATGACGGTGACGCCGAGATCCTTCTGCATCTCCTGCGCCAGCGTCCGCGCCACGACATCGGTGCCGCCGCCCGGCGCGAACGGCACCACGATCTTGACGATGTGGTCGGGATAGGCGGCGCGCGCCGGCACGTGCAGCAGGACATTTGCTGCGATCGCGAACAGGAGTGATGCGAGGAGACGAAGCGGCATGACGGGCCCCCGGCAGGTGAGGCGATCTTCATACACGCAACGGCTATGCAACGGCTGCCGGGTGGTCATGACGCGGAAGGAACGTCGCACTATTAGTCCCGTCATCCCCGCGCAAAGGCTTCGCCTTTGTCGCTGGAGGTGCGAGCGGAGCGAGCCTCGAAGGATGAACGGCCAGCAGCCGGGCCGTGCATCCTTCGAGACGCCGCTGCGCGGCTCCTCAGGATGACGGTGATGAAGGGCGCACGCGTGCCATCATCGCAAGCATCCGCGCTCCTTCGCTCACGAATACGGATTGATCAGCTTCTGCTGCTCGGTGGCGTGACGGACCAGGAGGTCGATGAAGGTGCGGACCTTCGCCGATAGATGATGGCGGTGCGGATAGACCGCGTTCATTGTGAGCTCGACCGGCCGGTATTCGGGCAGCAGGCGGACCAGTTGTCCCGACTCCAGCTCGTCGCGGACCAGGAAGCCGGCGGCGAGGAAGACGCCGACGCCGGCCAGCGCCGCGAGCTTCAGCGTCTCGCCGCTGTTGGAAATCAGATTTCCGGAGACGCGCACCGCGGCCGGCGTGCCCTTGCGGTCGGCGAAGCGCCACTCGTCGCCATAGGGGTAGTTGGCGTGGCGCATGCAGTTGCGCGTGGAGAGATCGGCCAGCAGCGTTGGCTTGCCGTGCTGCTCGATATAGCCGTGCGAGCAGCACAGCACATGGCGCCAGGTCGCGATGGTGCGCACGATCAGGCTGGAGTCCGGCGGCGGCACCATGCGCACGGCGAGATCGTAATTTTCGTCGATCAGATCGGCATTGCGCTCGCCGATCGTAAGATCGACCTTGACCTCGGGATAGGTGGCGAGGAACTCGGCCACCGCCGGCGACAGGAACTGGACGAGATGGGTGTTGGTGAAGATGCGCAGCGTGCCGCGCGGCACCGATTGCTGGGCGCCCGCGATGTCGTCGGCCTGCTCGATATCGGCGAGGATCTGGACGCAGCGGTCGTAATAGGCCTGGCCGACCTCGGTGAGGCTGACCTTGCGCGTGGTGCGGTTGAGCAGCCGGGCGCCGAGCCGGTCCTCCAGCGACTGCACGTGGTTGCTCACCATGGTGGTGGACATGTTGAGCTTGCGGCCGGCGGCGGAGAAGCCGCCGGTATCCACGACCCGGACGAAGGCGGTCAGGCTGGTCAGGCGATCCATTCGGCAAGGTCCGGATTATCAGCGCTGGCTTGATAATGCTTCCAGTTTTATCGGGATTATCACAGCGGGGAGGACATTGCATCTAAGGGCCGTACTGGGCGCCCTTTCTGGAAGGACGCAAATGTTCGACCCGGAGGATGTCATGTCGACCACCACTTATGTCCCTGAAGAATCGGCCAAAATCGATCTCCGTCCGTCGCGGAAAACGGCCAAGCGGGTGGCGCTCGGGCTCGCCGCAATCATCGGCGCCGCCGTGGCAGCTGACTTCGGCTACGACTACGTCACCACCGGCCGCTACCTCGAAACCACCGACGACGCCTATGTGAAGGCCGACTCCACGATCATCGCCCCGAAGGTCTCGGGCTACATCGCCAAGGTGCTGGTCACCGACAACCAGCCGGTGAAGGCCGGCCAGCTGCTGGCCGAGATCGACGACCGCGATTACCGCACCGCGCTCGGCCAGGCCAGGGCCGATGTCGACGCCGCCACAGCCTCGGTGCGCAACCTCGATGCCCAGCTCGAACTGCAGCAGCCGATCATCGACCAGAGCACGGCCGACGTCACCGCCGCCGAGGCCAACCTGAAATTCGCCCAGGAAGAGCAGACCCGCTACGACGGGCTGATGAAATCCGGCTCCGGCACCATTCAGCGCGCGCAGCAGACCGACGCGGCGCTGCGCGCCAACACCGCGCAATTGCAGCACGCGAAGTCGGCGCTGTCGGCCGCCCAGCGCAAAGTCGACGTGTTGACCACGCAGCGCGCCCAGGCTGTTGCCCAAGCCGACAGGGCTCGCGCGGTCGAACAGCAGGCCGAGCTCAACCTGTCCTACGCGCGGATCACCGCGCCGGTCGACGGCACGGTCGGCGCCCGCACGCTCCGCGTCGGGCAATATGTGCAGGCCGGCACCCAGCTGATGGCGGTGGTGCCGCTGGACGCGGTCTATGTGGTCGCCAATTTCAAGGAGACGCAGCTGACCCATGTGCGCAACGGCCAGCCGGTCGAGCTCACGGTCGACAGCTTTCGCGGCACCACGCTGAAGGGCCATGTCGACAGCCTGTCGCCGGCCAGCGGCCTCGAATTCGCGCTGCTGCCGCCCGACAACGCCACCGGCAATTTCACCAAGATCGTGCAGCGCGTGCCGGTCAAGATCGTGCTCGACGATCACAGTCTCACCGGCCTGCTGCGGCCGGGCATGTCGGCGATCCCGACCGTCAACACCAAGGCGACGGTGCTGGCCGAGCGCGAAGAGAAGCGGCGGCTGGCGTCGGCGACGCGGCAGCACGGCGGGTAGAGACAACGGTCGACGATAAGAGTGCGAACTTTCTTCGCCTCTCCCGCCTGCGGGGGAGGCCGACGTGCGCGTAGCGCGCGGCGGGTGGGGGCTCTCTCCACGACACGACTCGCGGAGAGAGCCCCCACCCCACCCTCCCCCGGCTAGCGGGAGAGGGAGCCTGACAGGCGTGCCCACCTCACGAACTGACGGCTGGCAGACGAAGGATCTGCGTCGCGCGTCGTAACAGCGCCCGATTATCAATCACTGCCGGACAATCCTTCCACTGTTTCCCGGATTATCGAAAGGCGCCGCCTAATACATCTTGCGTGGGCCAGCAAGGACGACCCCGATGACCGCACTCCAGCCCACAGCCGATGCAGCCGACGCTGCAAACCTCACCGCTCCCACCACGCCGGCGACACCCGCGATCCCGACAAAGACCTGGATCGCGGTGATCGGGGCGACGCTCGGCGCGTTCATGGCGGTGCTCAACATCCAGATCGTCAATGCCTCGCTCGCCGACGTGCAGGGCGCGATCGGCGCCGGGATCGACGACGGCGGCTGGATCTCGACCTCCTATCTGATCGCCGAGATCGTGGTGATCCCGCTCTCCGGCTGGCTCGCGCAGGTGTTCTCGGTGCGCATCTATCTGCTCACCAACGCCGCCCTGTTCCTGGTGTTCTCGGCGGCGTGCGCGCTGGCGCAGGACCTGCCGCAGATGATTGCGCTGCGCGCGGTGCAGGGCTTCACCGGCGGCGTGCTGATCCCGATGGCGTTCACGCTGATCATCACGCTGCTGCCGAAGGCCAAGCAGCCGATCGGGCTCGCGCTGTTCGCGCTGTCGGCGACGTTCGCGCCGGCGATCGGCCCGACCATCGGCGGCTATCTCACCGAGAACTGGGGCTGGCAGTACATCTTCTATGTCAACCTGGTGCCCGGCGCGGTGATGATCGCGATGCTGTACGTCTCGCTCGATCCGAGCCCGATGAAGCTGTCGCTGATCCGCCAGGGCGACTGGCTCGGCATCATCACCATGGCGATCGGGCTCGCCGCGCTGCAGACCGTGCTGGAGGAAGGCAACAAGGACGACTGGTTCGGCTCGCCCTTCATCGTCCGCCTGTCGGTGATCGCGGCGGTCGCGCTGGTCGCCTTCCTGATCGTCGAATTCACCGTCGAGAAGCCGCTGCTCAATCTGCGCCTGCTCGCCCGCCGCAATTTCGGCTTCGGCATGCTGGCCAACTTCCTGCTCGGCATCGCGCTGTACGGCTCGGTGTTCATCCTGCCGCAGTACCTGTCGCGCATCCAGGGCTACAACGCCGAGCAGATCGGCATGGTGCTGGCATGGACCGGGCTGCCGCAGCTGGTGCTGATCCCGCTGGTGCCGCGGCTGATGCAGCGCTTCGACCCCCGCATCATCATCGGCGTCGGCTTCGCGCTGTTCGCCGGCTCCAACTTCATGAACATCTTCATGACCAACGACTACGCCACCGACCAGCTGTTCTGGCCCAACATCGTCCGCGCGATCGGCCAGGCCCTGGTGATGGCGCCGCTGTCGGCGGTTGCGACCGCGGGCATCGAGCTGGAGAACGCGGGCTCGGCCTCCGCGCTGTTCAACATGATGCGCAACCTCGGCGGCGCCGTCGGCATCGCCGTGCTGCAGACGCTGCTGACCAAGCGCGAGCAATATCATTCCAACGTGCTGATGCAGTCGGTCTCGCTGCTGGAACAGGCCACGCGGAACCGGATCGAGCAACTGACGCAGTATTTCATGAACCACGGCGTCGCCGACCAGGCCGCGGCCGCCCACCGCGCAATCGCGACGATCGGCAAGATCGTGCAGAAGCAGGCCTACATCCTCGCCTTCAGCGATACCTTCTACCTGCTCGGCGTCGCGCTGATCATCGCACTCGCGGCGACACTCTTCCTGAAGAAGCCGGGCCAGCTCGCTGGCGGCGGCGCGCACTAACCCCAACCACAACCAAGGAGAATGACAATGAAGCCCCGCATGAATTTCTACCAGGCCGCACCCGAGACCATCAAGGCGCTGGTCGCGGTGGAAAACCAGATCGCTGCGAGCGGCCTCGAGCAATCGCTGATCGAGCTGGTCAAGACCCGCGCCTCGCAGATCAACGGCTGCGCCTATTGCATCAACATGCACACCGAGGACGCCCGCAAGCACGGCGAGACCGAGCAGCGGCTCTATCTGCTCAACGCCTGGCGCGAGTCGCCGCTCTACAGCGAGCGCGAGCGCGCGGCGCTGGCCTGGACCGAAGCGTTGACGCTGGTTGCAGAGACGCATGCGCCCGACGCCGACTATGAGGCCGTGCGCGCCCAGTTCTCGGACAGCGAGCTGGTCAACCTGACGACGCTGATCGGCGCGATCAACGCCTGGAACCGGATCGCCATCGGCTTCCGCGCGGTGCATCCGGTGAAGGTGAAAGTGGCGGCGTGAGCAGCGCGGATGATCCATCCCCGTCATCCTGAGGAGCGCGCAGCGCGTCTCGAAGGATGCACGGCCACAGCCGGGCCGTCGACCCGTCGAGGGCCGCTGAAGAAGCGGCCACCTCAGGGTGACGGTGCCAAGGCGATGCGCAGACCGTAGGGTGGGTTAGCAGAAGGCGCAACCCACCATTCTCTCCGCGGTGAGCAAGGTCGGTGGGTTACGCTGCGCTAACCCACCCTACGCAGTGTCAAACCGCCGTCGCGCGGGCGAACTCGATGTAGATCTCGCGCAGGCGGTCGGTGATCGGGCCGACTTTGCCGCCTCCGACCTTCTTGCCGTCGATCGCGACCACGCCCTGCACGAAGACGGAGGCGCTCGTGATGAAGGCTTCCTTGGCGGCGAGCGCTTCCTCGACTGTGAAGGCGCGTTCCTCGATGCGCAGCTGGCGCTCCTCGGCGAGCTTGACCACCGCCTTGCGGGTGCAGCCGGGCAGGATCTCGTTGCCGTTCTGCCGGGTCACGATGACATCGTCCTGGGTGACGATGAAGGACGAGGACGAGCCGCCCTCGGTGACCTTGCCGTCCTCGATCATCCAGGCTTCGCCGGCGCCGGCCGCGGCCGCGGCCTGCTTGGCCAGCACCTGCGCGAGCAGCGCCACGCTCTTGATGTCGCGCCGTTCCCAGCGGATGTCGGGCACCGTGATGACGTTGATGCCGGTCTTGGCCGAGGGCGCGTTGATGATGTCCTTTTCCGAGGTGAACATCACGAGCGTCGGCTTGACGTCGGCCTTCGGGAACGCGAAGTCGCGGCCCCTGTCGGCGCCGCGGGTGACCTCGAGATAGACCATGCCGTTGACGAGGTCGTTGCGCGCAACCAGCTCCTTCTGGATCTCCTCGATCCGCTCCAGCGTCTCCGGCAGCGCGAGCTGGATCTCGCCGACCGAGCGCCTGAGCCGCGCCAGGTGCGAGGCGTTGTCGATCAGCTTGCCCTCCAGCACCGCCGCCACCTCGTAGATGCCGTCGGCGAACAGGAATCCGCGGTCGAACACCGAGACCTTGGCCTCCGAATGCGGCACGAACGAGCCGTTGACGTAAGCGATCTTTTCCACGCGAGTTCTCCTGCGGACGAAGGGGGTTTCAGGCCTTCGTATACGCAAATTGTTAACGGGGGAAAACCCTGTAGCCGTCGTCATTCCGGGGCGATGCGCAGCGTCGAACCCGGAATCTCGAGATTCCCGGTTCGCCTCTTCGAGGCGCCCTGGAATGACGGGTGGAGAGGCGCCCTCTGCCTCAGTGCTGCAGGATCTTCGACAAGAACTTCTGCGCGCGGTCGCTGCGCGGCTTGCCGAAGAAGTCGGCCTTCTTGGCGTCCTCGACGATCTCGCCGCGGTCCATGAAGATGACGCGGTCGGCGACCTTGTTGGCGAAGCCCATTTCGTGGGTCACGACCATCATGGTCATGCCCTCGCCGGCGAGGTCGACCATCACGTCGAGCACCTCGCTGATCATTTCCGGGTCGAGCGCCGAGGTCGGCTCGTCGAACAGCATCGCGATCGGATCCATCGCCAGCGCCCGCGCGATCGCGACGCGCTGCTGCTGGCCGCCGGACAGCTCCGCCGGAAACTTTTTGGCATGATCCTTCAGCCCGACGCGCTCCAGAAGCTTCATGGCCTTGGCGGTGGCGTCCTCAGCCTTGCGGCCGAGCACCTTCTCCTGCGCGAGGCGGAGATTGTCGATGATCCGTAAGTGCGGAAACAGCTCGAAGTGCTGGAACACCATGCCGACGCGCGAGCGCAGCTTCGGCAGGTCGGTCTTGGGATCGTTGACCTTGACGCCGTCGAGCGTGATGTCGCCGCCCTGGATCGGCTCCAGCGCGTTGACGCATTTGATCAGGGTCGACTTGCCCGAGCCGGACGGGCCGCAGACCACCACCACCTCGCCCTTGGCGACGCTGGTGGTGCAATCCTTCAGCACCTGGAAGGACGGCCCGTACCATTTATTGACGTGGTTGATCTCGATCATGCGTGACTCAGGCGTTGCAGCGAGCGCGCTTCCACCTCTCCCATCGGGAGAGGTCGGCGCGCAGCGCCGGGTGAGGGATTGCGGTCTATCGATGGAGCAAAACCCCTCACCCGGATCGCTGATGCGATCCGACCTCTCCCGATGGGAGAGGTGAAGGGGGCAGTGTCTCGAATGTTCGAAAGCATGACTGGCTACCGGACAATCGCAATGCGCGCCTGCAGGCGGCGAACGCCGTAGGACGCGATACAGGAAACGACGAAGTAGACCAGCGCGGCGAACAGGTACATTTCGACCAGGCGGCCGTCGCGCTGCGCGACCTTGCTGGCGGCGCCGAGGAAATCCGGGATCGACAGCACGTAGACCAGCGAGGTGTCCTGGAACAGCACGATGGTCTGCGTCAGCAGCACCGGCAGCATGTTGCGGAACGCCTGCGGCAGCACGACGTAGCGCATCGATTGCGCATAGGTCAGGCCGAGCGCGCTGGCCGCGGCCGGCTGGCCCTTCGAGATCGACTGGATGCCGGCGCGCATGATCTCGGAGAAATACGCCGCCTCGAACGCGATGAAGGTGATCAGCGAGGAGGCGAAGGCGCCGACCGTGATCGGCCGCGACGCGCCGGTCAGCCACTGCCCGATATACGGCACCAGGAAGTAGAACCAGAAGATCACCAGCACCAGCGGCAGCGAGCGGATGAAGTCGACATAGAAGCCCGCGATGCGTCCGAGCACCTTGTAGCTCGACAGCCGCATCAGGGCGATCAGGGTGCCGAACACCAGGCCGCCGAACGCGGCGAGCGCGGTCAAGGTCAGCGTGAAGCGCATGCCCTCCAGGAACAGGTAGGGTAGCGAGCGGCGGATGACGTCGAAATCGAAACTGCCGATCATCGTCATTTGCCCGTGATGTAGCCGGGGATCGCGACATAGCGCTCGAGGAAGCGCATCGCGGTCACCACGACGAAATTGAGGAGCAGGTAGAGCACGGTTGCAGCCGTGAACGCCTCGAACACCTGGAACGAGAACTCCTGCATCGAGCGGGCCTGGCCGGTCAATTCGATCAGGCCGATGGTGATGGCGACCGCGCTGTTCTTGATGGTGTTGAGGAATTCGGAGGTCAGCGGCGGCAGGATGATGCGGAATGCCATCGGCAGCAGCACGTAGCGATAGGTCTGCACCGTGGTGAGGCCGAGCGCGGTCGAGGCCTGCTTCTGCCCGCGCGGCAGCGAGGTGATGCCGGCCTGCAATTGCACGGCGACGCGCGCCGACATGAAGAAGCCGACGCCGATCGCAGCGGTCCAGAACGGCGCGTTCGGCAACTGCTTCAGCCACAGCCCGGCGGACCGCGGCAGCAGCTCGGGCAGCACGAAGAACCACAGGAACAGCTGCACCAGCAGCGGCATGTTGCGGAAGAACTCGACCCAGCAGAAGCCGATCCACGACGCCGTCCGCGACGGCAGCGTGCGCAGCACGCCGATCACCGAGCCGGACACCAGCGCGATGATCCAGGCCAGCACCGACACCTTGATGGTGACCACCAGTCCCGCCAACAACAGGTCGAGATAGGTGCCGGTCCCCATCGGGTTCGGCTCAAGGAAGATGTGCCAGTTCCAATTGTAGTTCACAGGTCCCCCACGCGGCCGCGCCGGTCACGGCATTACGCCGGCATCGCGCGCGGCGTCCATGCAAATGTCCGGCCATTCTCCTCCAAAAATGGCCGGACATGCAAACTTTCAGGACCCGCCGCCGCGAGGCGGCAGGCCATACGCAGCAACGCGATCAGTTGACCAGATACGCATCCGGATCCGGTGAATCCGACGGCTTGGCAAGCTGCTTCTTCATCTCCGGCCCGAGCGGCACGTTGAGGTTCAGGCCCTTCGGCGGGATCTTCTGGTTGAACCACTTGTCGTAGATCTTTTGGCCGTCGGCGCTGGTGTAGAGCGCGGCGGTGGCGGCGTCGACGACCTTCTTGAACGGCGCGTCGTCCTTGCGCAGCATGATGCCGTAGGGCTCGGGCTTGGAGAACGCATCCTTGGAGATCACGTAGTCATCCGGCGACTTCGAACCGGCGACGAGGCTCGCGAGCAGGATGTCGTCCATCACGAAGGCGACCGCGCGATCGGTCTCGACCATCAGGAAGGCCTCGGCATGATCCTTGGCCGGGATGATATTGACGCTCAGCCCGCGCGCGAGGTTGGCCTCGGTCAGCTGCTTGATGTTGGTGGTGCCCGCGGTCGAGACCACCGTCTTGCCCTTCAGATCGTCGATCGAATTGATCTTGCTCGCCTTCTTGGTGACGTAGCGGCTGGCGGTCAGGAAGTGGCTGTTAGTGAAGGAGACCTGCTTCTGGCGCTCGGCATTGTTGGTGGTCGAGCCGCATTCGAGGTCGACGGTGCCGTTGGCCATCAGCGGGATACGCGTCGCCGAGGTCACCGGGTTGAGCTTGACCTCGAGCTTGTCGAGCTTCAGCTCCTTCTTCACGGCATCGACGATCTTGTAGCAGATGTCCATGGCGTAGCCGATGGGCTTCTGGTTGTCGTCGAGATAGGAGAACGGGATCGAGGAATCGCGGTAGCCGAGCGTGATCGCGCCGGTGTCCTTGATGTTCTTCAGCGTGCCGGTCAGCTCCTGGGCCTGCGCCTGGCTCGCGCCGACCGCGGCGGCGAGCGCGAGGCCGATGAGATACTTGCGTGTCATACGTCTACTCCTTGCGTGGAAACGGTCGATTTACTGTGTGAGAATATCGGCGAGGACGGGTGCGATGTAGCGGCGAAACTGTTCCGGATTCTCGCTCATCGGAAAATGACCGAGCTTCTCCATGATCGTGACGCTGGCGCCCCCTATTGCCGCTGCGGTCCGCCTCGTGTCCTCGGGCGTGCAGGAGAAATCATACTCGCCCGTGAGGAGATAGAGCTTGCATACTTTAGTCTCGATTGACGCGACCCGGCCGCGCAGGTCGCCGTCGACACGGTAGAAATACAGATCGCCCTTGAACACGCCGGGGCCGCCCTGCTTGTAGGCCCACAGCGTTTCCATCCGCGCGGCTTCAGGGCTTTGCGGGGCGATCAGCCCGGACACCAGCGCGGCGCAGACTTCGCCGCCGTGAACGTCCGGCCGGTTCAGCCAGTTGGTGTCATACCACGGCGCCTGGAAATCGGCAGCCTCGAGCCCGATCAGCGCGCGGAACTCGGCGGCATATTCGATCGCAAGGTTAAGCACGATGCGGCCGCCGATCGAGCAGCCCATCACCACAGGCTTCTCCAGCCCCAACGCCCGACAGAAAGCGCGGATGGTCTCGGTGTAGCGCGCAGTGGTGAGTTGGTATTCATCGCCGGTCCAGCTCATCGGCGGATTCGACTTGCCATGCCAGGGCATATCGAAGGCAATGATGCGGAAATTTTCGGCAAATTGCGTATCCGCGAGCAGATGGCGCCACTGCCGCGCATCTGACCCCGCGGTGTGCAGGCAGACCAGCGGAATGCCCTTGCCGTTCTCCTCGAAATAGATGCGGTGCAGCTCGCCGCCGATCTCGACGTGAACGTAGCGGCCGACCATCGGCTCGATGTGGCCGTTCATGATCTTGCCGCTCATGACACGGCAGCCGCGAAATGCTGCCGCGGCAGCGCCAGCAGGTCCTTGAAGTATTGCAGATGCGCCATGAAGGGATGCAGGTCGCCTTCCAGCACCGCCTCGCCGCGCTTGGTCAGCGCGAGCAGATCGTGCCAGCCGGGCTTCGGCTCGACCTGCCAATAGGCGGCCCAGGCCTGCGGCGTCGCGCGATAGGAAAAGCGCCAGGAGCGCATCAGGACCGGCGACGGCGCAAGCTCGACGATCCGGCCGGCGCGGATCGCGGCATGAAACGGCCGCGCCATCGGGCCGATCAGGCAGTCGCAATCGAGCAGCCGCCCGCGCGCAACCAGCCGAGGGGCCTCGTCGAGCAATGCGGGAAGGCCGGCAAACGCCCTCGTCACAGCGTCGTCGGTGGCGTCAGGCGATGGCGTCATCTGTCGGGCGGCGTTCCTGCAGCGGGCGGCGCCATGATGACGGCAAGCGCGCAATCCCGCAAGGCGCCGATGCCCTTGGGTTCCCTTCATTATTCGCTTGACCAAACCCCGGCTTGCCGGTCAGGCGCGCACACCCCGCGCCCTCCTCGCACGTTGCCGGGAACGGCCGATCCGTCAGACCAAATGCCGATTGAATTCCGCCGCTCGGCAGGTCGCGGCAGACCAATTGTCGCAGCCGGCGCTTCGAGCGCAATTCGCGCTTCCGTTGCCCGCCCCGTTCTGTCCAATGCGCCCTCGGTCCCAGCATGACGGGAACGATCATTGCCAACACCGAACAAGACGCGGCCACGATCGAACGCGGCCACAAGGGAGAGATCGAGATGTCGCACCGCAATCGCTTGATGGTCCTGCTCGCCGCCGCCGGCATGCTGGTGTCAACAGCGGCGCTCGCGCAGGATTATCCGACCAAGCCGATCACGCTGATCGTGCCCTGGCCGGCGGGCGGCTCGACCGATATCTCGATGCGCGCGATCGCCGAGAGCGCCTCGAAGGTGCTGGGCCAGCCGATCGCGGTCGACAACAAGGCGGGCGGCGGCGGCACCGTGGGCCCCGCGACGATGGCCGCCGGCGCCAAGCCCGACGGCTACACCATCGCCCAGATCCCGATCACCGTGTTCCGCCTGCCCCTGATGCAGGAAGTGTCGTGGGATCCGGCGAAGGATTTCTCCTACATCATTCACCTCACCGGCTACACCTTCGGCGTCACCACCAACGCGGAGTCGCAGTTCAACACCTGGCAGGACGTGGTCGATTTCGCCAAGAAGAACCCGGGCAAGGTGACCTATGCGACGCCCGGCACCGGCACCTCGCTGCATATCGGCATGGAGCAGATCGCGCTGATGGCCGGGATCAAGTTGACCCAGGTGCCGTTCAAGGGTGGCGCCGAGACCAATGCCGCCGTGCTCGGCCAGCACACCATGCTGCAGGCGGATTCCACCGGCTGGCGGCCGCTGGTCGATGCCGGCAAGCTCCGCCTGTTGATGGTGTGGACCGGCGCGCGCTCGCCGAACTATCCCGACGTGCCGACGCTGAAGGAGCTCGGCTACCCCATGGTCTATGACTCGCCGTTCGGCATCGCCGGCCCCAAGGGCATGGACCCCAAGATCGTCGCCAAGCTGCACGACGCCTTCAAGAAGGCGATCGAGGACCCGGCGGTGATCGCGACCCTCGCGAAATACGACATGGTGCCGAACTACAAGAACACCGAGGACTACAAGAAGTTCGTGGGCGAGGTCACCGAGTCCGAGCGCAAGGTGATCGACACGCTCGGGCTGGCGAAGAAGTAGAGTTTAAGTCGCCACAAGCGCCGTCGTCATCCTGAGGTGCGAGCCGCCCTTGCGGCTCGCCTCGAAGGATGGAGCGGGGCACCGTCGCCCTTCGAGGGCGTCGCTTCGCGCCGCCACCTCAGGGTGACGGTGATTGAGAGCAACACAACACATGACAGACCAAACCAACGTCAAATTCCGCCTCAACAACTCCGAGCTCTGGGGCGGGCTGATCGGGCTCGGGCTCGGCGCCTTCGTGATCTGGTCGGGCCTCAAGCTGAAGCTCGGCACCATCAACGATCCCGGCTCCGGCTACGTGCTGTTCTATACCGGCATCCTGATGTGCGTGTTCGCGGCCTCGATCATGATCGCGGCGGTCACCGAGGGCGGCCCGACCTTCGCCTCGCGCTGGGAGAATGCGCGCTGGGGCAAGCCGGTGCTGGTCATCGTCTGCCTCACGGCGTTCGCCTTTGCGCTGGAGCCGCTCGGCTTCCTGCTGTCGGCGATCCCGCTGATGCTGTTGCTGCTCCGCGTGATCGATCCGGTGCGCTGGTCGCTGGCGATCCCGCTGTCCATCCTTGCCCCGCTCGGGATGTGGTGGGTGCTGAAGCATCTGCTCGCGATCCAGCTGCCGAGCGGCCTGTTCGAGATCGGTTGAGCGCCCATGGATACTCTCGTCAATGTCGCCCACGGCCTCGGCGTCGCGCTGCTGCCGATCAACTTGCTCTACTGCTTCATCGGCGTGTTCATCGGCACGCTGGTCGGCGTGCTGCCCGGCATCGGCCCGATCTCGGCGATGTCGCTGCTGCTGCCGGTGACGCTGTCCGGCACGCCGGAATCCGGCATCATCATGATGGCCGGCATCTATTACGGCTCGATGTATGGCGGCTCGACCACCTCGATCCTGGTCAACATCCCGGGCGAAGCGGCCTCCGTCGTCACCTGCATCGACGGCCACCAGATGGCCAAGCAGGGCCGCGCCGGCCCGGCGCTCGGCATCTCCGCCTTCGGCTCGTTCATCGCCGGCACCTTCGCGCTGATCGCCCTGATGCTGGTGGCGCCCTCGCTTGCCAGCGTCGCGATCGCGTTCGGGCCGGCCGAATATTTCAGCCTGATGGTGCTCGGCCTCGTGGTGCTCACCTTCCTCACCCAGGGCTCGATGGCCAAGGCGCTGTTGATGGCATGCATCGGCGTCGTGCTCGGCCTGGTCGGGCTGGACAGCATCACGGCGCAGCCGCGGCTGACCTTCGGCCGCCTCGAGCTGATCGACGGCATCGGCCTTGTGCCGGTCGTGATGGGCCTGTTCGGCGTCGCCGAGGTGCTGCTCAACACCGAGCAGGCGATCAAGCGCGACATCATCAAGACCAGGATCAACCAATTGCTGCCGAGCAAGGAGGACTGGAAGGCCAGCGCCGGGCCGGTGGCGCGCGGCACCGTGCTCGGCTTCTTCCTCGGCATCCTGCCCGGCGGCGGCGCCGTGGTGGCATCGTTCGCGTCCTACGCGCTGGAGAAGCGGCTCTCGAAGCATCCGGAGCGCTTCGGCCATGGCGCGATCGAGGGCGTCGCGGGGCCGGAATCGGCCAACAATTCCGCGGCCGGCGGCGCCTTCATTCCGCTGATGACGCTCGGCATCCCACCGAACGTCGTGATGGCGCTGCTGCTCGGCGCCTTCGTGATCCACGGCCTGCAGCCGGGACCGCTGATGATCTCGCAGAACCCGACGCTGTTCTGGGGCATCGTCGCCAGCATGTATATCGGCAACCTCATGCTGCTGGTGCTCAACCTGCCGATGATCGGCATGTGGGTGCAGCTGCTGCGGCTGCCCTACAACGTGCTGTTCCCGCTGATCATCCTGTTCACGATCATCGGCGTCTACTGCTCCAGCAACAACGTGTTCGACGTCCACGTCATGATCGCGTTCGGCGTGATCGGCTATTTCATGCGCAAGCTCGGCTACGAGCCGGCGCCGCTGGTGCTGGCCTTCGTGCTGGGGCCGATGCTGGAGAACAATCTGCGCAAATCGCTGATCCTCTCGCAGGGCGATCTCATGACCTTCGTGGAGCGGCCGATCTCGGCGATCTGCCTCGCCTTCGCGCTGGTGCTGCTGGTCGGCCCGCTGCTGCCGTCGCTGCGCAAGAAACGCGAGCTGGTGGCGCTGGATGAGGGGGCGTAGCGCGCGACGAGAGGGAGTTGAGTCGCATCAAGTCGGTGGTGCGCCCCCCTCTCCCGCAAGCGCAGGGCTATCGCATATCGTGGCGGTGCCCTCGTGGCCATCCTTCGAGACGCCCGCCTTCGG
>NZ_JASAUT010000149.1:0-2436 GCF_029952935.1 Bradyrhizobium sp. Mp19 | reverse complement strand
GTGAGCGTCATCCGGTGACCACGCCCTGAGGGCTGATCTGGTCGGCTAGGAAGACCTCGTGGATTGGTTTTTCACGAGGTCACCATGTCAAAGGATAGTTGTAAGGATGGCGCTAAGGATAGGCATACGGCTATCCTTGAGGACGGCTCTAACACGTTGCAGCGCATCGAGATCATCACGGGGACTGGCCGCCGACGGCGCTGGTCGACGGATGCGAAAGCGGCGATTGTTGCGGAGAGTTTCGCGCCGGGTGCAAGCGCTTCCGGGGTGGCGCGGCGGTACGACATCAGCCCGGGCCTGTTATTTCTTTGGCGTCGTCAGGCAACGCGGGCAAAGGTCGCGGCGCGCAGGGATGGAGGCGTGGCACCAGGCTTTGTGCCGGTCACGATTACTGGCTGCGGCGGCAAATTGCCGGTATGCGAGGAGCAGGGGGCGATTGAGATCGAGGTCGGCGCGGTTCGCATCCGTGTCGTGGGAACGGTCGACCGGCGGGCACTCTGCGAGGTGCTGGCGGCAGTCGGGACGGTTGGCCGATGATCGGGCTCCGACCTGGGTTGTCGATCTGGATCGCGACGCAGCCGGTCGATTTCCGTCGCGGCATGGACTCGCTGGCGCTGCTGGTGAGCGAGGCGTTTGGAGCCGATCCGTTCGACGGCGGGCTGTGGGTGTTTCGCTCCAAGCGCCGAGATCGCGTGAAGATTCTGACCTGGGACGGAAGCGGCCTTGTCCTTTACTACAAGAGAATCGAGGGGCAGTTCACCTGGCCGCCGATCAAGGAAGGCGTCATGCCGCTATCTCATGCTCAGCTCTCGGTACTGCTTGACGGTTCGGATTGGAAGCGTGTGCCGATGCGGGTTGTGGATCAACCAACACGAGCTGGTTGATCATCGTCAAGAGTAGTTCGTCATTCATGCAGAGCTGTAGTAGAAACACGCTGCATGATTGATTTGCCTTCTGATCCAGCATTGCTCCAGCAAACCGTGATGGCGTTGTCGTCACGGCTTGCGGTGTTGTCGGCGGAATGTAGCACGCTGGCGACCGAACGTGATGCGGCGATCGCCCAGCGCGATGCTGCGATCCAGGAGAACGACAAGCTCCTGGTGATCCTGTCGCAGTACAAGCGCACGATCTTCGGTCCCCGCTCCGAGACACTGGATTCCGGACAGCAGTCTCTCTTCACCATTGCGGCGCAGGCGGCTTCTGCGGCCGGCAATGATGATGCGCCCGGGGCCAAGCTGCCCGACAGATCCGAGGCTCGTGGAAAGCAACCGGCGCGACGCAACCGGGGGAGGCTTCCGGAGCATCTGCCGCGCATTGATGTCGTGATCGACGTCGAGACTGACATCTGTCCTTGTTGTGGCGAACGGCTGCACAGGATCGGGGAGACCGTCAAGGAAGCCTTCGATGTCGTTCCGATGCAGTACCGGGTCAAGCGCATCATGCGCCCACGCTATGGCTGCCGGGGGTGCCGCCAGGGTGTGCTGCAGGCGGCCGCGCCGGCCCAGGCGGTCGAGGGCGGGATGGTGACGGAAGCCTTGCTGGCTCACATCGCGGTGATGAAATACGGTTACCAGCTGCCGTTATATCGCCAGGAACAGATGTTTGCCGCGCAGGGCATCGCGCTCGACCGTCAGACGCTGGCTTCGTGGATGGGCCGCGTCGCCTGGTGGCTGAGGCCGCTTCACGCGCTGTTGCGCGACACGGTGATCTCCTTCCCGCGGCTGTTTGCCGATGAGACACCGCTGCCGGTTCTTGATCCCGGCCGTGGCAGGACCAGGATCTGCCAGTTCTGGGCGATCGCCACCGATGACCGGCCGTGGGGCGGCCCGGCACCGCCGGCGGTGGTCTACGTGTTCGCCGAGGATCGCAAGGCGATCCGCGCCAAACAGCTGTTCGGAGACTACCGGGGCATTCTGCAGGTTGACGGCTATGCCGCCTACAAGGGTCTGATCAAGAACGGCGGCCATCTGGTGCAACTGGCATTCTGCTTTGCGCATGCGCGGCGGAAGTTCTGGGACGTTCACGTCGCGACGAAGTCGCCGATTGCCGCGGAAGCGCTGCAACGGATTGCGATGTTCTATGCCGTCGAAGACCGCATCCGTGGTCTGCCGGCGGCGCAGCGGGCTGCGGTTCGGCAAACTGACACCAGACCGCTGATCGAGGACTTCAAGCCCTGGCTCGAGGCGCGGCTGCTGGAAGTCTCGAAGAAGTCTGGCCTTGGCAAGGCCATCCGCTACACCCTAAACCATTGGGAAGGCCTGACGCGCTTCATCGATGACGGACGCATTGAAATAGACAACAATACGGTCGAGCGCACCATCAAGCCGATAGGGCTTGGAAAGAAGAACCATTTGTTCGCGGGCAGCGAAGGCGGCGCCGAGACATGGGCCATTCTCGCGTCGCTCATCAACTCGGCAAAGCTGCAAGATATCGACC
>NZ_JASAUT010000148.1:0-2543 GCF_029952935.1 Bradyrhizobium sp. Mp19 | reverse complement strand
CTCCCTGCGTCACGAGCCCGGCGTAGCCCTCTCATCATGGTCGACGCTCCACTTCCATCCTGTTCGCCGCGCGGCACCTTCCGGCCGACGGCATCGTTCTGCGCCAAAACTGGCTCCGGGCATACGATTTTGCAACCGATCGCGGCGCCGCTGCGCTCAACGACTACGCGCGCAACAATGACCCTTTTGCCAAACTGGGTAAGGCGCAAATCTCCGTCGACGTGTCGAGCGTCATTCGCGCGTCTTCAGAAAGCTTTCGGGTCGCATGGATCCAGCGCACCTACGATAATGGCTCGCTGAGTTCGACCGAGCGTTGGACCGCAATTCTCACCGTCGTGATCGAGATGCCGCGCGATGCCGAACGCCTGCGCAAGAATCCCCTTGGCGTCTATGTCCGCGCCATCAACTGGTCAAAGGAGTTGAGTCAGTGACCAAGACCCCGTCTTACGTTTATTCGAAGCGTCCTATCGTGTACAGTAGGTGCAATTCGACTTGGTCCGAGCTCGTGACATCGAAGCGAGCATTTCTATCCGCTCTTCTGGTTTGTTCGTCGGCGCTCGGTGGGTGCGCGACCTACATCCCGCCACAGATCAGCTATGACGCGGAAATCCCGCCGCCGCCGGCGCCGCCAGCGCCTCTGGATGACAAGTCGCGACCGCTTCACGTTCCACCGCTCTGGAAACCGGCTCTCGGCGGCAAGTCAGGAGGGAAGGAAGAGCCCGACCCTGTGAGCCGGGTTGAGACGGCAAACAGCGCAGCCCGGGTCGAACCGCGGAAGCGGGGATATTTCAACGCAGCGCAGATCTACGCCTACAGTCCCGGGGCGCTCTATCAGATCTATGCCGCGCCGGGGCAGATCACGGACGTCGCGCTCGAGGAGGGAGAGCAACTGACGGGATCAGGGCCCATCGCGGCCGGAGATACCGTACGCTGGGTCGTAGGCGATACTGAGAGCGGGAGCGGCGATACGCGACGCGTCCATATCCTGGTCAAGCCGACCCGCGCATCGATCGAGACTAACCTCGTTGTCAATACCGACCGGCGCACCTACCTCATTGAGCTCCGCTCCCGCGAGCGGCCATATATGCCGTCTGTTGCCTGGTACTATCCTGAAACAGCGCGCGAACGATCCCGTTCAGTCGCTCTGAGACCCCCTCTTCCGGATCCAGGGCAGCGTATCTCCCGCTATGCCATTGAAGGGGACAGTCCACCCTGGCGGCCGCTCGCCGCATACGACGATGGCCGCAAGGTCTACGTCGAATTCCCTAAAGGTATCGTCCAGGGAGAGATGCCACCGCTCTTTGTCATCGGCCCTGACGGGAAGACCGAGCTCGTCAACTATCGCGCCTACGGTAACGTGTTAATCGTCGATCGGCTGTTTGGAGCAGCTGAACTGAGGCTCGGCAGTGAGCGCCAGCAAAAGGTCAGGATTGTCAGGACCGACGGGAGGCCGTCGTCATGATCAGCCAGAGTGGAAACGATCACGAGCAAGCAGATCCGCCGGAGACACAAGAGGAGCAGTCCAAAAGCTTCCGACTGAGAGCGGAGCATCCGCGCGTGACACGGTTGTCGCGAAAAGTCCTGGCCGGAGGGAGTGCGCTTGCCCTCTTTGTCATTGGTGGAGCAGTCCTGTGGTCGCTGCAGAACAATCGTCCCCGAAACCAGGCGGCCGATGAACTCTACAGCACTGACCATCACAATGTTGCCGATGGCCTTACGACGCTGCCGAAGGATTATGCTGGCGTTCCGCGCCAGCCAATACCGCAGCTTGGTCCGCCACTCCCTGGCGACCTCGGTCGGCCAATCCTTGCTGCCCAAGGCCACTCGCCGGCGATCGGGGCTGATGCGGAACAGCAGCGCCGAGACCAGGAGACGGAGGCAGCCCGCATTAGCCATTTGTTCGCTCCGACCAAGGGAGGAGAAGGACGTCCGCCTGCCGCTGCGGCTGTTGAAGGCGACCGCGTCGCGTCGCCGAACTTATCGAGCACTGGCGACGACGGATTGGCGCAGAACGGTCAAGACCGAAAGCTTGCCTTCGTGAATGCTTCTGTGGACCGTCGCACGGTCAGCCCCGACCGCATCACCAAGCCGGCTTCACCATATGTCGTGCAGGCTGGGACGGTCATTCCGGCAGCCCTGATTACCGGGATCCGATCGGACCTGCCGGGCCAAATTACCGCGCAGGTCACCGAGAATGTTTTTGACACGCCGACCGGCCGCTTTCTGCTTGTGCCTCAGGGAGCGCGTCTGATCGGCACATACGATAGTCAGGTTACTTTCGGCCAGTCCCGTGTCCTACTGGTCTGGACGCGGCTGATTATGCCGAATGGACATTCTATCGTTCTCGAGCGGCAGCCTGGCGCTGATAGCGCTGGGTATGCGGGTCTGGAAGACCAAGTCGACAATCACTGGGCAGAGCTATTCAAGGCTGCGGCACTATCGACGTTTCTGGCGGTCGGGACCGAACTAGTACCCACTTTTCTTGGAACGTGAGTCGTGATTCAAGGTCGGGATGATACCCGAAGCAAGAGAAGTCCGCCTTT
>NZ_JASAUT010000147.1:0-2587 GCF_029952935.1 Bradyrhizobium sp. Mp19 | reverse complement strand
CAGATCAGGAGCTGCCTTCAGAATCCCTTTTCTTCGATTTGGCAACTACTTGCACGCGCACACATGCGATTCCCCTGGATCGATAAGGGGCCACAGGTCGTGGAGGCCGCGCGTGGCGAGCCGCTCAAAGCGGTGAAACCCTACACGGCGGATGTGCGGCGCGAGATCGACTGGGAGCTGGCGGAGCGCGGCGTCGATTTCATGCGGCGCCAGAAGGCCGTCGGCAAACCGTTCTTCCTCTATCTGCCGATATCGCGGACGCACTTTCCGAACCTGCCGTCAAAGCGGTTCGAGGGCCAATCCCGCGTCGGCCAGTTCGGTGATTCCCTGATGGAAGGCGATGCCATCGTCGGCAGAATGCTCGATGCACTCGATCAGCTCGGTCTCGCGCGCGACACCATCGTGGTGTTCGCGTCCGACAATGGCCCTGACGGTCCCGTCTCGCGCCCATTCGGCGGCGACATGCCGGACATGGGCTCGTCCGGGCCGTGGCGCGGGGCGCTGGGTGACATAAGTGAAGGATCGATCCGCACTGCCGCCATCATTCGCTGGCCGGAGCGAGTAAGGCCTCGATCGTCCAACGCCATGTTTTCGATCATGGATTTCTTCCCGACCTTCGCGCGGATAGTCGGCGGCAAGGTGCCGGATGATCGCCCGATCGACGGCATCGACCAGACCGACCTGCTGCTTGGCGGGAACGACAACGGGCGTCGCGAAAATCTCCTAACCTTCGTCGGCCCGTCTCTCGTTGCGGTGCGCTGGAAGCAGTTCCGCATCTATTTTGTCGACGTGGCGCCGGGCCGCAGCGGCGCCGGCGGCGCGACCCTCTTGGGAGGAGTCGGCGCCAGCGCAGCACCGATGAACGGCTATCCCAAGGTGTTCAATATCGAAGCGGACCCCCACGAAGAACACAACATCGGAGAGATGTACGAATGGGTGATCGGCCCGGCGCTGAAGACGGTCGAGGAATACAAGGCAAGCCTCGTGAAATCGCCGAACCCGCCGGCCGCGAACATGACTCGCTTTTGAACAGCGACCTGCGGCAACGTGATTCAACGCCATGGAGATCGAGGATGAGTACGACCCCGAACACCTGGCCCAGCATTCTCGCCATCGTGGGCGACGACATCGGCCATTGCAACATCAGCGCCTTCAACTGTGGCACCGAGCGGCACTATCCGGGGAGGCGATCATGAATCCGCAGTTTCCTCACATGGACCGCCGCGTCCTCCTCTCCTCGCTGGCGACCGTCCCCTTGCTCTCTGCTTTGCTTCGTTCCGCGCCAGCGGTGGCGCAAGCGCAGCGCGATCCATTGCCGTCATGGAACGAGGGCGAGACCAAGGCTTCGATCCTCGATTTTGTCACCCGCGTCACGACGCAAGGCGGACCCTTCTTCGTTCCTATCGAGCAGCGCATCGCGACCTTCGATAACGACGGCACCCTTTGGGTCGAGCAGCCGATGTATGTGCAATTGGCCTTCGCCCTCGACCGAGTGAAGGCGCTGGCGCCAATGCATCCGGACTGGAAGACCAAGCAGCCGTTCGCAGCGGTGCTGGACGATGACCTGAAGGCGTTGGCGGCTTCCGGCGAAAAAGGATTGGTCGAAATCATTGCCGTGACGCATGCCGGCATGACGACGGCTGAATTCGAGAGGATCGTCACCGATTGGCTCGCGACCGCGCGAGATCAGCGCTTCAAGCGGCCCTATACTGAACTGATCTATCAGCCGATGCTGGAATTGCTGGCCTATCTTCGGTCCAACGGCTTCAAGACCTTCATCGCGTCAGGCGGCGGCATCGAGTTCATGCGTCCGTGGACTGAGAGGATTTACGGAGTGCCGCCGGAGCATGTCATTGGGTCGTCGATCAAGACCCGGTTCGAGATGAAAGACGGCGCGCCAACGCTTTTCCGGCTGCCCGAAGTTAACTTCATCGATGACAAAGCAGGAAAGCCGATCGGTATCAACGAGCACATCGGCCGGCGTCCGATCGCAGCATTTGGAAACTCCGACGGCGATCTCGAAATGCTGCAATGGGCAACGCTCGGCTCCAGCGGCGCACGGTTCGGTCTGATCGTCCATCATACCGACGCCGAGCGCGAATATGCCTACGACCGCCAGTCACATTTTGGCAAACTCGAAATAGCGCTCGACGCCGCGGCGGTGAACAGGTGGACCGTGGTCGACATGAAGAAGGACTGGAGGCGGATCTTTGCATTCGAATAGGTGAGATCACCGGCTAACCTTGGCACGCCCTGTACCCAGCGGATGTTCGGGGCCGGCCCGAAGTTGACTCGCAGTCGGCGCCTACCCATCGAAAAAGGCTGGAACTTCATGGTTCGCATTCATCGTCCACGCGCCGCAGTAATGAACGGGACGCGGAGCTTTCCCGAAGCGTGCCCAGCGAACTAGCCATGTCAGCTTGTGGCCCTTAGCCGACGTTTGCTCAGAATGCCCCTATGTCCGCTGCCGCGAGGGAAGCCGACCAAGGTCGAGCGAGCCGTCGTGGTCGGCTTTTGACCCTGGCTGTGTGAAAACATAGTGCCGCTGTTATGATTCTCCCGTGATTCTGAGGGGGAATCGATGAGG
>NZ_JASAUT010000146.1:0-2819 GCF_029952935.1 Bradyrhizobium sp. Mp19 | reverse complement strand
TCGAAAACTCTCATGGCAATCATGCTTTGCGCCTCGATCGTTCGGATCATCTACTTTATCACACTCGGAATGATTCGCCCAAAAACGAGAGGCCGGCGCAGTGGCCGGCCCACAATTCAATGGCTTGATGTACTCAGCGGACGTACGTCGTGATCACTTCGATACCGGCTCCGCGCCAAGCGCAAGAGCGGCCTCATCAAGCCGCCAACCGGGAGCTATGCGGGATTTTGGGTGACGAGGTGATCAGGCGGCGTGGTTTGCCGGCATTTGGATGACCTGGATGCCGTCGTTGAATCTGACACCTGCGATGACCGTCGGCAACTGATTTGTGCCTTTGAACCGTCGCCAGGTCTTTGATGCGGCGGCCACCAGCTTGAACGCCATCAGCCTGGCGGTGGTCGGTGACAACGAGTCCTTGGTGCGCACCGTCCGGTGCCGCACGGTGGCGAACACGCTTTCGATGGGATTGGTGGAGCGCAAGTGATCCCAATGCTCGGCAGGAAGGTCGTAGAAGGCCAGCAGCGCGTCGCGATCCTTGACCAGGCATTCGACCGCCCGGCCGTACTTGGCGCGGTATTTCTCGGCGAAGACGTCGATCGCCGCTTCGGCGGACGCCCGGGTCGGTGCCCAGTAGACCTCGCGCAGATCCTTCTTCATGGTGGCCTGTACCGAGAGCGGGACCTTGTCCAGGACGCCATTCAATGCCGTGAGTGCGTGCGTTCGTCGCTGGAAAATCGTCAGCATTCGCTTTCGAGCGTTCGGGGCGCATCGGGTATCTCCTTCGATCGGGACACCGAAACACTTGCGGTATTATGCTACGAACCAACGGGACAGAACACTAGTCTAGCTTTACATTTCTGGATCGGAAATGCGGGTCAGCATCTTGACGTGCGGGCCCGCCCGTTTGAAGATCGGCTCCCAAAAGGCGTACGCCTTCTCGGCGAAACTCGCGCTCACGGTGAACTTCGTGACCGCCCCCCGATATGCGGCTTGTCGTCCGCAGCCCTGCCCCTCGACAAGGTGCCAAACGAATTGAGCGACCTGGCGCGTGTACGTGCTCGGACGACCTCGGTGGTTGGGTACGATCTCAAGCCGCATGGTCCCTGTGTCGCGCGTCTCCGGTTCGGTGATATTGGCGAGCCAGATGAAGATTGATGGATCAATGCTCGCCGCGTAGCCGTCGCGCTTGAGCTGCTGATTGATCATAGAGAACGCGCTGGCGGCTTCTCTGAAGCATTCGCTCAGGATGAAGTTCGCCTCATTCTGCAGCTTGCCGCTCCGAAGATCGTCCAGCAATCTGACAGCCTCGTCAGTGAGTCGCCGCATGTATCGCGATTGCGACTGCCCTGCGCTCTCGGCTGGTGGTTCCTTCTGCACAATCAATTCGACCGCATCCGCGCGGCACTCCGCTGCGGCTTTTTTAGGAACGGTCAAGAAAGCGTTTTCAAGAATGGGGCCGACTTTTGACGCCGCTTCACCTTCCACCCGGGTGTCGGCGAGGTCCTTTGCACGGTCCAGCGCAATGTCCAGTCCGGCTTTGATGTTTTCAGAAGCTCTATCTTGATCGTCATTGGAAAACTCCACCACCATCTCGATGATAGTGTCGGAATCCAGAAGTTCGGCGCCGCAAAGGGAACTCGGAGCCGTCGCTTGCCTTGCAAGGATTGTTTGATCAGACGTATTCGCGCCGGTGTGCTCCCATCGCGGATTGGAAGCAGCAGCCCCGCCGGACAACACAAATATGCCATCGTCAACGGCTCGGCTCGCGGCCGCGGTAAGCTCCACGAGTGAGCGTCGCGCGCAGCGCGTCTGGCTAGTACGGCGCTTTTTCGTTTCTTTCGTGCGGCTCATGAGCTGACGCCCCCTCGACAAGCTTCTTTAAGATCCAGCGCCACAGCTCACAAACTTCCTCCGAGGCTCTTCCCTCTTGGGAAAACTCGGTCACGCCTAATCCTGCCCCAAGAGCATCCTGGTGGTCATTGCGCTGTCCGATACACGGAAGCGCAAGCACGCCCAGCGAATTGAGCGACGTTGCGGCTTCACTCACGCGGCAGCCCCGCGGTGGCGTCTGATTGAGCACGAAAGCAAATCGGCGGTTGAGCCTACGAACGGCAATCAGCGTAGGTATCGCAGCTTCGATGTCAGCCAGACTCGGACGCGCCGGGATCAGGCAAAGATCGGCACCCGCGATGGCACGCATAGCCAGGTCATTGTTCGTGGCCGCGGTATCGATGACCGTTAGCCAGATCCCCTCAGCTTCGAGGTTGACGAGCGCCCCTTCGATTCCGGCGGGATCGGCGACCCGAACGATCCGCGGATAGGGATGCCCGCGCCGCTCTCTCCATTTTGAGATCGTCCCTTGTGGATCCGCGTCGACAATCGCGACGCGCTCCCCGTTCGCCATCGCCGCGACTGCAATTCCGACCGCCAGCGTACTCTTGCCGCTTCCTCCTTTTTGGGTAACCAGAGCAAGGACATACATCGCCTGCGCGTCCCGGACAATAACGCATGAAACACACGAGGTGCGCGTACCATTTCCTATCGTGAATCGCATCAATGGCGAGTGCGGAACTCACAACCAAATCAAGGCGCACCCACTAACTACCGTACCGCGCTATACGTCGCCAAACTTCGGCCGGTCCAAACATTGGGCCACGCGGACACCCTACGCCAAGCCCGAAGGTTTAAGGATGCCAGCCAGTCCGCTGCAAGGCAGGACTCCGGCTTGATCCGACCTTTACTGAGAGCTGGCCCCGCAAATTCGGACAGTAGCTTGAGTGGATTTTCTGCCTGACAGCGGCGAGGATTCTTGCTGCGAA
>NZ_JASAUT010000145.1:0-2950 GCF_029952935.1 Bradyrhizobium sp. Mp19 | reverse complement strand
AAGAGCCGGATGAGCGGAGACGTTCACGTCCGGATCTGTGAGCGCCTGGGGGTGAAACTCCCCCGGGCGACTCGACTCATCTGCCATTGCCGCACGCGGCAGGAAGCGGAGGAGCTTAAATCGGCGCTGGAACGACGGTTTGCTGACTGCCATTTATTGCTGCATCCGGCGAAGACTAAAGTGGTCTACTGCGCTGACAGCAATCGACGGCGGTCCTACCCGCATATCCATTTTGACTTCCTGGGCTTTAGCTTCCGCCCCCGTATGGCGAAGAACCGGTGGGGCAGGATCTTCACCTGCTTCCTTCCGGGCGTGAGTCCGAACTCTCTTAAGGAGATGAGGGCTCGCATTCGAGGATGGCGCTTGCCTCAGCACTCGCCGCTTCCGCTTGAAGACATCGCGCGTAGTCTTAACCCCGTCCTTCGGGGCTGGGATCAATACTACGGGCGATTCTACCCGACGGAACTGCGTAGGCTCTATGAGTACTTCGATGAGCGCCTCGGCGCGTGGCTTCGGTGCAAGTACAAGCAACTGAAGGGCCATCGGGGACGGTCGTTGCGGAAACTCAACGAGATGGCGAAGCAAAATCCAAAGCTCTTTGTCCATTGGCAAAAGCTTGGACGGGCGACGGTTGGATGACAGGAGCCGGATGATGCGAGAGTATCACGTCCGGATCTGTGAGCGGCCGAGGGTGAAACTCCCTCGGCCTACTCGACAATACTTCTGCGGCGAGTTGAGCTTCTGCCACCGTCTGCCGTTCGATCGATCGTCGATGACACGCTGGCGCCAGCGGCTCGGCGAGGAGCAGCTCGTTGCGCTGATCCAGGAAAGTCTGTCGGTGGCGCACAAGGCTGGCGCCGTCGGCCCTAAGGACCTGGAGCGGTGGTCGTCGATACCACGGTGCAGCCCAAGGCCGTTGCGCACCCGACCGACGCGCGGCTGATGCATCGGGCCATCACCAAGCTCGTCGGGCTCGCCAAGCGCAATCGTGTGCCGCTGCGCCAGAGCTATCTGCGGCTGGCCAAGCGCGCTGCCATCATGGTCGGCCGCTATACCCACGGCCACCAGTTCAAGCGCGCCCGGCGCCAGCTCAAGTTCCTGCGGACGCGGCTTGGCCGGATCATCCGCGATCCGCCGCAAGATTGATGGCGATGCGGTGCCTGGAAGCGCGCTTCGGCCCGCTGCTTGATCTGGCGCAGCGGGTGCGCAGTCCAGGATCAGCATCAGCGCGGCCCCAAGGTCTATGCGTTACATGCGCCGGAGGTCGAGTGCATCGGCAAGGGCAAAGCCCGCGCGCCTTACGAGTTCGGCTGCAAGGTCAGTATCGCCACCCCCGTGACGTCCCCGAATGATGCGGAACGTGCGGCCGAACAACGGATGCGTCGGTTCGCACACTGTAACTTCGATGGCAGGTGATTCGTCAGACTCCCGAGAGGGGATATTTCGATGTGCCCTCGCTTGACGGGTTGGAGTGGACGCGCGTCTCACCCAAGCCTGTGAAGCAGCCGGCCGTTGTTGGGTAAGAGGAGGATTGGAGCGTGGAGCGTGCACATGTATCGTCTGATCATGGCGATTCGTCCCGACGCTCTCCCGACCGATCCGGCGTCTCTGACCGAGATGGTGCTCGCGCTTGATGCCGAGAACGAGAAGCTGCGTGTGGCCATGCAGACACTCAGGGAGATGATCTTCGGGAAGCGTTCGGAGAGGCTTGCGGTGCTCGTGGATGAGCAACTGGCGCTCGAGCTGGATGATCTTCAAACCGACGCCACACGGCCTGCGCCGGCCAACGACGATGCGCCTGTGGCGCCCAACAGGCCACGCAAGAGAGCGCGCCGCAACATCGGTGCGCTGCCCAAGCACCTGCCGCGTTGTGAGCAGGTGCTGGAGCCGGAGGCGACCGCGTGGCCGTGCTGCCAAGGCCAGCTTCACAAGATTGGCGAGGACGTCAGCGAGGTGCTGGACGTGATCCCGGCGATGCTGCAGGTGTTGCGGACGGTCCGTCCCAAGTACGCCTGCCGCAGCTGCACCGATGGCGTGGTCCAGGCAAAGGTACTGCCGCGCCTGATTGAGAGTGGCATGGCCTCGACGGCACTCGTGAGCCATGTGGTGGTTTCGAAGTTCGCCTGGTATCTGCCGCTGTACCGGCAGGTTCAGATCCTGGCCGGCCAGGGCATCCAGCTCGACCGCGCGACGCTCGCCGGCTGGGTCAAGCGTGCCGCCTGGTGGCTCAAGAGCCTCTACGAGCTCCAGCTGCGGATGATCCAGGCTGCACCGCGCCTGTTTTGCGACGAGACGCCGATGCCGGTGCTCGATCCCGGACGACATCGCACCCGCATCTGCCAGTTCTGGGCGCATGCCATGGATGACCGGCCATGGGGCGGGCCGTCGCCGCCGGCGGTTGCCTACGTGTTCGCCAACGGCCGCGGCACGGAGGAGATCGCCGGACAATTGACGGGCTTTTCCGGCATTCTGCAAGTAGATGGTTATGCCGCCTACAAGGCGCTCGCCCGCCATCATGGCGGCGCGATCCAGCTCGCCTTTTGTCTCGCCCATGCCCGCCGCAAATTCGTCGAGGTGTCCAAGACGACCCAGTCGCCGTTCGCTCGCGAGGTGATCGAACGCCTGCAGGCAGTCTATGCCATCGAAGCGGAGATCCGTGGCAGCAGTGCGGAGCAGCGGCTTTCCACCCGCCGCACCACGAGCGCACCGTTGATGGCGGCACTCAAGGCGCGACTGACCGGGATGGTGGACCAGCTCTTTTCACAGTCGAAGCTGGCAGAAGCGATCAACTATGCGCTCAATCACTGGGACGGGTTGACGCTGTTCCTCCGCGACGGCCGTGTCGAGGTCGGTAGAGTCGACGACTGGCGCGATGACCGTAGGTCGCGAGGCTTTACTGTTTCCGGCGGCTTTCGCCTTCGCCGGTGTCGCAGTTCGCACCATAGTTCCG
>NZ_JASAUT010000144.1:0-3342 GCF_029952935.1 Bradyrhizobium sp. Mp19 | reverse complement strand
CGAGCTTGGCCAGCAACAACAGAATGGCGTAGTCGCGCCGTCCCATCACCGTCTCTCGGTCGCAACCGTCGAGAGCCTTCCGCACCTGAGCGGCAGGCAGATAGGTCGGTAGAGTTGCGAGCTTCCATCGGCGCATCGATGGAACGCAATCCGCCAACGAGCGCGAGTTCAGCCCCCGATGGTGGAGGTAACGGAGAAAGGCACGCAACGACCAGCACATCGCCTTGCCTGTTCCCGGGCTCCAATCCTGGGCGTGGCGCTCAACGTAGCGGATCACGTCCTCTTGGCTGATCTTGCACAGGGCGCCGGCGCCGCCGGAGCACACCTCGTGCAGGAACCTGCGGATGACTGGGAGATGGCGGACGATGGACCTCGGGGCCAAGCCGCGCTCTGATTGCAGGTAGGCATCGAACTCCTTGAAGATCCGTTCGTGCGGGGTGAGAGGCGGTAGCACCAACGGCGCGATCGCGCCTTCCTCGCGCAGCACCGACAGCCATCGCTTGAGCGCAGCTCGGTCACCGGGTTGGATAGACTGCCTCCCGCCTCGATGTCGGAGGTACCGCTCAACGACCTGCTCATCGAGATCGATCAGCTTGTAGCGACGGCCCGCGATCCAACTCAGGAGCCCGCCAACCACGTTGAGGCAACGCCACGTGCCGTGCCGAACGAGCCTCTCTTCGACGAGACGAACGGCGTAGCGCTCGACGAACTGTCCGTGCGGCCCGCTTCTGAGACGCCGGTACAGCCGGCTTCTGCCCAAGTACTCTTCAACTTCCATCTTCCTGTTCTCCGCTGTTGAAAGCGGAGGCACAGAACGAACTATGCCGAACCGACCAAACGCCGGTCAGCGACAAATCTGGGGAAAACGACCCGACTCGGCATAGTTCGGCGGGCGGCATAAACGGCCCTATGCCGCACTCGGCATAGGCAGGTTTCGATCAGGGTATAGACAGCGGCGGCACGATTGCCGCCAGCATCTGAACCGGCGAAGGTCCAATTTCGTCTTCCGACAGCCACACCGCGTAACGCTCGTTCGGCAGCGTTGTTCGAGAGGCAGATGCGGCCATCGTCCAGGAAGCGAGTGAACGCCGCCCAGCGGTTGAGCAGGTAGTTGATCGCCTTTGCAGTATCGTTGCCTGATGAGAGCAAGGTTCGCTGCTGGCGCATCCAGATTTCGAGATCGGCGACGATCGGCCTCGACTGATCACGACGTGCCGCAAGCCGCTGTTCCGGCGTTTTGGCGTTGATGGTGCGCTCGATCTCGAACAGGATATCGATGCGCCGCACCGCCTCGCTGGCAATCGGCGCCTCTCCAGATTTCGCCAGGTCGAAGAACTTTCTGCGGCCGTGGCTCCAACAGGCCGCTTCCAGGATCGGAGCCGGCTTCCTTTGGGCCTTGTAGAGCTGGTTATATCCATCGAAGGCATCGGCCTGCATGAGGCCCACATAGCCGGCAAGATGGCTTTGCGGATGCTCTCCAGCCCGGTTGCGTGAGTAGTAGAACAGGGCCGCCGGCGGATCCGTGCCGCCAAACGGCCGGTCATCGCGAACATAAGTCCAGATCCGGCCGGTAACCGTCTTAAGCTTGGCCAGCACCGGCACCGTCGTATCGTCGGCGTGGATGCGTTCCGCGCTCATGACGTGGATACGGATGGCCTCAATAATGGGAGCGAGTGCTACCACGCAGGCGCCGACCCGATCCGCCAGGGTCGAGACGTCGATCTCGATCCCTTCGCGGGCATAGGTCTTGCTCTGCCGGTTCAACGGCTGATGCAGCAGGAACTTGTTGACCAGCACCATCGCCAGCAGGTTCGGCCCGGCAAAGCCTCGCGGGATCGGATGGGAGGGCGCCGGCGCCTCGGTGATCGCCTCGCAATCTCGGCAGGAGAACTTTTCGCGGACATGCTCGATAATCTTCCAACGCCGCGGCTCGCATTCCAGGGTCTTCGAGACCACCTCGCCGAGCTTGTGCAGCCGCTGGCTGCCGCACTTACCACATGCGCAAGGCGCGGGTTCGACGACGCGCTCGACCGGCAGATTGTCCGGCAACGGACGTCGCGGCGGCCGTGGATTTTGCGCGCGCTTCTCCTTGGCGGCCCCTGGCGCGGCGAGTTCGGCCTTGGTTTCCTGTTCGGCCTGCGTCTCTTCGAGATCCTCGATGGCAAGCTCGAGCTGTTCGACCAGCAGCTTGCCGCGTTCGGAGGATTGCCCGAACTGTTCGCGCCGTGCCTTGGCCAGCATCAGCTTCAGCCGCTCGATTTCCAGTCGACCGACGGTCACTTCGCTCTTCGCCAGCGCCAGTTGTTCGCGCTGCGCAAGGATCATTGCGTGCGCAGCGGCAAGGTCGGCGGGAAGCGGATCGGAAGGCGTTGTCACGAGGGCAACTCAATCATATTCGCCGCTAAAATTCGCGACCGATCTCCCTCGTGAGTCAATAAGCCACAGCTTAACCGGAAGCCTGCGGACGCCAGGTTGCCTGCGGCATTCGCCAGTCAATTCCGGACAGGAGATAGGATAGTTGCGCAACGCTGATCGTCACAACGCCGTCCGCCAGCGATGGCCACAAAAAGCGGCCGCGCTCCAACCGCTTCGTGAACAGACATGCGCCCTGGCCATCATGCCAAATGATCTTGATCAGGTCGCCGCGGCGGCCCCTAAAAACGTAAAGATCACCAGCGTGCGGATCCCGCTTCAAGCTCTCCTGAACCAGACGCGCAAGGCTCGGGAAGCCTCGGCGCATATCGGTATGGCCGGTCGCAAGCCACACCCGCACATTACCCGGTATGGCGATCATCGGCGCTCAAGCACCTCGAGGACCCGCGCCAGCGCCTCCGGGTCGACGTGCGCATCCACCCGGATGCGTCGCCGGTTGCCAAGATCAATCTCGATCAATCCAGTACGCGCGGACGCTACGGAGCGCACCCGGCCGTCACCCGCAGGCAAAAGCTTCGGAGCTTCCTCCACCTCCGTAGCGACGATCTGCACCGGCGCAAAAGATGGTACAACCTGCTCTGATGTCCGTGCTTGTCGACGCCAGGTAAACACCAGGCTGGCTGCGACTCCATTGCGGCGCGCAACCTCAGTCACCTTCGCGCCCGGCACCAACGTCTCCTCGACAATCCGCGCCTTGTCGTCCTGCGACCAGCGCCGCCGCCGCTCCAGTCCGCCCAAAACCTCGACCCGCATCGCCTGATGACCTTAAAGCTAGACTTAAGGCTACACGCTTCGCGAATTACCTCGCGTCACGCAAGACGGCGCCCGTCGGATGCGTAGTGCGCCAGTGAAACTGGCGAAGGATAGTCGATGAAAGTTCGATACAGGAAAGGAGTAGCGACCCACCCT
>NZ_JASAUT010000143.1:0-3550 GCF_029952935.1 Bradyrhizobium sp. Mp19 | reverse complement strand
CCTGCTCCCATCCCCAGCCTATCGGCGATCACATGCGCCATCACCGTCCAATTCCCCTGACGACGGCAACCAGGTTCCGGCAGGTCGATCGGCTCCATTCTCCCCAATCCTTGATCACACACCGGCCGAGCGCTCCTTGTCCGGTGTCTTACAGCAGCGTCCGCTGTCAGCTTTCGGACCCCCATGACCATCGTTCGAACCAACTTTTCTCGCGATGATACTAGCAGCTCGAACCGACAGACGCTTTGGCACGCCCGTTGCTACTCCGGCTAATGAAACGTCCGTCGCATTTCTGCAGAGGTACGCTACACTAATCGATCGGCTTCTCAACGCTGCACAAGCGAAACCGATTGGTTGAGGTCGACGGTCCTTATCCAAGCTGCCGGCCTCCCGCGCCTGCATGACGTTCGGCGCCGCCCCACTGATTGAGGTCGAGTATGACCAACTTGGGCTTCAAGAGAGCACACCGAGATGCGCGCGGTGACGATGCAGACGCCACCGCGAGGCAGAACCCGCGAACGATACAATGCTGGGGACGAACTCCAGCCGACTTCTCAGCTGGAAAGCGTTAAATGGCAAAACTTTTGCAGTCAAGGCACTCCAGAAAACTTGTCAATCTGGATCGTCTCGAAGCAGTCCTGGGAGTGGAGAATGTTGACGCTCTAGTGGCAAGCTCGCCAGAGAACGTGACCTACGCAAGTGGGTACTGGGCACTATCACAATGGATTAGAAGGGGGCCACAGACGTACGTCGTCATCCCCCGGAAAGGTCCAGAGCGATCTACCGTGGTTGCCTCAACCGCTCTGCTGGATCTTCTTGCCGACCAGAATGTCTGGGTCTCCAATGTCCGCCGATTTGGTTACTTTCAGATGGATCGCGCAGAGAGATTGCGCAGTGGCCTCGATAAGAAACTTCTGAGCTTCTTTGGCCTGCCCGATGATGGTACGCCGCTCGAGGCGCTCGCCAAGGCACTTATCGATGCAGGCGTCGCCAGGGGACGTATTGCGCTTGACGAGCTTGGACTGCTGCCGGGCAATTGGGAACGCCTGCAAGACCTGCTGCCAAACGCGACGCTCGTCCCAGGTTACGGCCTGTTCCGAAAAATTCGAGCCATCAAGACCACGGAGGAAATCAACCGATTGCGATACTCCGCCCAGGTTGCCGAGCAGTCGATCCAAGTCGCGGTGGCGGAAGCGCGAACTGATATCACAGAAATTGAGATGGCGCGCGCGTTTCACCGGAAGACGGTCGAAAGCGATTGCCAACCGGTGCTCGGCTGTATTGGTTTCGGTGCGCGCAGTGCCATGCCCAATGTGCAGCCTTCTGACGCTCGCCTAGTCGATGGCGACATCATCCGATTCGATGTTGGTGGGCGCTTCAAGCATTACCGCTCCGATATCGCGCGGATCGCCGTGTTCGGAGAACCGTCGGCCAAAATCAAATTATACCATCGTGCGCTGCATCGTGGCGTTCAGGCTGCACTCGAAATGATAAAACCGGGCGTGAAGGCAGCAGACGTATTCGCGAGAGCCGTCGATGTCACGCGAAAAGAGGGTATCACTCACTTTCTACGTTCACATGTTGGACATGGCATCGGGATCGACGGCTACGATCTGCCCGATCTTACGCCGATCAGTCCCGACCTCATCGAGGAGGGGATGGTCATGTGTGTCGAGGCACCATATTACGAGACAGGCTGGGGCGGCCTTCAGGTCGAAGACACTGTCGTCGTGCACGCTGACGGGATCGAAACGTTCATGACCACTGACGGCAGCTTGATGGTACCGCCATGACGGCGCAGATCGCTCTCGATCGCGCGGAAGCGACGCAAGGGGTTCAAGGCAGCAGTCATGCCCATGGCCTGGACCAGATCATCGACAAAGCGGGTCGAGACGCCCTGCACATAGGCCTCCTACACCGCGGCGGTGAGCGCCTTCTCGGCCATCCGGCGAGGCTCCAGCAGTTCGATCGCGCCAGCGCGCGTTTCCCAGATCCGGTCACGGTAGCCGTTGCGCTGGGCAAAGCGTTCCACATTCGTTTCGCCGTAGGCGGCGCCGGTCAGTGCGGCAAAATCGGTGGTTCCTCGAATCAGGTTGGTGTCAGCAAGCCGATCCTACCGACGAACTGCCAGTGACCACAGTAAAGCCAATCACTGGGGACATGATCCGGTCATTCCGTCCGCGACCAGCCGCAGCCAACGGATCTCAACAGCAAACGGCTGTATCGCCCGCACAACTTGATCGAGCGCATGCTTGCCCGTCTCAAGATCTTGCGCCGAATCGCAATCCGCTACGATAAGCTCGCAAGAACTTCCTCGCCGGCGCCTTCAAGCCGCACAGCAATCTGGCGGCTAAATTGAGTCCCACCACCCTAGCGTAGCTAGCTAGCAGCGGTGGAGCGGGCCTTCACAAACCCGAGCAGGTTCAACGCGCTCCGGATTACACGTTATGACGATGTGATTGGGCGGGCCCCCTACCGCGGCATCGACCCGAGTCCAAATGAAATGGACCCGCGAAGCGGGACCGCTTGAACCGGTTTGTTAGTTGGAAACTGACCGCTCCTGATCTCTTTCTATCACGCTGCCCGAGACTCTGTCTGCTGCAGTTGCTGTGGGCATGTGGCCAACGCGTCAGCGTTGTCCACCATGTCCACAGCCTTCGCGGGCTGCATCCGTTCGCGCCAGACCGCCATCGGCGTGCGATAGCCGTGCGCCTGATGAAGGCGGCGATCGTTGTAGAAGGCGATCCAGCTCGCGATCCCTGCCTTGGCCTCGCGGCCGTCGGCATAGCCCTTGAGATAGGTGAGTGGCGCGGGGCATTGCAGCCCCGCGCTCTCTCAGAAGCGGACGTGAACCTCGCGATTCATCCGGCTCCCGTCATCCAACCGTTGATCCGGCAACCCAGTGAGCGAACAGGCCTGGATTGCGTCGCTTCAGCGATCGCAACCATTCCCATACCGCCAACGTGTGTCCTCGGAACCGTTTGTATTTTCGTGTTGCCCATCGAACGATGTAGGCATCGATCGCGCGCAACTCCTCTTGAAGCTTCGAGGGATAAAACCGCCCGTGGTAGCGCACCCAGCCCGTCAGGACTGGACGGACCCATTTGGCGATTTCCACCAGCTCAAGATCGCTGCGCCGATACAGCCGCCACCTGCGCACGGTATGCTGGATCCTTTTCCCAGCCTTCTTGCTGACGGCCGGGCTGAATGAGACGAACCGCTCACCGTGTCGATTGTTCGCCATCCTCGGCCGAAAGCTGTAGCCGAGGAAGTCAAACGACTGATCCGGATAAGCGCCGGAGCGATTGGCATCTTTGCAATACACGATCTTGGTCTTTTCCGGATGCAGCCGTAGCCCGCATTCCGCAAACCTCGCTTCCAGCGCCCGACACAAGTCACGCGCCTCCGCTTCGCTTCGGCAATGGCCGATGGCATCATCAGCATATCGTTCAAATGGGACACCGGGATATTCTCGGCTCATCCACAAATCGAACGCATAATGAAGAAAGAGATTCGCCAACAGCGGGCTGATGACAGCCCCTGCGGAGTT
>NZ_JASAUT010000142.1:0-3554 GCF_029952935.1 Bradyrhizobium sp. Mp19 | reverse complement strand
TGTTCGTCGTCGTCTTGCTCATAACGGCCCCACCTTCTCAGGAGTTGGGGCCTCCGGCAATCCCGGGGCGGTTCAGACCGTTGCACCTAGAAGCGTTCATTTATCTAGGCTCTCCTCAGCTAAGGTCGTGTCCTATGGCTGTGCGACATCATTGCTTCGCCTGACGAAGTCGCGAGCTCTTACGCGACAAGGTCTTGTCTGAGGATACCGACCCGTTTGTTCAGTGCTCGGCGCAATGCATTGCCCTCACATGTCGTCATCCTGCCAGCAGACCGCTCGGATACACAATCCATCATGACCTCTTGATTCTGGACCAGCGTCATACATTCGATTTGGGCAATGCGCTTCTTAATTTCGGGACGCAAGTTGGCAGTCGTTTTAGACATCGTCAGATCCTGATGCTCCACGGACTCCAGCCCCAACGGCTAACGACGCTTGACGTTACAGCATCAACATCGGATCGGGCTCCTACCTATTCTGGGGGGGCGTGGCTTTCTGGCCCCTCATCCTCTATTCATCACTAGGGCGCCCGAGCTAAAGATGGGCTGAGATCGGTGACGGCGCTAGAAGAGGAGCGCGGCATGTTCGAACAACCACACTTCCATCCTTGCTCAACCGCGGCTCGCATCTGTATTGGCATTGCCAGCCACGATTGATCGCCTGCTGGTCGAGACCAAGATCGCCGCGGCCGGCGGTAAGCGCCGGCGGGTCGGGTTTTATTCGGCGGTGCGCCGTGAAGTGCCGGTCCGGACGTTCAACGACTGGCACGATCCGCCGCCGGGGTTCTGCGAGGTCGACATGGTGGCGCATGGCGGCACATCTGTAGCTGGCTCGTTCATACAGACGTTGACCAGGGTCGATGTCGCGACTGGTTGGACCGAGTGCATGCCACTGGTGACGCGCGAGGGCGGCCTCGTCGTGCGAGCGATGGAGCGCGCACAGAGCCTGTTTCCCTGGGGCATTCGCGGCGCCGACTTCGACAATGGCAGCGCGTTCATGAACGACGTCGTCGTACCCTGGTCGCACGCAAAAGATCGATGTGACACGCTCGCGCCTACAAGAAGAATGATCAGGCTTTCGTCGAGCAGAAGAACGGCGCGGTCGTCGGGCGACTCGTGGGAGACGGTCGGTTCGATGGTGTCGAGACGACGCGCGTACTTGAACGTTTGTATGCTGCATCTCGGCTGCACACCAACTTTTTCCAGCCGTCCTTCAAGCTGAAGGACAAGCGACGCGAGGGCGCGAAGGTGATCAAGCGCTATCATGTTCCAGCCACGCCCCACGAACGAGCACTGGTGCATCCGAGGTTAAGCAAGCTCGTCAAACGGCGTCTTCGAGAGCTTTATCGCACGCTCGATCCCGTGGCCCTGTTGGCCGAGATGAGATCCGCTTAGGCGGAGCTCGGCACGCGCGTCGACGCCCGATCGGGCAGGCTCGCGGCAGCAACCCGCCCACCGGCGCCGACAAAAAACGCTGCAGCGTTCGCGAAGAGGCTCGGCAATGACGTGCATCTGGGGGAACAGCGCATCATCCATCGACGCATGCGCAAGCCATACAAAAAGCGCATGAGAATGCCATCAATGCTCGATCCGCACCTCGCCGACATCGAGCGCTGGCTGGAGGCCGAGCCCCGTCTGACTGCGCTGGCAATTCTCGGTCGCCTCGCTGAACAACGCCCCGAACAGTTCGGTCCGCCGCAACACACCATCGTGCAGCGCTTGTTGCGATCGCTCAGATGCAAAGCAGCCGAGACGATCATCCTGCGCACGGTTGAGGGTGCGGCACTGGCCGGTGATCCCGGGATTAGGGCCGCCGCTGCGTGTGATGGGCACTCCGCGACGTCCCCAGTCCCTCCGATCCTCCAAGCAATGACGCAACCTCGGAAGGGTCGACAGTCGGGATTACATCCGTCAAGCGAAAGTAACATCCTCAGGTGAGGCAATACGCCCCTTTGCGTCATGAAGAACTGCCCCCACGATCGGGATTATGATCTCGGTTGAAGGTTGTTTCCGCCGGTGACGGGCCGGAGGGAGGCGGAGCCGACCGGAAAGCCATCACTGGTGACCTTGCCCCCAAGTTTTATCCGGTCCTGAGTTCGCCCCAGCTGTTGGATTTGCCCGGTTGGGCGGTGGTAGCGACGGGAGCTGGCGCGGAGCCCTGGGCATAGCGCAGCGCCAGATCCCGGCGCGGATGGCAGGTGAAGGCGAACTCGGACGGCGTCTTCCATCCGAGCCGCGAGTGCGGCCGTGCGTCGTTGTAATCGGTCCGCCAGCATCGGAGCGCGACGCGGGCCTGGGCCAGCGACGTGAACAGCGTCTCGTTCAACAATTCATCCCGCAGCCGGCCATTGAAGCTCTCGATAAAGGCATTCTGCATGGGTTTGCCCGGCGCAATGTAGTGCCATGCGACGCGGTTCCGATCGGCCCATGTCAGGATGGCGTTGCCGGTGAACTCGCTGCCGTTGTCGCTGACCACCATCTTCGGCTTGCCACGCTCGATCACAAGCGGGTCCAGCTCCCGCGCTACGCGAATGCCGGAGAGCGAGGTGTCTGCCACCAGCGCCAGGCACTCGCGCGTGCAGTCATCGACGACGGTCAGGATGCGGAAGCGGCGGCCGTCCGTGAGCTGATCCGACACGAAGTCGAGCGAACAGCGGTCGTTCGGCGCCATCGGCACCGTCATCGGCGCCCGGGTCCCGATCGCCCGCTTGCGACCGCCAGGGCGGCGCACTGCAAGCTTCTCTTCCCGGTAGAGCCGGAACAGCTTCTTGTGGTTGATCACATAGCCCTCCCGCTTGAGGAGAACGTGCAGGCGCCGATAGCCGAAGCGACGGCGCTCCTGGGCGATCGCCTTCATGCGCTGGCGAACGCCGGCTTCGTCCGCCCGGGTCGTCTGGTATCTCATAGTCATGCGGCAGCAGCCGATGGCTTTACACGCCCGCCGTTCACTCATCCCGAAGGCGCCTCGGAGATGGGCGACAGCTTTCCGCTCGGCTGCGGGCGTCACCATTTCTTTCCCACGAGGTCCTTCAACGCCGCATTGTCCAGCATGGCGTCGGCCAGCAGCCGTTTCAGCCGCGTGTTTTCGTCCTCCAGCGTCTTCAGCCGCTTGGCCTCCGACACCTCCATCCCACCGAACTTGGCCTTCCATTTGTAGATGCTGGCGTCGCTGACGCCATGCTTGCGGCAAAGATCGGCGACCGACACGCCGACCTCATGCTCCTTCAAAATCCCGATGATCTGCTCTTCCGAAAAGCGGCTGCGCTTCATGCTCTGGTCCTTGTCGTGGGCCAGAACGAACTTCAAACTGGATTAAGCTCGAGGGGCAAGGTCACCGGCGGTCGGCGGCTTTATGAGGCCGCTCTTGCGCTTGGCGCAGAGCCGGTATCGAAGTGATCACGACGTACTTCCGCTGAGTACATCAAGCCATTGAATTGTGACGGGGCGCCGGCCACTGCGCCGGCCTCTCGTTTTTGGTCGAATCATTCCGAGTGTGATAAAGTAGATGATCCGAACGATCGAGGCGCAAAGCATGATTGCCATGAGAGTTTTCGA
>NZ_JASAUT010000141.1:0-3831 GCF_029952935.1 Bradyrhizobium sp. Mp19 | reverse complement strand
AATCACGAGCTCGATCATCTCGATCTCAGAATCACTGAGCCTCACGAGGAGGGGCATTCACATGGATAGTCGCTCGAAGGCATCGACTGGCGGCATCCGCAGCGGACGTGGCGCCCGGAAGCTGTTGGTTGAGCGCTCGAACGTAACGGCACTGATGCGTACCGGGCGGAGCTGTGATTCCATCTTCTGCGATGATCACAGCCGATTCGCTCCCTGATGATGTCGCGACGCTGAAGGCGCTGGTGCTCGCCGGCCAGGCGGCCCAGCTTGCGGCGGAAGCCAAGGCACGCAATCTCGAAGCCGAGGTCCGCGCCCGCACGCTGCTGATCGAGCAGATGAAGTTCACGATCGCCAAGCTCAAGCACGAACAGCACGGCCAATCCTCCGAACGAGCCTCGGTGCTCGATCAGCTCGAGCTAGAACTCGCCGACCTCGAGGAGGATGCATCGGAGGCCGAAGCCGATGCGCAGCTGGCAGCCGAACGGGCCAAGGCCGCGAAGATAGACGTGCAGCCATTCGAGCGGCGGCGTCCGGCGCGGCGGCCGCTGCCCGAGGACCTGCCGCGGGAGCGCGTCGTTCATCCCGCGCCGGCCCATTGCCCGTGTTGCGGCGGCGACAGGTTGCGCAAGATCGGCGAGGACGTGACCGAGACGCTGGAGCTCGTGCCGCGGCAGTGGAAGGTGATCCAGCACGTCCGTGAGAAGTTCTCCTGCCGCGCCTGCGAGGCGATCAGCCAGCCGCCGGCGCCGTTCCATCCGATCTCGCGCGGGCGCGCTGGACCGCGTCTGCTCGCGCACATCCTATTCGCCAAATACGGATTGCACCTGCCCCTCAACCGGCAGAGCACGACGTATGCGCATGAAGGTGTGATCCTGGACGTCTCCACGCTGGCCGACTGGGTCGGCGCGGCGGCGGCGACATTGATGCCGCTGGTCGATGCGATCAAGGCGCATGTCCTCGCTGCCGAGCGCATCCATGCCGACGACACCACGGTGCCGGTTCTGGCCAAGGGCAAGACGCGCACGGGGCGCGTCTGGACCTATGTGCGCGACGATCGGCCCTTCGCCGGGCACGCGCCGCCGGCCGCCGTGTTCTTCTACTCGCCCGACCGCTCCGGCACCCATCCAGAGGCGCATCTTGCGACCTATGCCGGACCGATGCAGGCGGACGCCTATGCCGGCTTCAACAGGCTCTACGATCCATCGCGGAAGCCGGGCCCGATCATCGAGGTCGGCTGCTGGGCGCATGCACGGCGCAAGTTCTTCGAGATCGCACGGCTGAAGAAGGCGCCGATCGCGATCGAAGCGATCGCGAAGATCGACGCCCTGTTTGCGATCGAGCGCGACATCAACGGTCTGCCGGCCCACGAGCGCAAAGCCGCGCGCCATGCGCGCAGCCGCCCGCTGGTCGATGAGCTTCATACCTTCCTGCACGAGCGCCGCGCCAAGCTCTCCGGCAAGAGCGAGACCGCCAAGGCGATCGACTACAGCCTCAAGCGCTGGGAGGTGTTCACGCGCTTCATCGACGATGGCCGGCTGTGCATGACCAACAACGCGGCCGAACGCGAGCTACGCGCCGTGGCCGTCGGCCGCAAGAACTGGACCTTCGCCGGCTCCGACGATGGCGGCCGCCGTGCCGCCGCCATCTACACCCTGATCCAGACCGCCAAGCTCAACGATCTCGATCCGCCGGCCTGGTTGACGGACGTGCTGCTGCGGATCAATGATCATCCGGCGTCGAGGCTCGACGAGCTGCTGCCGTGGAATTGGTCAAAACCCAGAACCCTTGTCGCCGCTGCCTGATCAGATGAAGATCACGTTTAACGGAACTGACTTGTCGATTGCCACTGTCGAGCATCTGAGCCTTGCTCTGGATCGCATCGACAAGCAACCGCAGTTCGAACTCTGGATATCGGTACCGAACGGTCAGTCCTTAGCCATGCTGCGCAATGGTAGCCACGCTTGGCTTATGTATCTGCGGTTCAATGGTGATAGCGGCGTCGTGACAAAGGGTAACCCAGACCATCAGGGAACCTGCGCTTACACACTCTCCAACGGGCAGGTCGACGAGCATCCCCTATCCTGGTGCATAGATCTAGAAGAATGCTACAAAGCGATTGCGTACTTCTTCGTCAATGACGGAGCACGATACGATCACGTCGCGTGGCAAATCGCGTAACAGATCTGCCGCGGTCTTGGCCGGATGGATACTGTGGTCTGCCTGAGTTAGCTCTTTCAATTACCCACATCTCATACCTAGCTAATTACCCTGAAGCTGGAAGGCCAGAGGGGGCGAAAGCGCTTCTGAGAGCAGAACAGGATAAGCACATCCGTGCATACCTGCGGCAGTGCCTGCATTAGCCTTTGAGGTGCTCAAATGATCTGTGACGCAAAGTGGCACGGATCGGTTCGTCGATATATCGCTTAACAAGAAAGCTAAAAGCGATTGCAACTAGAGTCATGCTTGGTACCGCTAGCGCTGCATGGATCTGCGCAACCCAACCTGCCGAAGTTCCGCCGAACAATAGCATGAGTGGAACGTAGTGGGTCATATAAAGCGGATATGAAAGATCTCCGATAAACTCGCTAAAACGGTTGATCGACGGACTCCCGATTGCATTAGCGCCCAGCCAAACAAGGAGCGGATATACGATTGTGACGATCAGGAAATCGTAGGGCTTCCAAAGGAAGGGCCAAAAAAAGGTCGCAAGCATGATAAGCGGAAGGTAATATGCTGCCCCTGGCAACAGCGGTTGCCTGCCAATACGGCAAGCAACAACGCCCGCGATAAATGAAAAACCTACCCGTACAAAGCCAATCCAGAAGGTTCTGCGGTCGAAACCGCCGTTTAGGCTTCCGAAATCGTAGCACGTGTATGCCGTTGCAACCGCGGCGAAGGCGAGCATCGCTAGCAACCATCGAAGCGATAGTTGGCGCAGACAAAGAGCAAACGTTAGGCTCGCCACATACTCGCAAAGCAATGACCAGGCGGGAGCGACAAAAGGAAAAATAGGAAAGCTGGGATCGTGGACAAATAAGTGCGGCAACAGAAGTACGCTGCAGGTGAGGAGAATAAAAAACTCCGTGACACTAAAATTGAATAACGCAGCAGCCATAGGCGCATAGAATCGTCCGATTACAACCACAACGAAGCCCAACAAGGAGCCAATTACGACGAGCGGATGCAGTCGTATCAGACGCCTTTTAATAAGTTCTGTGGGTGACAATTCTACGCGAGAAGGGTCGTAGGCAAATGCCATTACATACCCTGACAAGCAAAAGAAAAAATCTACAGCGAGATAACCGTGAGGAATCCGGTTCTGAGGACCGAACTGAAAGGGTTCATAAAAATGTAAAACGGCGACACAGATGGCAGCAATTCCCCGCATGCCGTCAAGAATGCTCAGTCGCGCGACCTCTTTGGCAGCCAGCGACCCGGGGTCTTCGGGAAAGGCGTTGGGGGGCGGTAAATTCGGGGTGGCGCAGCTGGATTTGAGCATCGCGTTCGACATGTAGGATTCTGCAATTCTATTAACGCATCTGTCGCATTTCTTTACATATACATGCATATACATGCATATACATGCATATACCGTGTGCCGCTACACGGTCTGAGCACCGTCAACTGCTAGCCCGGCCTATTCGTCAGAGGGCGGCTTTTGGGCCCGATTGATGCGGCCGCACAGTAAGCCCCCGGTGACGGCCACCTTGCGTCGGCAGTGAGGCTTCGCGAAGCCATAGGACTAGTCCTGGAGCTAGGGTCCAGACTCAATTGAGCCAATATGCGACGAGAGCGGCGAGATGAACAGCGGCCAAAAAATTACGGGCGAGC
>NZ_JASAUT010000140.1:0-3938 GCF_029952935.1 Bradyrhizobium sp. Mp19 | reverse complement strand
CCTCCCTGCGTCACGAGCCCGGCGTAGCCCTCTCATCATGGTCGACGCTCCACTTCCATCCTGTTCGCCGCGCGGCACACCAGGATGAGAGGGCCGCGCGCATGACTGAGTGGCTATCGGCTCCCGGCCTTCAACCGCCGACTTAGGGCCCAAATGGCGCTCTGCGCCAAAAAACGGGGAAGATCGGTCAATGGCGGTTGTTCATCGCATCCAGGACGGCGATGCCGTCAAAGCGCGCCTCGCTTTCATGCGTGGTCGAATATCGGCCTCGGTGAAGCTGCTGGCGACACCGACTCCCGATACATTCCTGGGACGAAAGACGCAGGAGCCGTTCCCAAAGCAGGAAAGCGAAAACGGATTAATGTCCAACGTTCCACCGTCGATCCAGCAGCTTTCCCCCGCAGGCGCGGATGCTTCGGTCGGGACGATGTCCGTTAAGCAAAAGGGCCGAAAGCGCATAGTACTCGATCTTCCCGACGCGGACGCCGCGCTAAGGAAAGCACGAGAGATGGCAGATGCGACAGGCCGAGCGGTGATAGTGCGCGACGATAGAAGCAGAGTGCTAGGGGCCATTCCTCGCGCAACAAGGCATTAGACCGCGGCGAGCAAGGAACACATTCCATAGGCCTACTTTATTCGAATGCAGTCTTGGAGGTCTGTGATGCCTCGCTTTTATTTCGATCTCTACGAGGGAGAGGCAATGGCCCTCGACGAGGAGGGACTGGAACTGAAGAGTGTCGAGGCCGCTCAAGTCGAGGCCGCCAAGTCGCTGGCGGATATGGCTCGTGACGCGATCCACTCGAGGTCGGCAAAGCCGCGCGACATGACCATCGATGTCAGGGACGAAGCCGGCACCATCATGCAGGTCAGATTGGTCTTCGATCTCCAGACTAAAAGGGGCAAGACTTCCTGAATTGCCCGACTGCGGATGGTTATAAGCGTTTAGGTGCATTGTACCTCTCGCCGGCCGAGCGGTAGCTGAGAGACCGAAGCGTGCTCCCGCCTGCATTGAGCAAGGGAGCGCGGCCATGGCCGATCAGCGCGTCATCAATCTCATTTACGGCGACCAGCGGCGAGACCGGCGCATCATTGATGAGACCCTCCGGATCTCGGCTGAATCTGTCCGGTTGCTCAAAGACAATCCGCCGCCGGATACCTTCATCGGCCGCAAGACGCACGAGCCTTTCCCGCAAGGGGAAAGCAGGTATGGCGAAGAAACGGACCGTGGGCGAACGACTGAATACCCCAGCGAAGCGGCAAAACAGCGAGATAAGAGAGAAAGGCCGTAATGCCGCCTCGGCCTGGCGGTTTAGTGCGCTCGTCGTGGTGCTCGGGCTGAGCCCCATCGTGATAGTGCTATCGCCCTATTGATGTGAAGACGGAGGCCACCTCCTTAGCGGCCTCTTTCTTTTGAGCCATAAGCCCCTTGATAGCTGCTCCAACGAAACGGCTCCAGCGAGGGGGTTTCCCGCTTAGGTCGAGTCGACGTCATCCCCTGAAGGATCGGCTTATTCGAGGAGAAGACCACGAGGGCCACGAATGACATGGCAGCAAAGCTAGTAGCCCCCATTCTACTCTGTCCATATGGTGAGACTGAAGCGTGCTCGTAGGATGGGCCGGGCGAGCTGTCGACGCATGCGCATAGGCAAGTCAAGCAGCCTGTCCTAATTCTTGGCGGGCTGCGAGTGTTTAACGCCAACGTCATCACGCGCAACGCTGGCCTCATGGAATTCGATGCAGGAACAGCTAGCCGGGAGCAGCTGTTGCCCAAGATGGATTGGTTCGTCTTCAAGCTCCTTCACATGGTGCCAAGCTATCCGATCTGGCTGCGCTACGTGCTATCGCTCACCCTGGTGGGAGGCGCATGCCTGGGGCGACTTTTGGCGCCGGAGCCCTTGGGGGCCTATCCTCTCCTCTTTTTCGTACCCGCCGTGTTTCTCGCATCCGTATTGTTTGACCGAGGGAGCGGCTTTCTCGCCACGATCGCGAGCGCGGTGCTCGCGTCCGTGTTCTTCCTGCCGCGGTCCGCCGCTGCGGCGGCGCCACCACTGATCGTATTCATATTGACCGGCTTCGGCTTAGCAGGGATCACCGAAGCTCTGCGCTCCACCACAGAGAGCCTGGCCAAAGCCAAGGTCTATTCCGACGTGTTGCTGCAGGAGCTGGCGCACAGGACCAAGAACGATCTCACCACCATCGTGTCCATGTTGCGGCTGCAGGCGCGGGCCGACGTCAATCCGGAGGTGCAGGCCGCCCTCCATGCCGTCATCGGGCGCGTCGAGGTCATCGCCAAGGTCCACGATAGGCTGCACAGCATGGGCGGCGACGGCAAGATCCTGCTCGGGCCCTACATCGAAACGCTCTGCGGAAGCCTCGGCGACCTGCAGCGCGGCGTGCGGCCGATCGCCGTTCGCGTGCGTGCGACGAGATCTCTCTGGCCAGCGTGCAGGCGGCCAATATCGGGCTGATTGTGAACGAACTGGTTACCAACGCCTTCAAATATGCCTTCCCGAACGAGCGGGCTGGCGCCATCGACGTCGATGTCAAGGCCGACGAACGCAGGCTCAGCATCGTCGTCAAGGACGACGGGGTAGGCTGCTCCTCGGAGGCAAAAACTGGGATGGGTAGCCGGCTGATCAAGCTTCTCGCGGCCCAAATGAAGGGTTCGGTATCCCGCAGCCCGCTCCCGAACGGCTGCGAAGTGAAGGTCGTGCTCGCGCGCGACGATCGGTGACACCGACCATCTAAGGGCCAATACACTAAGTGAATCTCGGGATTGCCAGACACTGATTGATGATCGCTGGCGCTCCTCGATTCTGCGACGCGCACTGCTCGATTGAATTGGCTCCCGCCGCACGATGCGAACGTGCCTTCCTCCGTGAACAGCGGAGCGCCCTCACCGAGATGGCTCGACGGGAATATGCAGGTCCAGCACTCAGGTCGAGCGCAAATCGGCAGGTGGTGCTGGTGATGATGGTGGAGCACTCGATCGACCAGGCTATCAATGCCGGCTATCCGTGGCTTGAGATCAAATGCTCGCGGTGCAAGACGCCGCGCGCGGTTGACCTGGGCTGCCCTGCGCCACGTTCCGACCACCAGGGTGCACGATCTCGCCGACCGCCTGCGCTGCGTGAAGTGCAGCGCGACTGGCAAGCGGCCGGCCGCGGAGCTGCTGCAACTGTGGCAGCGCTGCCCGATCGGAGACACGACGTGACCAAGCTCACGCGCCGGCGCGACAAGGAAGCTGCCCGCGAGAAATGGAGCATCCTTTATCGCGACGTCGTCGTTGGTTCGATCGGGCTGCGCAAGGGCGTGCCGAACCACGCGGACCAATGGGAATGGAAATGCGGCTTCTATCCCGGATCTGACCGGTCGACCGGCGGACCGGCCGCGACGTTCGACGACCGGCGCGCGGGGTTCGAAGCGGCATGGGGTGCGTTGCTGCCGACCCTGACCGAGGCGGACTTCCAGGCATGGCGCGATCATCGCGACTGGATCGCACGCAAGCAGGCCATGTGGGATCGCGGCGAAAAGCTGCCGTCTCAACAGCCGTCGTCGCTGATGCGCTGTCCCTGTGGCGCGACGTTTGATAGCCACCGTCCGGCCGAAAGCCAGATTCACACCCCTCACCATCTACGCTGCGCAAAGGCGCGACGGAATTCGACGATGAAAATGAAGGAAGACCGTCGCTGGGCGGACCCGGAGGAAGCCGCGCGCCGGATCATGGAACATGCCCGCGCCTTTGAGCCGATCCGAGATCGGCCGGATCTATATCGAAAGGATCAACTATCCCTACCAGGACAAGGCGACGCCGGCTGAGTATTGGGCTGGCTTGCTGGCTCGAATACCACGAAAGCGGGACGAAGTCGGAGGCCAAGCGGTCTTAGGAAGACAAATATGTCTGGCAACTCCTTGGCTCACAGAACGACATGGCTACG
>NZ_JASAUT010000013.1:0-148700 GCF_029952935.1 Bradyrhizobium sp. Mp19 | reverse complement strand
AGCTCGCCCGTAATTTTTTGGCCGCTGTTCATCTCGCCGCTCTCGTCGCATATTGGCTCAATTGAGTCTGGACCCTAGGTCAAGGAATCCAGCGATGCGGCATGCATACTTAGCCGTCCCGCGTGAACCGATGGCATCATCTCTGCACTTTTGACGGTGCTGGGGATTTCAGTGTCCCAGTCCAGGAAGAAAACGCCGCCGGGCGTATATTTGTGAGACCGGCGGCGTCTTTTCGGGACAATGCCACGATCAGGCCGGCGTCACAGCGTCGATACCGAGCGATTCAGCACCGCGCGAAGTCGGCCGGGCTCAGAGCTGAGACTAAAGCGGCTGCGCGACAGCCGACCACCAGACGGCCGCGACGATGGTAACGGGTTGCTCGCCGCCGTATCCAGCAACCTCCCGCAGGGCGTGATCCGCATAAAGTGATCGCTCCGGCGTTGTGCGGTTGTTTCTGAATATTGCTCGGGCTGGAGCGGCGATGGTAGCTCTGACGAGCAATGCGTCGCGCACTACCTTGGGTTTTGGCCGTTACTTTTCTGATTGGTTTTGTCGCTTCCTTTGCGGAGCTGCAGAGGATGCGCAACCGCTTCGGTGAGGTGTCTCAGCACGGCTTTCACGATCATGCCGCGGTGCGCGAATTCATGATACGCGCCGCGCTCGCCGACGCGCCGGCGCCGATCGTTGTGCTTGGCGATAGCATCACCGAAATGGCTCCGCTGCCCCGGCTGCTCTGCGGACGTCCGGTCATCAATGCCGGCGTTGGCGGTCAGACCATCCCGGAGGCAAAGCAGCTCGCCGGGCGCGTGCTGCAGGATCAGGGCGCATTCCTGCTCGTCCTCGCGGTGGGCGCGAACGACGCTGGATCGCCAACGGCGCAACGCGACTTCACCGACCTCATCGATGCCGTCAAGCCGCTGTCGACGCGGCCATTGGTGGTCATTGCCGTCGCAGCTGACGAACGGACCAACCGCGCGATCGAAGCTGCCGCAGTTGCGCGCGGTGTTCGGTTTATCGACCCGCATTTGCCGTCCGGCGCGAAGATGGCTGACGGCATTCACTTCACCGCGGCCGCCTACAAGGCCTGGGTGCCGGCACTTGAGGCGGCGATCTCGGCGGAATGCACGATGTGACGTGCAGTCACGTCTGCCGGATGAACTCCGCGATCAGGCCTGGGATTTCCTCAGGCGCATCCTCGAAACAATAGTGCCCGACACCGGCAAGGCGCCTGACCGGTGCCGCCGGGAAGATTGCGGAAAACAGCGGCAGGAAATGCTCTGCGCGCAGCGTGCGGTCCGCCTCGCCCCAGATTGCGAGCGCAGGTTTGCTGCGAATCAAACGGTCGGCGGCGGGATCAGGCGTCTGGAATTGATGCGCGCCGGTCGCAAAGCCCTTGGCCCAGCCGATCGCACCGAGGCAGTCCGCCGGACGGGCGAAGTGCGCGCCGTAGGCGGCGAGCCAGGCGTCCGTGATGACGGCGTTGTTCTCGAATCCGTTGAGCTTCAGCGTGCTCAGGATGTTGAAGCCGAGTTGTCCGAGAACCGGCTCGAGGTCGCCGCTCGCCTCGGCCTTTGCGATCCATTGAAACCACGGCGAGGCCTGCGCGTTGGCGGCGACGCGATCGAACAGATCGCTCTGCCCGAACGGCGTTGGCCCATTGGCGGAGACGATGCGGCGGATCCGGTCCGCATGCCGGGCCGCTAACCCCATGCCGACCGGGCCGCCGAAATCATGCATGACAAGGGTGATGTTGGTGAGATCGAGCGCGCGGACCAGCGCTTCGAGATTGTCGACATGGTCCTGCAGCCAATAGCTGCGATGCCCCGGCGTCGCGCTCTTGCCAAAGCCCATGTGATCCGGAACGATCACCCGGTGCGTCGCACTGAGGCCTGGCACCAGGTGGCGGAACAGATAGCCCCAGCTTGGCTCGCCGTGCAGGCAAAGCACCACCTCGCCGTCCCGCGGGCCTTCGTCGACATAATGCATCTGAAAGCCCGGCGCCGCGCTGAAATGCGGCGAGAACGGAAAAGTGCCGTCGAACGTGGCGTCGGCTTGGATCACGGCTCTGACCTCGCATGGTTTCAATTTGAAACCAACGTGTAGCGCTTGAGGTTTTACTTTGCAACCAATATATCGAACCAACGATCCGGGTGGTTTTCCGGCCGCGCCACTGAGCGCAGATCACCCCAGGGAATGAGTGTTGAGGATCACGATGGCCAAGCGAGTGAGCCACAGGGACTCGATGTGCGGCGTCGCCCGGCCGCTGGATGCGATCGGCGACTGGTGGTCGCTGCTGATTGTCCGCGATGCCTTCGACGGGTTGCGCCGCTTCGGCGAGTTTCAGAAGAGCCTCGGGCTTGCCAAGAACATCCTCTCGGCCCGGCTCCGCAATCTTCTGGCGCACGGCATCATGGAGACGGTGCCGGCAAGCGACGGCAGCCCCTACCAGGAATATGTGCTGACCGAAAAGGGACGCGGGCTCTTCCCTCTTCTCGTCGCGCTCCGGCAGTGGGGTGAGGACTTCTTCTTTGAACCCGACGAGGCGCATGTGCTCCTGGTCGACCGCAAGAACGGGCTGCCGGTGCGGCGGCTCGAGCTGCGCGCGCAAGACGGACGCGTCGTTGGTGCGGAGGACACGATGGTGCGGCTGCCGCCGGCCTCACCCGAGTGAGAAGTGCACGTGTCGCGCGCGCCATCGACTGCAACCGGATGTTAACGCTCCGTGCCGCAGCATCCGCGCGTGGAGGTTCGACCAATGCAAACATTCCGGATTTCGCTGAGCGATGGGACGCGGCAATTCCACACGGCGATTCAGGCGCCGGACCCCGCTTCCGCGCGCATCAAGGCCGCCTACTTCTTCGATATCTCGAAGTGGCGGATTTTGAGCGTGTCGCTGAGTGGAGCCAGCGCCGCGGCGGCGTAATCGCTGCGCGCTCTACGCCATCCGGTCGAGCTCCGCGGCGGCGAGCTGTGCGATGGTAAGGTCGATTTCGGCGAGCGGATCGCCGTCCCCCAGAAACCAGGCTGCCGACAAGCCGGTCCAGGCCACGATCCATGACAGCAGGCGCCGGCGATCGAGCCGCGCGGCTTCAACGACAAGGTCGAGCCGCCGGGCAAAGCGTCCGGGTTTGGTCGCGACCGGCCGCGTCGGATCCGCAAGATCCGGATTGGTGAAGATGTTGGCGAAGTCGAACCCGCGCTCGCCGACAAGATGCTTCGGATCGATCGCAAGCCAGCCGCGCGCGCCGAAGTCGAGCACATTGTCATGGTGCAAGTCGCCGTGCAGGACCACGATCCCACGCTGATTGCCCAGCAGAGCTTCGGCAACTTCCGCCGATCGGTTCAGAATGCCGCCATGTGCCCTTGCCGCGGGCCACAACTCACGAAACCAGTGCGTCAGCGGCGTCAGATCCGGCCGCGGCATCGCTCTCTCGGCGTGAAGCCGATCGGCCGTTGCACAGAGAATCCTGCAGGCCTCGTCGTCCCGGCCGGTTCGCGCCATTTCGCTGAGCGAAGCCGATCCCATCGCCCTCTCGAGCAGAAGGGCGTCGCCGTCACGGGCAAGAACCCGCGCCGCACCTTCGCCGTCCCACCACTCCATCACGACAGCGCCGAGGCGTTCGTCCGGCTCGTGCGAGAGCTTGAGCATGGCCGGCTCCCCATGCCGGCGCACCGGCAGCAACCGTGCGGCGTGCGTCACGATCGGGGCGCCGTCGGGGACAAGACTCCAGGCCGAGAGATAGGGAGCGAACATTTGGGTGGACTGACCGGGGACGAAGAAGCGAGCCTCGTGGTTCTAATCATTGCTTCCGCGCGCTGCCACGCCGGTTCCCTGCGGCGCATCGTGGCAGGGCCACGCGAACCGGTTCCCCGCTGCCCTGCCAATGTTGGCTGATGACAGCCCCCACCCATCTCGCGCTACAATGTCGCGGCCGGTGCTACGGAGGGTGTGGCGATGCCGCGAAAGGGAATTACCGGACACGACGAATGGGTGGTCACGGAGGCCCTGGCCACAGCGCTGGTGGCGCTCGAACAGTTGCCGTCAAAGCATCAGCCGCGCGCGCATATGGAGGATGTCCGAAAGATCCTGACCGCCAGATGTGAGGCCGGCGCCGTCACGCTGCATCTTGCGCAGGCCAAGTGCCGGTTGTTTCCCGACACCGATCCCCTGACCATCTACGAGGAATATGGACTCAAGGACGGGCTCGGCTAGCGCGCGCCGCCTGCAGCATTAGTCGCGGCTGACGCGCCAGATCGTGCCGTTGCCGTCTTCGGAGACCAGCAGCGCGCCGTCGCGCGCGACCGTCACACCGACCGGACGGCCCCAAACCTCATTGTCGCCGATGACGAAGCCGGTGACGAAATCCTCGTACTCGCCGGTCGGCACGCCGTCCTTCAGCCTGATACGAATGACCTTGTAGCCGGTGCGCTTCGACCGATTCCACGAGCCGTGCTCGGCAGCAAACGCATCGCCGCGATATTCCGGCGGAAAGCTGCTGCCGGTGTAGAAGGTCAGGCCGAGCGACGCCGAGTGGGCCTGCAACAGCACGTCGGGGACCGTCACCTTGTCCTTCAGGTCGGGCCGTGCGCCGGCGTGCGCGGGGTCTTCGTTGCCGCCGATGTAATACCAGGGCCAGCCGTAGAACGCGCCTTCGCGGACCCGTGTCACGTAGTCGGGCACGAGGTTGTCGCCGCGGCCGTCGCGCTCGTTGGTCGAGCACCACGGCGTGCCGCTTCCGGGCTGGATCGCAAGTCCGACGCAGTTGCGGATCCCGGTGGCAAACAGCTTCTTGTTCTTGCCGTCAGGATCGAAGGCGAGCACGGCGGCGCGGTCGGTCTCGTCGCCCCAGGCAGCGCCGAGCGCATGGTCGCGGCTCCAGGCCTCGATCCCTTTCGGCGGGCGGCCCAGCCCCTCGCCTGCGTTGCCGGCGGAGCCGACCGATACCAGCATCCGCTTGTCGTCCGGCGTGAACACGATATCACGCGTGGAATGGCCGTAGCCGGGCGGCAGCCGGGCGACGATCGTCTCGGGCTTTCCCGACGCCTTGAGATCGCCGTTACGGTAGGCAAAGCGCACGACGCTGTCGGTGTTGGCGACATAGAGCCATTGCGGAGCGTCGCCGCTCGGGAAGAATGCGATGCCGAACGGCTGGTTCAAGCCGGTTGCGTAGACTTCGTTGGTCGCAGGCCTGGCGGCACCATCGGGGCTGCGCAGGATACGAATGCGGCCGGAGCCGGTCTCCACAACGAAGATATCGCCATTGGGCGCGGCCCGGATGATCCGCGGGCCGCTGAGCCCGCTCGCAAACAGTTCGACCTTGAACCCTGCCGGCACCTGCGGCGCGGCCGATGCAGGTCTCGGCATGACGCGCGGAAACTTGCTGCTCGACGCCGTTGCCCCGGGCTTGGGTAAGTCCTGCGGCGTGATCAGGCGCACCCTGCCCGGCTTGTCGCGTTGCCAGCCGCCGAAGGCTTCCGCGCCTTTCAGCACGGGCTCGGCGCCCGACCGCGTGATGCTGATCGCCGCGAGGAAGACGACCGACAGACCCGCAGCGGCAAGACTCGTCCTGGGCATATGCTCCTCGCGCGATTTCCCTTCGGCCACGCCGTTCATAGCGCGGTTCGGCCGCTCCCGCGTTCACAATGTCGTCTGCTCTAATGTCCCTTGGGTGGCGCCGTCAGATCGACCGGTTTGATGATCAGCGCCAGCGGGATCATCACGAGGCCGATGATCGAGAGCATCCAGAACACGTCGATATAGGCGAGCAGGTCGACCTGCCGCTGCAAGGTCTGGCCGACCCAGGCGACCGCCTGGGACGCGGCGTCCGATGCGTTCGACCCCTGCGCCTGAAAGAAGCGCGTCATCGTGTCGATGGTCTGCTGATACCCGAGATCGGACGGCGCGGCATGCTCGATCAGCCGGCTCTGGTGGAATTGCTGGCGTTGCGCCAGTGCGGTCTGGGCGAGTGCGACGCCCATCGACCCGCCGATATTGCGCGCGACGTTGATCAGTGCCGAGGCCTGGTTGGTCTTGTCCGGCGGCACGCCGTCATAGGACGCCGTCGTGACCGGCAGAAACAGGAACGGCAGCCCGGCGGAGAGGAAGATGCGCGCGAGCGCGGCGTAGCCATAGGTGATGTCGCCGTTCAATCCCGTCAGGTGCCACATCGAGAATGCAACGATGCAGCCGCCGATCGCGATCAGATATTTCGGCTGAACGCGGCTGACGAGGTTGCCGACCACCGGCATCAAGATCAGCGTGACGATGCCGCCGGGCGACAGTGCGAGCCCTGCCAGCAGCGCAGTATAGTTCAGCTCGGTCTGCAACAGCTGCGGCAGGAGCTGCGTCGACGAGATCAGCACCGCGCCGGTGCACAGCATCACCAGGAAGCACGATCCGAACTGGCGGCGTCCCAGCAGACGGAGATCGACGATCGGGTCCTTGCGCGTCAGCTCCCAGGGAACCAGCGCGATCAGACAAATCGCCGAGGCCAGCGCGAAGCCGACGATCATGTTGGACCCGAACCAGTCCTTGCGCTGGCCTTCGTCGAGCACGAATTCGAGCGAACCGAGCCCGATCGCGACCAGCACGAAGCCGATGTAGTCGACGCGCAGGCCGTTCTTGAGGAGCTGCTTGCGCTCCTGCTCGGCACCGGAGGGCTCCTTGACCAGCGTCCCGACCAGGAACAGCGAGAGCAAGCCCATCGGCACGTTGATCAGGAAGATCCAGTGCCAGCTATAGGTATCGGTGATCCAGCCGCCGAGCGTCGGCCCAACCACGGGAGCAACCACCACCGCGACGCCGTAGATCGCGAACGCCTGGCCACGCTTGGCCGGCGGAAAGGAGTCGGCGAGGATCGCCTGCTCGCTCGTCGCCATCCCGCCGCCGCCAAGGCCCTGGATGATCCGGAACAGAACCAGCGCCTCCAGGCTCCAGGCAAGCCCGCAAAGCAGGGACGCAAATGCGAAGGTGCCGACGCAGATCATGTAGAAGCGCTTGCGGCCGATCACGGTCGAGAGCCAGCCCGAGATCGACAGCACGATCGCGTTGGCGACCAGATAGCTGGTGATGACATAGGTGCTCTCGTCGATGCCGACCGCCAGGCCGCCCGCGATATGACGCAAGGCCACATTGGCGATCGTGGTGTCCAGCACCTCCATGAACGTCGCGATCGAGACGACGAAGGCGATCATATAGGGATTATGTCCGCCGGCAGCCGAACGCTCCGGCGACCAGGCCGCGCCGCCGCCTGCCGCAACGTCGGTCATCGCACCCTGGTCCAGGGCACGACCGACATGCCGGGTCCGATCGGAACGTCATCCGGCCAATTGTCGATCACGATCTTCACGGGAACGCGCTGCACGACCTTGACGAAATTGCCGGTCGCGTTCTCCGCCGGCAGCAGGCTGAACGCAGTGCCTGAGCCCGGCTGAACCGAAGCCACGCGGCCGGTGAGCTTGCGCCCCGGATACGCGTCGATCCTGATCTCGACCGGCTGGCCCGGGCGCATGTCCGTCAGCTGCGTTTCCTTGTAGTTGGCGGTGATCCAGACCTCGTCGGGAACGAACATCATGACGCTCTGGGCCGGCGCCACATAGGTGCCGACCGCGCCACTCAGTTTGACGACGCGCCCGGATTGCGCCGCGACGATGCTTGTATATCGCAGGTTCAATTTAGCCTGATCGAGCTGTGCCTGCGCCTGCTCCAGCGATGCCTTGCTGCTCTTGAGCTGAGCCTCGAGCGTCTTGACGCCGAGTTCGGCCGCGGTCACTGCCGTCCTGGCGCGGCTGGCATTGGCCTGCTGGGCGTCGAGATCCGAGCGCGTCTGCTGCTGCCGCTGCACCGTGCCCGCGCCCTTTTCGACGAGGTTCTGGGCGCGCTCCGCCTCCTCCCGCGCGAACTTCAATTGCGCCTCGGCCTGCTGCTGCTGCGCCTTGGCTTCCTTGATCTGCTCCTGCTGGCTGTCGATCTGGGCCTCGACATTGGCGATGTTGGCCTCTGCGACCGCGACTTGTGCGCTGGCCTGATCGACGGCGATCTTGTAGTCGCGCTCGTCGATCCTCGCGAGGAGATCGCCGGCATTGACGTGCTGGTTGTCGGTGACGGGGACCTCGACGACGTAGCCGCCGACCTTTGCCGCCACCGCAAAGCTGCGTGCGGCCACGAACGCGTCATCTGTCGATTCATAATGACGGGCATCGAGCCAGTAGCTCACGCCACCGATGATCGCGAGCAGGAGCAGACAGGCGCCGACTGTGGCAAGCAGCCAGTGCTCGCGCAGCCGATCACGCATCGATGGCTTGCGCCCGGTCTCCTGCTGCGGCAAGGATTCGCGGTCGGGTCGCGTTTCTTGCTCGGGATTGCGCTCAGGCTGCCGCGGCTTCTCCGCGGACGGCCCGCGCTCACGGGTTTGGGCATCCACGGCAGCACCTCAAGCCACGAACGGAGCGGTCAAGCTTCGTTAACCGCAGCGTCCGGCGCTTGGTTCCTGTTCGGCCGCGACGCGCTACACGGCTCTGGAACTGACCAAGGGCTTGCGTTCGGCTGCCGACGGTTCGCGGAACGCCGGCGTCTCGCCGACAAGCGCCTTGAGCGGAACCGTGAGCCGGCACACCAGGCCCTCGGCGCGCCAATCGAAGTCGGCGCGCCCGCCGAGCTGGGTTTCGATGCTGGCGATCACGCTTCGGGTGCCGAAACCTTTCTGCTTCGGCTTGGTCACGGGAGGTCCGCCGGATTCCACCCAGGCCAGGATCAGCGTGTCATCGTGCAACTCCCAGGTGATCGCGAGCCGGCCCGACAACACCGAGAGGCTGCCATATTTGGCGGAGTTGGTGACGAGCTCATGCAACGCCAGTGCCAGCGTCTGCGCGGTCGCGGGCTGCAACTGCACCTCCGCGCCGTCAATCTGGATCTGCCCGGCCTCCGAATACGGCGCGATCTCCTCGGCGACCAGCCGCCGGATTTCAGCGCCCTGCCAGCTCGACAGCGACAGCACGGTGTGAACGCGCGCCAGCGCCGTGATGCGGCCCTCGACCGCCCGCACGTAGGCGGTCACGTTCTGTGCGCGCGTCAGCCGCACGATCGATTGCGCCAGCGCGAGCGCGTTCTTGGCGCGATGGTCGACCTCGCGGGTCAACAGGCTCTGCCGCTCCTCGGCCTTCTTGCGATCGGTGATGTCGACGGTGACGCCGCTCACCCGAACCACCTTGCCGTTGCGGTCGCTGGTGGCCGCGGCCGTGCCGACGCACCAGCGCACCTCGCCGTCCGGCCGCATGACACGGAATTCGGTTTCGTAGGACGTCTGGCCCTTGCCGAAGCCGGTCCAGGCTTGCCGGAGGTGTTCGACATCGTCGGGATGAAACAGCGCCTGTATATTGTCGGAGGTGAGCTTGAAGGACTTCGGGTCGACGCCGAAGATCTTGTATTGCCCCTCGTCCCACATCCAGTCGCCGTTGACCCAATCCCAGTCCCACGAACCCATCTTGCCGGCGGCAATCGCCATGCTGCGGCGCGCCTCGCTCTCGACCAGCCGCGTGGTCGACTGCTCGAGCTCGGCGGTGCGCGCGCGCACGCGGTCCTCGAGCTCCGCGTTGAGGCGTTCGAGCTGCCGTGTCTTGCGGTAGAGCTCGGCGAACACGCGGATCTTCGCCCGCAGCACCTCGGGCACGACAGGCACCGGCACGTAATCGACCGCGCCCATCTCGTAGCCGCGAAGCCGGTCGATATCGCTGACCTGGATTGCCGATATGAAGATCATCGCGGTCTTCTGGAAGCGCGGATGTTCGCGGATCATCGCCGCGAGCTCGAAGCCGTCGAGTTCGGGCATGCAGACGTCGACCAGGATGACCGCGACTTCGTTCTTGAGCAGGAACTCCAGCGCTTCGCGGCCCGACGACGCGGCGACCAGCGTCTCGCCGAGCTCCTTCAGGATGACCTCATAGGCCAGCAGCTTCGCCGGCTGGTCATCGACCAGAAGGATGTTTACCTTTTCGTGGTCCATCATGTTCGATCGCCGATCAGCGGTGCAGCCACATGCGGATCGCCAGCAGCAGTTGCTCGGTGTTCACGGGTTTCGCCAGATAGTCGGACGCGCCTGCCTCCAGGCATTTCTCTCGATCGCCTTTCATCGCCTTCGCGGTCAGCGCGATGATCGGCAGCCGCGCGAAGGTGGAGTTTTGCCGGATGGCGCCGATGGTCTGGTAACCGTCCATCTGCGGCATCATGATGTCCATCAGCACGATCGCAATTTTGGGATTGGATTCGACCAGCGAGATGGCCTCGTGACCGGTCGTCGCAGTCAACACCTTCATACCTCGCCGCTCCAACACGCTCGAGAGCGCGAAGATGTTGCGGGCATCGTCGTCGACCAGCAGCGCGGTCTTGCCAATAAGATCCTCGTCGGAACTATTGAGCTTCTCCAGCATCCTCTGTTTTTCGACGGGCAATTCCGTGATCACACGGTGCAGGAACAGTGACGTTTCGTCGAGCAGACGTTCCGGCGATTCCACGCCCTTGACGACGATGCTGCGCGCCATCGTGTGCAGTTCCGCGTCTTCCTCCGCCGAAAGTTCCCGGCCCGTAAACACGACAACGGGAATATTGGAGAGCGTCTCGTCCTTGCGGATATGATCCAGCACTTCGAAACCGCTCATGTCGGGCAGGCGCAAGTCGAGCACGACGCAGTCGTACGGATTTTCGCGCATCGTTGAGAGCGCCCCTGCCCCGGTGCCGGTGGTCACGATCTCGATATCCTCATGCCCGAGCAGTTCGGTAATGCTGAGCTGCTCCGCCGCGTTGTCCTCCACAATCAACAGGCGCTTGCGGCGCGGTCTGGCGTATTCCTTGATCTGCGACAGCGCCGCGCTGACGCCTTCCGTCGTCGTCGGCTTGTTGACGAAGGAGAAGGCGCCGCGCGCCAGCGCGTGCTGCCGGTCCTCGTCGAGCGTGATGATCTGAACCGGGATGTGACGGGTCAGCGGATTGTGCTTGAGCTGGCTCAGCACCGTCCAGCCCAGCATGTCGGGCAGGAAGACGTCGAGCGACACCGCGCTCGGCTGGAACTGCTTGGCAAGATCCAGCGCCTCGGCGCCGCGGCTTGCGACCAGCACCTTGAAGCCCTTGTCGCGCGCCAGATCGATCAGCACCCGCGCGTAATGCGGATCGTCCTCGACGATCAGCAGGATGGTGTCGCCGGGCTCGAGATTGAGCCGGTCGTCCGGAAGCTGCTCGATCGCACGCTCCTGCGTGCCTGACGCCTGCAGCGCCGGCGCCGGCGTGTGCGGCATCGGGAACGGCTGGGCCTGCTGACGCAGCGCCACCGAGGGTCCGGCATATTTCAGCGGCAGATAGAGCGTGAAGGTCGAGCCCTTGCCCGGCGCGCTGCGCAGATGGATCTCGCCGCCGAGCAGACCCGCGAGCTCACGGCTGATCGCCAGTCCAAGACCGGTACCGCCATATTTGCGGCTGGTGCCGGCGTCGGCCTGCTGGAACGCCTCGAAGATCAGCTTCTGCTTGTCTTGCGGAATGCCGATGCCGGTATCCGACACCTCGAACGCAACGACCGCAGGCGCCGCATTGAGGATCGGATGCTCCACACTCCAGCCGCCGAGCGCGGCCGACACGGTCAGGCTGACGCCGCCTTCCGCGGTGAACTTGAACGCATTCGACAAAAGGTTCTTGAGCACCTGCTGCAGCCGCTTGGAGTCGGTAACCATGCTGCGCGCAAGATTGGCATCGACATCGATGCTGAACGAGAGATGCCGGTTCTCCGCCTCGTGCCGGAACGGCCGTCCGACGGTCTCGAGCAGGCTCGATGTCAGGATTTCCTCGGCGTCGACCGTCACCGTGCCGGACTCGATCTTGGAGAGATCGAGGATGTCGCTGATCAGGTTCAACAAGTCGGTGCCGGCACCGTGAATGGTGCGGGCGAACTCGACCTGCTTGCCGGTCAGATTGCCGTCGGGATTTTCGGTGAGCTGCTGGCCCAGGATCAGGATCGAGTTCAGCGGCGTCCGCAACTCGTGCGACATGTTGGCAAGGAATTCGGATTTGTACTTCGAAGTCAGCGACAGCTCGGTCGCCTTCTCTTCCAGCGCGCGTCGCGCCTGCTCGATTTCCTGGTTCTTGCGCTCGACGTCGACGTTGCGTTCGGCAAGCTGCTGGGCCTTCTGCTCCAGCTGATCGTTGGTCTGCTGCAATTCCTTCTGCTGGGTCTGCAGCTCGCCGGCGAGCTGTTGCGACTGCTTGAGCAGCGCCTCGGTCTGCATCGTCGCCTCGATGCTGTTGAGCACGATGCCGATGCTGTCGGTCAGCTGTTCGAGGAAGGTGATCTGCGAGGTCGTAAACGAGGAGATCGAGGACAGCTCGATCACCGCCTTGACCTGGTTCTCGAACTGCACCGGAAACACGACGAGGTTCTTCGGCATGATCCGCATCAGCGCCGAATTGATCGGCACCGCATCGCCGGGAATCTCGGAGACGAGGCGCTGGCGCTTGTCGAGCGCGCATTGGCCGATCAATCCCTCGCCGAACTGGACGATCTGCGGATGCGGATTGCTGCTGTCGCTGGCATAGGCCGACAAGAGGCGCAACTGCGCATTCTCGGGATTGTCGACCTGATAGATCACGCCCATATGCGCGTTGATCAGCGGCGCAAGCTCGGTCAGCAGCAACCGGCCGACGGTCGCAAGATCGCGCTGGCCCTGCAGCATGTTGGTGAAGCGCGCCAGGTTGGTCTTCAGCCAGTCCTGTTCGGTGTTGCGCTCCGTCGTGAGACGGAGGTTGCCGATCATCGTGTTGATGTTGTCCTTCAGCTCGGCGACCTCACCGCGGACGTCGACCTGGATCGAGCGCGTCAGGTCGCCCTTGGTCACGGCGGTCGCCACTTCCGCGATCGCGCGCACCTGGGAAGTCAGGTTGGCCGCGAGCAGGTTGACGTTGCCGGTGAGATCCTTCCAGGTGCCGGCCGTGCCGGGCACGTTGGCCTGACCGCCGAGCCGTCCCTCGACGCCGACCTCGCGCGCCACGCTGGTGACCTGTTCGGCGAAGGTCGCAAGCGTCTCGGTCATGTTGTTGATGGTGTCGGCGAGCGCGGCCACCTCGCCTTTCGACTTCACCGTCAGGTTCTGCTTCAGATCGCCGTTGGCGACCGCGGTCACCACCTTGACGATGCCGCGCACCTGCTCGGTCAGGTTGACCGCCATGACGTTGACGGTGTCGGTGAGGTCCTTCCAGGTGCCGGCAACGCCGCGCACCTCGGCCTGGCCGCCGAGCTTACCCTCGGTGCCGACCTCGCGCGCCACGCGCGTCACCTCGCCGGCGAAGGCGTTGAGCTGGTCGACCATCGTGTTGATGGTGTTCTTGAGCTCGAGGATTTCGCCCTTCACGTCGACCGTGATCTTGCGCGACAGGTCGCCGCGCGCCACCGCGGTGGTGACTTCGGCGATGTTGCGCACCTGGGTGGTCAGGTTCGCGGCCAGCAGGTTGACGTTGTCAGTAAGGTCCTTCCAGGTGCCGCCGACGCCGGGCACCACGGCCTGGCCGCCGAGCCGTCCCTCGGTGCCGACCTCGCGCGCCACGCGTGTCACTTCGGCGGCGAACGAGCGCAGCTGCTCGACCATCGTGTTCAGGGTGTCCTTGAGCAGCAGGATCTCGCCGCGCACGTCCACGGTGATCTTCTTCGACAGGTCGCCGCCGGCGATCGCGCTCGCGACCTCGGCGATGTTGCGGACCTGCGCGGTCAGGTTCGACGCCATGAAGTTGACGTTGTCGGTGAGGTCCTTCCAGGTACCGGCGACGCCGGGCACTTCGGCCTGGCCGCCGAGCTTGCCTTCGGTACCGACCTCGCGCGCCACGCGCGTCACCTCGCCCGCAAACGCATTGAGCTGGTCCACCATCGTGTTGATGGTGTTCTTGAGCTCGAGGATTTCGCCCTTCACGTCGACGGTGATCTTGCGCGAGAGGTCGCCGCGCGCCACGGCGGTGGTCACCTCGGCGATGTTGCGGACCTGCGCGGTCAGGTTGCCGGCCATCGAGTTGACGTTATCGGTCAGGTCTTTCCAGGTGCCGGCGACGCCGGGCACGTTGGCCTGGCCGCCGAGGCTGCCGTCGGTGCCGACCTCGCGCGCCACGCGCGTCACCTCGCCCGCGAAGCGGTTGAGCTGATCGACCATCGTGTTCAGCGTTTGCTTCAGCTGAAGGATCTCGCCGCGGACGTCGACCGTGATCTTGCGCGACAGGTCGCCGCCGGCGATCGCGGTCGCGACCTCGGCGATGTTACGGACCTGCGCGGTGAGATTGCCGGCCATCGAGTTGACGCTGTCCGTCAGGTCCTTCCAGGTGCCGGCGACGCCGGGCACCTCGGCCTGGCCGCCGAGCTTGCCGTCGGTGCCGACCTCGCGCGCCACGCGCGTCACCTCGCCGGCGAAGGCGTTGAGCTGGTCCACCATCGTGTTCAGCGTTTCCTTCAGCTGAAGGATTTCGCCGGATACGTTCACCGTGATCTTCTTCGACAGGTCGCCCTTCGCCACCGCGGTCGCGACCTCGGCGATGTTGCGGACCTGCGCGGTCAGGTTCGAGGCCATCGAGTTGACGCTGTCGGTGAGATCCTTCCAGGTGCCGGCGACGCCGCGCACCTCGGCTTGGCCGCCGAGCTTGCCTTCGGTGCCGACTTCGCGCGCCACGCGCGTCACCTCGCCGGCGAAGGCGTTGAGCTGATCCACCATCGTGTTGATGGTGTCCTTCAGCTCGAGGATTTCGCCGCGCACGTCCACCGTGATCTTCTTGGAGAGGTCGCCGCCCGCGACCGCCGTCGTCACGGCGGCGATGTTGCGGACCTGCGCGGTCAGGTTCGACGCCATGAAGTTGACGTTGTCGGTCAGATCCTTCCAGGTGCCGGCGACGCCGAGCACATTGGCCTGGCCGCCGAGCTTGCCTTCGGTGCCGACCTCGCGCGCCACGCGCGTCACTTCCGACGCGAAGGCATTGAGCTGGTCGACCATGGTGTTCAGCGTTTCCTTCAGCTGAAGGATCTCGCCCGACACGTTGACCGTGATCTTCTTCGAGAGGTCGCCGCCGGCGATCGCGGTCGCGACGTCGGCGATGTTGCGGACCTGCGCGGTCAGGTTCGACGCCATGAAGTTGACGTTGTCGGTGAGGTCCTTCCAGGTGCCGGCAACGCCGGGCACCTGGGCCTGGCCGCCGAGCTTGCCTTCGGTGCCGACCTCGCGCGCCACGCGCGTCACTTCCGACGCAAACGAGTTGAGCTGGTCCACCATCGTGTTGATGGTGTCTTTCAGCTCCAGAATCTCGCCGCTGACGTCGACCGTGATCTTGCGTGACAGGTCGCCGCGCGCCACGGCCGTGGTCACGTTGGCGATGTTGCGCACCTGGGCGGTCAGGTTGCCGCACATCGCGTTCACCGAGTCGGTGAGGTCCTTCCAGGTACCGGCGACGCCGGGCACGATCGCCTGGCCGCCGAGCTTGCCGTCGGTGCCGACCTCACGCGCCACGCGCGTCACTTCCGAAGCGAACGAACGCAGCTGATCGACCATCGTGTTGATGGCTTCCTTCAGCTGCAGGATCTCGCCGCGAACGTCGACCGTGATCTTCTTGGACAAGTCGCCGTTGGCAACCGCGATCGTCACCTCGGCGATGTTGCGGACCTGGCCGGTCAGGTTGTTGGCCATCGAGTTGACGCTCTCGGTCAGGTCTTTCCAGACGCCGGTCACTTCCGGCACCTGGGCCTGGCCGCCGAGCTTGCCCTCGGTGCCGACTTCGCGCGCCACGCGCGTGACCTCCGAGGTGAACACCGAGAGCTGCTTGATCATCGTGTTGACGATGTTCGCCGACTGCAGGAATTCGCCGCGCAGCGGCCGGCCCTCGACGTCAAGCTGCACGGTCTGCAGCAGGTCGCCCTGCGCCACCGCGGCAACCGCGCGGGTGACCTCGCGGGTCGGCCACAGCAGATCGTCGATCAGCGTGTTGACCGAGCTCTCCATATCGGCCCAGGCGCCGCTGGCGAGGCCGAAATTGACGCGCTGGCGGGTCTGTCCCTCGCGGCCGACGACCTGGCCGACGCGCGCCAATTGCTGCGCCATGCGCTCATTGGCGGCTGCGATTTCGTTGAAGGCGTCCGCGATCTTGCCGTCGATGCCGAGATAGTCGCCACGCATCCGGACCGAGAAGTCGCCGGCGCGCATCGCTTGCAGCGACTGCAGCAGATCGTGCGAGGAATCGAGGCTTCCGTTTGATGATTGGCTGCGGCGTGTATCAGCACGGGGACGAGGCGGCGAACCGAGATCGGTCATGTAATTTCCCCTACGCGCTGGCCGCGAATCCAGAGACTCGGCAATGCCAGTGTGACCATAAGAATGACTGCCCTTGATCTATTCAAGCGGGAAAACCCCAAAACCGCAATTTGTGACGCAAACCGAGTACCTTAATCGCGACTGGAACCAAAAAGTTCCAACCGCCGGCGGGACTTTTCTGAAGGCCAACCCAAGCCGGTCGGATTACCCCGCGGTCCTCGTGTTCGCATGGAACATTGGCTTTCCCCGCGCGTTTCGGGCGGGGGCAGGATCGGTGATGGTTAAGAAATCAGAACAGCTCGAACGCGGTATTGTTGCGAACCGGCGCGATTTTCGGCCGGATGGCGGCGTGGTCGACTACGCCATTTGCATGCTCGCCCCCGATGGCCGGGTCATCAACTGGAACAAGGGCGCTGAGCGCATCACCGGCTATCCGGCCAAGGCGAGCCTCGGCAAGCACTTCTCGATCTTCTATCCTGCCGAAGACCGCGCATCCGGCGTTCCGGCGAAAGCGCTGCAGATGGCGCGGAAGGAAAAGCACTCAGCGGCCGAAGGCTGGTGTCTCCGCAAGGACGGATCGCAATTCTACGCCGCTGTGGTCATCGATCCGATCCATGAGAAGCGCAAGCTTGTCGGCTACGTGATGGTCATCCGCGACATCGCCGAGCGGCATCAGGCGCGCGAGGACCTCGAGGCCAGCGAAAGTCAGTTCCGTCTGCTGGTGAGCAATGTCACCGACTATGCGCTCTATATGCTGACGCCGGCCGGTATCGTTGCCAATTGGAACGCCGGCGGTGAGCGCATCAAGGGCTATTCGCCCGGCGAAATCATCGGCCAGAGCTTCGCGCGGTTCTATACGCCGGCCGATCAGGCCGCGGGCAAGCCGGCCCGCGCGCTCAAGATCGCGGACGAGACCGGGCACTACGAAGAGGATGGCTGGCGGGTCCGCAAGGACGGTTCGTTCTTCTGGGCGAGCGTCGTGATCGATCCGATCCGCGACAGCGACGGCAGCCTGGTCGGCTTTGCCAAGATCACACGGGACATTTCCGAGCGGCGCGAGGCGCAACAGAAGCTCGAACAGGTGCAGCGACAGCTGGCGGAATCGCAGAAGATGGATGCGCTGGGTCAGTTGACCGGCGGCGTCGCGCACGACTTCAACAACCTGCTGATGATCATTTCCGGCAACCTGCACCGGATCAAGCGCGAGGTGACAAGCGAGCGGAGCAAGCTTGCGCTCAGCGCGATCGAAACCGCATCCGAGCGTGCCGCGTCCCTGACCAGGCAGCTCCTCACCTTCGCGCGTCGGCAGAGTGTCAATCCGCAGACCATCAATGTCACTGAGCGGATCACCGCGGTGCGCGAGGTTTTGACCAGCGCACTCGGCGGCGCGATCAAGCTGAACATGGAGATCCGAGCGGATCTCTGGCCGATCTTCGTCGATCCGACCGAATTCGAGACCGCGCTGATCAACCTCGTGGTCAATGCGCGGGATGCGATGCCCGGCGGCGGCACGCTGACCATCGCGGCGCGCAATGTCCCGGAAGCCGCCCAGGTGGTCGTCAGCGTTACCGACACCGGCGAAGGCATTCCTGACGATGTCATGAACAGGGTCTTTGATCCCTTCTTCACTACCAAGCCGGTCGGCAAAGGGACTGGCCTTGGGTTGTCCCAGGTTCACGGTTTCGCGCACCAGGCGGATGGCCGGGTCGAGATTACAAGCGCGCTCGGCAAGGGCACGACGGTCAGCATCTACCTGCCGCGGGGGACTGCGGCCGCAAAGTGCACGGCTACGGGGCGCAGCGTGCCCGGCTCGGCCACGATCCTGCTGATCGAGGACAATCCCGCCGTCGCCGATGCGAGCACGGGCCTGCTCGAACAGCTCGGTTACACCGTGCACTGGGCGTCGAACGCAGAGGCCGCCTTGTCGGAAATCGACACCAACGGGATCGACGTTGTGTTCAGCGACATCGTCATGCCCGGCAGGATCGACGGACTGAAGCTGGCGCGCACGATCCGCGACAGGAAGCCCGAGCTGCCGATCCTGCTGACGACAGGCTACAGCGAGAGCGCGCGCGACGTGAGGTCCGACTTTCCGGTGCTGCGCAAGCCGTACCACATCCACGACCTCAGCCGCGAACTCGCGAAGTTGACGGGGCACGGGGTCGACAACGCGACGGGCGGCCCGTCCGCCGACGCTTCGGGCGAGTTCGATGCCATCGCGCGTGACGTCGCGGCCAGGCCAAAGGCGAAAGCCCGCTCCTAGTGCAAAATGGAAAGGCTAGCGTTCCGCCGGCCAGCTACGCCGCACCAATTGCACCCGCTCGATGCGGCTGCATTGCTCGCAGCGGTACTGAAGGATATCCCTGCCCTCACTGCCCGGATGGCTGCTCTCGAGCCGCATCGTCCTGATGCAGCTGATGCAGGAGATCAGCGTCAGCAACGGACTGCGATCGTCATTCATCGATGCCCGCGGTGGCGCGGTCGGATCGGCGATCATGGCGCTGGGCGATGCTATGGTGTTGGCTCTCACCACAAGAAAATGCAGATCCTGCGGCTCGGGTTCCCGCCTTGAAACCTGATTTGGGCCTGAGCCGCTGTTCGAGGCTCCCTTCTTTGGTCGAACGGCCCGATCACACCCGAGCGTTGCTGTGACTGGGCCCGGGCTTTTTCGCCTTGTCAAGCTTGACCTTCGCACCGGCACGGTCCTCGAAGCTCCGGCTGAGCCGCTCCCGCACCGTGGGGAGACGCTCGCCGCCGCCGGCGGCCTTCCACCGGCCGACGAGCTCGGCCACTTCGGCTCGCATCGCCATCAGCCGGTACGACGCTTCACTGCAATCGAGGTCGCGGTTGACCTGATCCCGGATCGACGCCTCGACCAAGGTCATCTCGGCTCGCAACGTGCTGATCTTGCGCCGAATTTCATTGATTTTATTGTCCATGGCTTGTTAGAACAAAAATAGAACATATTGTCAAGTCACCATCCAGCAAGCGAGGCAAGCAATGAGCGTGGCAGCGGTAAGATATGGTGGGGTTGCGGAGCGCCTTGGCGGGCTGATGACCCGCGCCCAGGCGCTGCGGTTGAGGAGCCTTGCCGAGGAGGCCTATCAGCCGAACCAGTACGCGCGCGACCTGACGTCCGAGGAAGCCGAACGGCGCATCGATGCGCTGAAGGCAGAGATCGCGCTGGCGGATTCTTTCTGAACCGTCCGCTCCAACCAGCCCGGACGTCCCCTTAAGGCTTTGATATAGCGGCACAGCTAGGTCTGTTCCTGTTATTGCTGCTTTGTCCTATTGCTGCTTGGTCCTGGGGGAGCCTGACGTGCTGGAGCTGGAGAAGCGGTCGCCGCTTGCGTTCCCGATTACGCTGAAGGACGGGCGAACGCTCGCGACGGTTGGCGACGCCGCGGACTACCTGTCCGCGCTGAACCTGGATCAGCGTGAGCGCGGCTACTGGAAGACGGCGATCATGATGTTCAACAACGCCATGCGCGAGCCGGGCTATCTGAAGATCGCAACCATGAACCTCCGGTCCGCGCTCGTGTATGACCGCCTGGTCGACGACGTTGGCTCCTGATTGTGGTGCGGCGGCTACAGCCGAATCGGCGGTGGTTGCGTAAGGCCCTGTTCGTTATGGCCGCAAACAAGGTAACGGCGGTACACGCGACGGCCAGGCGCGCAATGCGCTTCAGCCGTACTCTCGGGCCGCCTTGGAGGGCCAAGGGAACACCAGGGCGGCTCATTTTCCTTTCAAAGCAATTTCGCGCGGACGAACAGGATCCGCAACGCGTTGGTCGCTTGCACCGTCAGCATGGCGTTCCCGGCCGCTCTCTCGAGCGCAACCAGCGCCTCATCATGCAGCGAGCGGAACTCCATCCATTCGACGGCGCTGAGATTGCTGATGAAGCGATAGGCCTGGCCGACGGTTGCGAGCGTCACCGTCTCGCCGTTTAGCCGCACCTTGAACGTCGCCTTCAGCGGCGTGTCGGATTTGGATACGTCACCCATGGCGGGGTTGTGCGCCGCGCCACGTTAATGTCAATCTAATTTCTCTGCGTCCGCCTCGGCGCGTCGGCCCCAATGAATCGCATTGTCTGTTAGCGTTTCGTGGGGGTGATTCGTGACTGATCTTGCCAACACGGCCTATCTCGATGCGCTCAATGCCGAGCAGCGCCGTGCGGTCGAGCACGGGGTCGGCAAGGATTGCATCGTCGGCGCGCCGCTGTTGGTGATCGCGGGCGCGGGGTCCGGCAAGACCAACACGCTCGCCCATCGAGTCGCACATCTGATCGTCGCTGGCGCCGATCCGCGCCGCATCCTGTTGATGACCTTTTCGCGGCGCGCCGCCGCCGAGATGGCCGGCCGCGTCGAGCGCATTGCGCGCCGCGTGCTCGGCGATCGCGCCTCGGTCATGACCGATGCGCTGAACTGGGCCGGCACGTTCCACGGCATCGGCGCTCGGCTGCTGCGCGAATTCGCCGAGCGTATCGGCCTCGACCCGGCCTTCACGATCCATGACCGCGAGGATTCCGCCGACCTGATCAATCTGGTCCGCCACGATCTCGGTTTCTCCCGCACCGAAAGCCGGTTCCCCACCAAGGGCACCTGCCTTGCAATTTATTCGCGCTGCGTGAACGCGGAGATGCCGATCGAGGCCGTGCTCGGCCAGTTCTTCCCGTGGTGCTCCGGCTGGGCCAATGAATTGAAACAGCTGTTCGGCGCCTATGTCGAAGCCAAGCAGCGGCAGAACGTGCTCGATTACGACGACCTCCTGCTCTACTGGGCGCAGATGGTGACGGACGCCGCGCTGGCCGAGGAGATCGGCGGCCGCTTCGATCATGTGATGGTCGACGAATATCAGGACACCAACCGCCTGCAGTCCTCGATCCTGCTCGCACTCAAGCCCGCGGGACGCGGGCTCACCGTGGTCGGTGACGACGCGCAGTCGATCTATTCGTTCCGCGCCGCCACCGTGCGCAACATCCTCGACTTCCCGGCCCAGTTCAGCCCGGCCGCCGAGATCGTCACGCTCGACCGCAACTATCGCTCGACGCAGCCGATCCTGTCGGCCGCCAATGGCGTGATCTCGCTCGCCAAGGAGCGCTTCACCAAGAACCTGTGGACCGACCGGACCTCGACCCGCAAGCCGCTGCTCGTCACGATCCGCGACGAGGCCGATCAGGCCTGTTACATTGTCGAGCAGGTGCTGGCCAATCGCGAGGAAGGCACCCTGTTGAAGCACCAGGCGGTGCTGTTCCGCACCTCCTCGCACAGCGGACCGCTGGAGGTCGAACTGACCCGCCGCAACATTCCGTTCGTGAAATTCGGCGGCCTCAAATTCCTCGACGCCGCGCATGTCAAGGACATGCTGGCGCTGCTGCGCTTCGCCGCCAATCCACGCGACCGGGTTGCAGGTTTTCGCATCCTGCATCTGTTGCCCGGCGTCGGACCGGCCTCGGCACAGCGGGTGCTCGACCGCATGACCGAGGCCGCCGATCCGATTGCTGCGCTCGTTGCACTGCCCGCTCCCCCCCGCGCCGGTGCGGACTGGCGGCTGTTCGTGGAGACCATCGAGAACCTCCGCTACTCGGAATGGCCCGTCGACATCGAACGCGCCCGCCTCTGGTACGAGCCGCATCTCGATCGCATCCACGAGGACAGCGAGGTGCGCCGCGCCGATCTCATCCAACTCGAGCAGATCGCCGCCGGCTACCCGTCACGCGAACGTTTCCTCACCGAACTCACGCTCGATCCACCCGATGCGACCAGCGACCAGGCTGGCGTGCCGCTGCTCGATGAGGATTATCTGATCCTGTCGACGATCCATTCCGCCAAGGGGCAGGAATGGAAATCCGTCTATGTGCTCAATGTCGTCGACGGCTGCATGCCCTCCGACCTCGGCGCCGGCACGTCGGCCGAACTCGAGGAGGAGCGCCGCCTGCTCTATGTCGCGATGACCCGCGCCAAGGACGATCTGCATCTGCTGGTGCCGCAGCGCTTCTTCGTTCACGGCCAGGCCGCCAAGGGCGACCGCCACATGTACGCCTCGCGCACCCGCTTCATCCCGGAACGACTGCTGCCGATGTTCGAGCGCACCACCTGGCCGCGCGCCGCGACCGCGCAGGCATCCTCGGCCAACCGCGCGCCGCCGATCGACATCGGCGCCCGGATGCGCGGCATGTGGCGCTGACGCCGGTTCAAAAAAATTTGGCTTGGGCGGGACGAAGCCGCCGGCCTCGCGTTGAGGCGCCGTTCGTAATCGGCAAACGACCATCCCCGACGGCTTCGGCGCGCAGTTGCACGCTGGAGCCGTCTTTTTTGCTCCGCGTCAATTCACGCGAAAGCCAATTCACGCAGGAAACAATGTGACGGGCTGGTCGAAGCCCTTCAGGGTGTAGTCGGCACCGGCTGCCGTGATCATGTCGCGGGTTCGATCCCGCACCGCCGTCGTCACGAGAATCTCGCCTGACTTGGCGGCCGCCTGCGCGCGTGCCGCGCGGTTGACCACCGTGCCGACTGCCGTCAGGTCGCGGTGCGCCTGGCCGAACTCACCGAAATTGGTGTCACCGCTATCCATCCCGATTCCTATGCCGATCTCGATGTCGCCGGCACCGATCGCCCGCACCAGCGCGTCGTGCCTGTCGCGAAAACTACGCTGGATCTGGCGCGCCGCGAGCAAGGCCTGCACGGCATGATCGCCGCGCCGCACCGGGAAATTGAAGATCGCGAACACGGCGTCGCCGATGGTCTTGTTGAGGATGCCGTCATAGCGCCAGATCGCGGCGGCGCAGTCGTCGTAGAACGCGTCGAGCAGCGAGGTCAGCCCGTCCTGCGCGATGGTCTGCGTCAGCGTGGTGTAGCCGCGCAGATCGGCGAACAGGATGGTGGCGTCGATCGTCACGGCGCGCGCTTTCATGATCTTCGAGAAGGCCATCTCGCAGATCGTGCACACATTCGGGTTCATCCGGCTCGGACGGACGCCGAACAGACGGAACGGCGCCGACAAGGGACCGCGCAACGGGATCGGCATATGCAGGTTTTGCCAGCAGCCAAGGCAGATCGTTGCAGGTTCCGGAGTCATCGGCGGATCACCTGCTGTTCCAGCAACGAAACCCGGGCCCGTTGGCACGCTGGTTCATGGGCGTCCCCAATCGAGATTGCCGCGCTCAGGCGGTCGCCACGAAACTCACTCCAATTCGCGACTTCTTACTCCAGATCACCTGGCACTCATAGACAACCGAGGCGTCGCGGGCCATCACCAGGCAGAATCGGTGCGGGACGAAGGCCGGATTCTCAACCTCAATGGCTGCCCCTTCCGGCGAGATGTTCACGATCGTGCAATGCATGACCGAACCGCCCGACGAGATGTAGCCGGGTTCATTGACCTCGGTTCGCGGATGCTTGCGTTTTTCGTCCACCCAACCTGCTCCCCGCCTTCTTCACGTAAACGTGGGCGATCGGCATTGCAGGAGTCAACGGCTCCGGCGGCCCCCATCGGGCTTTCGCACCACCATTTGTGCGCAGCAGTAAGCCGAACCGCTTATCGCGCCAGTGCAGATGAGCCCCGCGTCGGCGCGGCTTGTCGTTCGTGCAGGCGCGAGGATAGCCTCATCCTATGGGCGATGCGCTGGCGCGACGCACGCTCCGAACAATAATGAACAGGCGCCATGGGGAAACGCGCCATGTTCGAGATTCTCGATCGCCGGACGACTCTGACCGGCAACCAGATCAAGATCCTTGCGGCGGCCATCATCGGCGATGCGCTGGAATTCTTCGACTACTTCCTGATCGGCTTCGTGCTCGCGTTCCTGATCGGGCCCTGGAAACTCACCTTCGGCCAGTCGGCCACCGTGCTGATGAGCTCCGGCATCGGCGCCATCCTCGGCGCCTACCTCTGGGGCTGGCTCGCCGACCGGGTCGGGCGGCGTATCGTGTTCATCGGCACGGTGCTGAACTTCTCGATCGCAACCGGCCTGCTCTACTTCACGCCCGATAATGGCTGGGTCTACCTGGCAATCCTGCGCTTCTTCGTCGGCACCGGCGTCGGCGGTCTTTATTGTGTCGACTTGCCGCTGGTGCAGGAGTTCATGCCCTCGCACAAGCGCGGCTGGGTCGGCGGCCTCGTCACCTGCGTGATCCCGCTCGGCGTCGGCCTCGGCGCGGTGCTGGGAGCCGTCATGGGAACCGATCAGTGGCGGCTGTTGTTTGCGATCGGCGTGCTGCCGTCGGTCCTGGTGCTGCTGGTTCGGATCTGGGTCCCGGAGTCGCCGCGCTGGCTGTGCCGGCAAGGACGCTATGACGAAGCCCGCAAGTCGCTGGCCTGGGCGCTGCAGGTTCAGCCCTCCGAACTGCCATTGCCGAGCGCAGCCGACGCCGGTCCGATCGTCACGACGAGCTGGTTCGACCTCTTCAAATATCCGCGCAGCCTGATCGTCTCCTGGCTCGGCAATGCCGGCGCGCAGACCGGCGTCTACGGCATCACGCTATGGGCCCCCGCGCTGTTCGTGCTGCTGCTGAAGGTGACGCCGCAGGAAGCCGCCAAGATGATGATCCTGCTCAGCATCACCGGCTTCCTCGGCCGCATCTCGTTCTCCTGGTTCTCTGAGCTGCTCGGACGGCGCGTTGCCGGCGGCCTGCTCGGCTTCGGCGCCGGCGCGCTGACGATCATTGCCGGCTACCACTACGACGCGACTTTGTTCGGCATGTCGGCGTTCTGGCTGCTGCTGGCCGCCACCTTCTTCTTCGCCGACGGCGGCTTTGCGATCGTCGGGCCCTACGCGGCGGAGGTCTGGCCGTCGCATCTGCGCACCACGGGGATGGGATCGGCCTATGGCTTCGGCGGCATCGGCAAGATCATCGGGCCGGTCGGCCTTGCGCTGATCGTCGGCTCGAACAACTACCTCAAGCCCGACGTGCCACTGACCCAGATCCCGACCGCCTTCGTCTATCTCGGCTGCTGGTTCCTGATGGCGGGGGCCGTCTATCTGTTCTTCGGGCTCGAGACCCGGGGCAAGTCGATCGAGCAGATCGATAAGGAGCTCAACGCGACGGCCGATGTCGCGGCCTCCGCAACGATCCGGCGCGCCTGAGGGAGGCGAACATGAATGTGACTGCTGCGGACCTTACCGGTGATCGCGACGTGATCGCCCGCGCCGAGGCGATCAGGGACGCGGTGGCGGCCGCCTCCAACGATATCGAAACGACGCGCCGCCTGCCGCCCGACCTGCTCGACCGGCTGCATGAGGCGCGGCTGTTCCGCCTGCTGCTGCCGCGTTCAAGCAACGGGATCGAAACCGATCCCGTCACCTTCTTCCATGCCATCGAGACCATCGCCAAGGCGGATGCCTCGACGGCGTGGTGCCTGAGCCAGGCCGGCGGCTGCGCGATGTCGGCGGCCTATCTCGACCTGCCGGTCGCGCAGGAGGTGTTTGCCGACCCACGTGCCGTGCTCGCCTGGGGCCCCGGCCCGAAGGTCAGGGCGATCGAGTGCGAGGGGGGTTACCGCGTCACCGGGGTCTGGTCGTTTGCTTCGGGCGGGCGGCACGCCACCTGGCTCGGCGCGCACTGCCCGGTCTATGCCGCGGACGGCTCGCCGCGCCGGGATGCCAATGGCGAGCAGATCGAGCGCACCATGCTGGTGCGGACCGAGGACGTCGCGTGGACCGATATCTGGAACACGGTCGGATTGCGCGGCACCGCCAGCGACCAGTTCGCGCTCGACGACTTCTTCGTCCGCGCGGACCATTCGATCACCCGCGAATTCGACCGCGAGTGCCGCGAGGACGGCCCGCTATACCGGATGAGCAACCACACCTGCTACCAGATCGGCTTTGCCGGGGTCGCCTGCGGCACTGCCCGCAGCGCGCTCGACAATTTCGTCGACGTCGCCCGCAACAAGGTGCCGCGCGGCATGAAGAAGACGCTGCGGGACAATGCCGTGGTGCAGTCCGGCCTCGCCCAGGCCGAGGTCAATCTGCGCGCCGCCCGCACTTTCCTGCTGCAGTCGATGGCCGACATCTGGAAGGACCTGGTTGCCGGCAACAGCATCACGGTCGCCCAGCGCATGACGATCCGGATGGCGGCCACGCACGCCATCCACAAGGCGCGGGAGGCAGTCGATTTCGCCTACAACGCCGCCGGCGCCACCGCGATCTTCGACGGCCATCCGCTGGAGCGGCGCTTCCGCGACATCCACACCGTGACCCAGCAATTGCAGGGCCGCTTCAGTCATTTCGAGACTGTCGGCGCCTGGATGCTGGGCGTCGATGCCGACCTCAGCTTCGTTTAACCCGATTTCTCAAGGAGAAGAACCATGCCATTGGGTGGACTACAGCATTACACCATAGAGCCGCAGGACCTCGAGCGCACCAAGGAGTTCTATTGCGATGTGCTCGGGCTCGAGAACGGCGAACGGCCACCGCTCGATTTCCCCGGCTACTGGCTCTATTCCGGCGGCCAGGCCACAGTCCATTTAATGGGCACCCGCAAGCCGCGCGACGGCATCGTGGTGCGCGGCACCGAGAAGAAATATGACGACACCGGCCGCCTCGACCATATCGCCTTTGCCGCCAGCGACGTCGAGGCCGTGCGCAAGCGCCTGCAGTCGAAGAACGTCACCTTCCGCGAACAGATCGTGCCGCGCACCGGCGACACCCAGATATTCTTGTACGATCCGGACGGCGTCGGCGTGGAGCTGAACTTCCCGAACAGCTGAGCACCGACGTTCGAGCGTCGCGATGGCCGGGCATGCCGTCCGAAGGACGGCGTCGCTTCCGCTCGCCTATGCCCGGCGATTCACGGCTTTGTCCGCGCTGGCCTCGGGCGCTGTGGATGGTTCCCGACAAGGCCCTGACTCGGCCATCACTCGGGCGTGATCCGGTCCGTTTTTCTTCAACATTGAATGACGAATTAACCGAGCCGCGCCGCTGCGGCAGAATAGCCGGGTGCTGCGCCTTTAACCTACCCCAGGGCTTGGTGGCCCGGCTATTCGTCCCCACTTGGCCGGCGAGATTTCCTCAGTCGAGCCCGCGTTCGTGGCTCAGGCGGACCATTTCGTTGATGAAGATTTGTTTCTGCTTGTCGTCGAGGCTGGCAAACAGCGGCTCGGCGGCGTCGGCGACGCCGCGCTGATCGACCGCCCGGTCATTGAGGAACTGGGCCTCGTTGCGCATCTGCTCGATGATGTCATCCGGTGGATCGCGCTGCGCCCGCGCGATGCGCAGGTTGAGGCGGTCGGCGCCGTTGTGGCCGAGATAGTGCATCGCACTGTTGAAGCCGGCCCAATTCTTCTCCTGCTCCGGCGTCAGGTTGAGCTCCTTCTTGATCCGTTCGATGTTGGCGTCGCTGTTGGCGACGATCTGTTCGGCTGTCAGCTGCGGCGCGCCGGCCTGGGTCAGCACGGTCGGCGCTTGCTTCGCGCCCTTGTCCTTGGCGGCGGCCTTGGCCGACTTGGAGGCCTTGGCGCCGGCCGCCGGGGCCTGTGCGTTCTTGCCGCTGCCGGGAGCGTTATTGCCATTGTTGCCGGTCAGTACTCCGGTGACGCCGGTCACCACTCCGACGACGCCGCCGATCGCTCCGCCGAGAACGCCGCCGACCGGCCCGGCGGCCTTGTTGCCCTCGCGCGCACCCTTTTCGACGCCCTGCACGATCTGCGCGTCGACCATATGAGGCACTGCGAGCAACGCGACGGTGGCGGCCCCAACCGCGGCGCACAATCTCCATTGCGCTCGCAGCTTCGCTACCGGGATGAGCATGATCGGGTCTCCGTGATCGGTGGTGGATTGCGGAATTGATGCGGGGGTAGGTTCGACGAATCCGGACTTTAGCGTTTCCGGCTTCGGCAAGTCTATCGGCCGCGCCGGGCATCACCATGGCGGAACAGAGTTCGCCGAGGCTTGACCGGAAACCTGCGGCTCAACCGCGCACCGTCTGCTTCCTTGTCTGCATCACCGCCCGCGTGCGTCGCAGCATGATCGCAAGACGCGCGGCAAACCGCCGGCAACTGCAATGATGCGAACGACACTGCCTGCTATTTGACCACAACGTTAGTTCTACATGGCATCAGCATCTCGTTTCTCGACAGACGCCGGCAATTCTGTTCTGATCGCTTTCAACGCAATCCCGCGACGTCGCGCAAACGCGACGCACAAAAACAACAACGGGATTCAAAAAAGTCTTTTGTCCGTTGGCTACCAGGGAGGGAATGCCATGTCACGGAAGAAGCTCTCGCGCCGAGAATTCGTCGCAGCGACAGCGCTGTCATCGGCCGCGCTGATTACAGCCCCCTACGTGCGTGGCGCCTATGCAGCCGGAAAGCTCTCGATGGGCTTCTGGGATCACTGGGTGCCCGGCGCGAACAGTGCGTCCACCGAGCTGGTCAATGAATGGGCTGCCAAGGAGAAAGTCGAGGTCCAGATCGACTACATCACCAGCCAGGGCAACAAGAACATCGTCACCATCGCCGCCGAGGCGCAGGCGAAATCCGGTCACGATATTTTCCAGATGCCGACATGGTGGCCGCAGGCCAACGCCGAGCTGCTCGAGCCGGTCAACGACATCATGGATCCGCTCCTCAAGCTGAACGGCGACGTCAACGGCACGGTGAAATATCTCGGCCAGGCCGGCGGCAAATGGCTCGGCGTACCCGCCAGCGTCGGCAGCCAGATCAAGGGTCCCTGCTCGCGCATCGACCTGATGAAGAAACACGCCAACATCGACGTGCAGGAGATGTATCCGGTCGGAAGCGAGCCGAAAGCCGATAACTGGACCCTCGATACGTTCCTCAAGGCGGCTGAAGCCTGCCACAAGGCCGGATTCCCGTTCGGTATCGGCCTCGGCGAAACCAGCGACAGCGTCGACACCGCCGGCGCGATCTTCCAGTCGTTCGGCGCGCAGCTGGTCGATGCGAAGGGCAACCTCACCGTCAAGACCGACGCGGTGCGCCAGGCCCTCGACTACTACAAGAAGCTGCTCGCCTTCCTGCCGCCCGATGTGGCGGCATGGGACGACGCGTCCAACAACAAGTGGCTGGTCGCCGGCAAAGGCGCGATGATCCTGAATCCGCCGAGCGCGTGGGCGGTCGCCAAGCGCGATGCTCCGCAAGTCGCGGAGCAATGCTGGACGCACGGGTTCCCGGCCGGGCCGAAGGGACGCTTCGCGCCCTATCTGCCGTTCTTCTGGTCGATCTGGTCGTTCTCGAAGAACAAGGAGGCGGCCAAGAGCCTGCTGTCCCACCTGTCGCAACCTGCATCGATCGAGAAGATGGTGGTCGCAAGCGGTGGCTATGACCTGCCGGCCTACGAAAAGCTCACGACCTTGAAGGTCTGGGCGGAGCAAGCGCCGCCAAAGGGGACGCTCTACCACTATCCGAACCCCTACAAGCACCAGACGCTGTCGATTGCGGCCTCGCCCGCGCCGCCCAAGATCGCGCAGCAGATCTACTTCCAGGCCACGCTGACCAAGATGTGCCTGCGGTACTACCAGGGTGAAAGCATGGAAAAGACACTCGCCTGGGCCGAGGGCGAGTGCGAAGGCTTCATGCGAAGCTGACGACAAGCGAGGTCTCGCGCGACCGCCCGTAATGTTGGCCGCGCGAGGTCCCGTCTTCACATCCCAGCCGTCGGACCGGCGAGCTGTGCAACCAACCCGCGCGAGGGACCTGCGTTATGGTTGATGTCGCATTCCAATCCAACCGCGCAGCCGCTGCCCAGACGGGACGAAGGCGCGTCGGCCTGCGCAACGCGCTGCGGCGCAAGTCGATGGCCGCGTTCCTGATGACCTTGCCGCTGATCCTCCTGATCGCGATCCTGGTGCTCTACCCGGCCCTCTACTCCTTGCACCTTGCGACGCTGAACAAGGCGATGACGAAGTTCGTCGGGTTCGGCAATTTCGAGTTCCTGTTCAAGCGCGACACCTTCTGGCTGGTGGTCAAGCAATCCTGCATTTTCGCGATCTCGGCGGTGATCTTCAAAGCCCTGATCGGCTTCATCGTCGCGCATTTCGTGCACAACGTACCCGCCAACAAGCAGCGCAAGTGGCGCGGCATGCTGCTGGTGCCGTGGGTGATCCCGCCGGCGATGAGCACGCTGGCGTGGCTCTGGCTGTTCGACCCCTCCTACAGCGCCTTCAACTACACGCTTTCCTTCTTCGGCATCGGGCCGATCCCGTGGACCGGCGATGCGATGTGGGCGCGCTTCTCGGTGATCCTGGTCAACGTCTGGTACGGCGCGCCGTTCTTCATGATCATGTATCTGGCGGCGTTGAAATCGGTACCCGACCAGCTTTATGAGGCGGCCGCGATCGACGGCGCCAATTGGTGGCAGCGCATCTGGTACGTGACCCTGCCGATGATGCGCAACATCATCGCGATCACGACGCTGTTCTCCCTGATCGTGACCTTCGCCAATTTCGACATCGTGCGCATCCTGACCGCGGGCGGCCCGCTCGACCACACCCATATCTTCGCCACCTGGGCATTCCGCGTCGGCATCGAGGGCAGCGATGTGCCGCTCGGCGCCAGCGTTTCGCTGTTCATGGTGCCGATCCTCGCGGTCGCGGCGATCTTCATCCTGCGCGACATCACCAAACGCGGGAACGAAGCCTGATGAGCTCGCTGACGATCGACAAGTCCGGACCGACCCGCAAGGTGAAGTACGGCAGCATGAGCCGCGACCGCGCCTGGGCGCTACGCTGGTCCTATTTCTTCCTGGTGCTGTTTGCGATCTTTTCGCTGGTGCCGCCGCTCTACATGCTGATCACCTCGCTGAAGAGCAGCGCGGAGATTTCCGCGGCGACCAACCCGTGGTGGGTATATCATCCGACGCTCTCCAACTACGCCGAGTTGCTGACCTCGAATCAGTTCCTGCGCTTCTTCTGGAATTCGGCCTGGGTCTCGATCATCGTGGTCACCATCACGATGCTGATCAGCGTGCCGGCGGCTTTTGCGCTGGCACGGATGAAGTTCTGGGGCTCGGCCACGCTCGCGACCGGCGTATTCCTGACCTACCTTATCCCCGACAGCCTGCTGTTCATCCCGCTGTTCAAGATGTTCGCGGTGATCGGCGACTGGACCGGCATCCAGCTCATCAATCGCTGGTATGTCCTGCTGTTCATCTATCCGACGCTGACGGTGCCGTTCTGCACCTGGATCATGATCGGCTATTTCGCCTCGATCCCGAAGGAGCTCGACGAGGCCGCGATCATCGACGGCGCGAGCTGGTTCCAGACGCTGACCCGCATCTTCATCCCGGTCGCCCTGCCCGGCCTGATCGCGGCCACGATCTTTGCCTTCACCGTCTCCTGGGCTCAGTTCCTCTATCCGCTGGTGTTCACGACATCGACCGATCAGCTGGTGCTGCCGGTCGGCATCATCACGACCCTGATCAAGGGTGACGTCTTCAACTGGGGACAGATCATGACCGGCGCCCTGCTCGGCGCCGCGCCGCCGCTGATCATCTACGCCTTCCTGATGGACTACTACATTGCCGGCCTGACCGCCGGTGCGACAAAGGGTTGAACTTATGGCTGACGTCAGTTTGCGGAAGGTTGTGAAGCGTTACGATGAGGTCGAGGCGGTGCGCGGCATCGACCTTGATATCGCCGACCATGAGTTCGTGGTGCTGGTCGGGCCGAGCGGCTGCGGCAAGTCGACGACGCTGCGGATGATCGCCGGCCTCGAGGACATTTCCGACGGCGACATCATGATCGGCGGCGACGTTGTCAACGACGTGCCGCCGAAGGACCGCGACATCGCGATGGTGTTCCAGAACTATGCGCTCTATCCGCATATGACCGTTGCCGAGAACATGTCGTTCGGTCTGCGGCTGAAGCACTATCCCAAGGCGGAGATCAAGAGCCGGGTCACCGAGGCCGCCCGCATGCTCGACATCACCGATCTGATCGATCGCAAGCCGAAGCAGCTCTCCGGCGGCCAGCGCCAGCGCGTCGCGATGGGGCGGGCGATCGTGCGCAATCCGAAGGTGTTCCTGTTCGACGAGCCGCTGTCCAACCTCGACGCCAAGCTGCGCGTGCAGATGCGGATCGAGATCAAGAAGGTGCATCAGAAGGTCCGCACCACGACGGTCTACGTCACCCACGACCAGGTCGAGGCGATGACGCTCGCCGACCGCGTGGTGGTGATGAACCACGGCAGGATCGAGCAGATCGGCACGCCCAACGAGCTCTACCACAAGCCGGCGACCCGGTTCGTCGCAAGCTTCATCGGCTCGCCCGCGATGAACTTCGTGCCCTGTCGGCTCGAGGACACCGCAGGCAAGCTCAACGTGCGGCTGACCGATCGCCTCGCTTTCGCGCTGCCGCCGGCACGCGCCGCCCGCTACCAGGCGCTCTCCCGCACCGACAAGCTGTTGCTGGGCATCCGGCCCGAGCACGTCATGGAGGCGCGGCCGCATGCCGAACCGGGCGTCGAGCCGTTCGACGCGACGCTTGACGTCACCGAGCCGATGGGGATGGAGACCTTGGTCTATTTCACGCTCGAGGGCACCCAGGTCTGCGGCCGGGTCAATCCCAATGCCGGTGCGCAGGATGGCAGCCCGCTCCGATTGGCTGTGGACCTCAACAATATGCATTTGCTAAACGAGGTGACCGGCGCCGTCCTTTGACGGCGCACAAGAAACCTCAAGGGCAGGAAATGGCCACCAACAAGAAGAAGATCTTTATTACCCAGACTCTGTCGCCGGGGGCACGGGTGCTCCTCAACGAGCGGGACGACGTCGAACTCATCGAATTTCCCAACCTGATCTCCGCCAAGGACTTTCAGACCATGCTCGAGCAGCATGCGCCGGTCCATGGCGTGGCGCTCGGCGCAACCCGCTTCGGCGAGGCGGAGCTGGAGGCGTCCAAGGGCATGATGGTGGTGACCCGGATCGGCGTCGGCTATGACGCCGTCGATGTTCCGGCGCTGTCGCGCCGCAAGGTGCCGCTGATGGTCGCAGGCACCGCGAACTCGCCGTCGGTCGCCGAACAAGCCTTGTTCATGATGCTGACGCTGGCCAAGCGCGCGCAGGAAATGCACACGATGGTCAAGGACGGCACCTGGGCGAGCCGGCTCGGCGTGCTGCCGTTCGACCTCTACGGCAAGACCGTGCTGATCGTGGGCTTCGGCCGCATCGGCTCCCGCACCGCCAAGCGCTGCCTCGCCATGGAAATGAACGTGCTGGTCTACGATCCCTACAAGCCCGCCAGCGAGATCACCGCGACCGGCTGCGAGGCCGTGTCGAGCCTCGAAGCGGCGCTGCCGCGGGCGGACTTCGTCACCATCCACTGTCCGAAGAATCCCGAAACGGTCGGGCTGTTCAATGCCGCGCGGATGCGGCTGATGAAGCCGACCGCCTATCTCATCAACACCGCCCGCGGCGGCATCGTCGACGAGAAGGCGCTGCACGACGCGCTGGTGTCGGGCAAGCTCGCCGGCGCCGGCCTCGACGTGTTCGAGGTCGAACCGCCGCCGGTCGGCCAGCCCCTGCACGCTTTGCCCAACGTGATCATGGCGCCGCACGTCGCGGGCGTCACGGTCGAGGCCGTCGATCGCATGAGCGAGCAGACCGCACGCAATATCCTCAGCGTGCTGGATGGCAATCCGCTGCGCCAGAATGTGATCAACCAGGACGTCCTCGGCTGAGCTTTCAGCCTTCCTCGTTTGCGCCGTGGCCGATCCGAAAAGATCGGCCCGGCGATGCGGAGTACCCACATGGCCTTCAAGGAATTCGGCAACTACGACGCGGTCGGTCTCGCCGAGCTCGTCCGCAACAAGGACGTGACGCCGAAGGATCTGCTCGACGAGGCGATCACGCGCACCGCCGCCGTCGATCCCAAGATCAACGCTGTTGTCGTCAAGCATTACGACTATGCCGAGCGCCAGATCGCCAAGGGGTTGCCTGACGGTCCCTTCACCGGCGTGCCGTTCCTGCTGAAGGACCTCGATCTGCTCGAGGGCACCCGCACCACGTCGGGCGCCAGCCTGCTGAAGGACTTCGTCGCGGATCACAACGGCACCCTGGCCCAGCGCTTCCTCGATGCCGGGCTTGCAATCTTCGGCAAGAGCTCGAGCCCGGAATTCGGGCTGATGCCGACGACGGAATCCCGCCTGTTCGGCCCGACCCGCAATCCCTGGAATCTCGACCATTCCTCCGGCGGCTCGTCCGGCGGCGCTGGCGCTGCGGTCGCAGCCCGCATCCTGCCCGTCGCGCATGCCAGCGACGGCGGCGGCTCGATCCGGATCCCCGCCTCCGCTTCCGGCGTGTTCGGCATGAAGCCGACGCGCGCCCGCAACCCGGTGGGTCCCGATCGCGGCGAAGGCTGGGGCGGCTTCTCCGTAGGCCATGTACTCAGCATCAGCGTCCGCGACAGCGCGGTCATGATGGATGCGATCCACGGCCCGGAGCCATCGAGCCTCTATGTCGCGCCGCCGCCGGAGCGGCCGTTCTCGCAGGAAGTCGGCCGCGATCCCGGCCATTTGCGCATCAGCTTCACCGACAAGTCGCCCTATGGCGATGCCATTGATCCCGAGATCGCCGCGGCGGTGCGCGACGTGGCCAAGCTGCTGGCGGGCCTCGGCCATCATGTCGAGGAGCGCGCGCCGCCGCTTGCCGCCGATCCCGCCGCAGTCATGACGACCATCGTCGGCGGCAACACCGCGCTGACCGTCCGTCTGCTCGAGCAGCGCGTCGGGCGCACCCTGACGTCGGACGATGTCGAGCGGCTGACGCTCGCCAGCGGCCAGAACTCGGCCAAGATGACGCCGGCCGACTACGTCGCCGCGCAGCTTGGGGCATTCCAGATCTCGCGCGCGCTTGCGACCTTCTTCGAGGGTTGCGACATCTTCCTCAGCCCGACGCTGTGCGCGCCGCCGCTCCGCCTCGGCGAGCTCAACACGATGTCCGAGGACCTGACCCACATCGCGCCGGTGCTGCGCCGCTACATGCCGGGCACCTCGATGTTCAACATGTCCGGACAGCCGGCGATGTCGGTGCCGCTGGCCTGGAACAAGGCCGGTCTGCCGCTCGGCATGATGTTCGCGGCCAAGCTCGGCGAGGAAGGACTGCTGTTCCGCCTGGCCGGCCAGCTCGAACAGGTCCGCCCCTGGAAGGACCGGCGTCCGCCGGTTTGTGCCTAGCGACGCTTTCAAGCGAAGCGGATCCCGCTTCGCTTCAAGGCTGCGCGCCGGAACCGCCGGGGCTGACAAAGGATAGTCAGATCAGGTAGATAGGGAGGGCGTCGGCACGATTCCGCGCGCCGTCAGCCTGGGAGACCAAACCGTGAATGATCCGACCGACAATGCGCTGGCCGCAATCGCGAGCATTCTCGACCAGACGACCACACCTCCCGAGACCTCCAAATCGACCGACAAGACGGCGGACAAGCCAGTTGAGCCCGCCGCGGAGCCGCCGGCCTCGATAGCAATGCCGCCGCCTTTGCCGCCGTCCATCCAGATCGTGTCCGTCACGGCCGTGTCCGTCGAGGCCGCGCCTGCCGAGCCGACGGCGGTCGAGCCGCCTCCGATCGAGGAGCCCGAACCGGTCGAACAGCCTGAGCCAAGTGAAGCTGAGCCAAGCGAACCGGAGCCGAGCGAGCCGGAAGCGGAGCCGGAGCCGATCCAGCCGCCGCCCCAAGCGATCGAGGCCAATGGCTATTCGAAATCCGGCCCAGGCCCGATGGCCGCGCTGCGCTTCCGCTGGACGGTGCGCCAGGACGGCGCCCAATATTATGTCGACGAGACCGTCGGCGAGGCATCGACCCCACTCGTCAACGGCCCGATGGACGGGGATGCCGCGATCAGATTCGTCGACGATCGCGAGGCCGAAGCGCGGCGGCGTTTCGAGCATTTCAAGCACGAGATGCTCAGCCGCTCTGCGAGCGCCGTTCAGGCGAACAGGGATAGCAACGAAGCCTAGTCTAGCCCTGCGGTGGCCTCGGTGGTCCCAGAAAGTCCTTCTTCGCGAGGTCGACACCGGCATGACGCAGGATGTCGTAGGCCGTTGCGACATGGAAGAAGAACTGCGGGACGCTGAAGGTCAGGATCAGGGACTTGCCGGTGAATGGCCTGGTCGCGCCGCTCCGGAACGTGAAGACGACATCCTTGCCGGCGGCGGCGTTGATCACTTCCCGCGGCAGGCTCTGCGCAAAATCAATCGTGGCCGCAATCCGCGCCTTCAGATCGGCGATGCCAGGCGTTGCGTCGGCGAAGACCGGCGGCGCGCACCCTGCCAGCAGCGCGCAGCTCAGCACGACATGCCGGTTCGCCTCCCCGACCTGCTGGCGAAGGCTGTACATGTTCGGCGAGAGCCGCATTCCGAGCAGCACGTCAGATTCGATCTTGCGAGCCCTGGCGTAGGCTTCCGCGTGATCGAGCAACGCTGAAAGATTGCGCAGATACGGCACATAAACGCCGACGGATGCTTCGTGGAGCGAGATGGTCATTTTGCGCCCGCCATGCTGGCTCGATCGTCCCATCTGGTCTAAATGCTCCGCAACGACATGTCATCGGAATTGACGGAGAAGTTTGATGTTTCGCGCGCTCGCCGGCCTCGCTCTGGCTTTGCTCCTGTCTGCCGCGCACGCGCAGCAGGCGCCGTCCCGGCTCGATGAGATCGTCAAGCACGGTATCCTGCGCGTCGGCATGACCGGCGACTACTTGCCCTTCACCTATCTCGACAAGGAGACCAAGGCCTTCCGCGGCTTCGATGTCGACATGGCGCAGTCGCTCGGCAAGGCGCTCGGCGTTAAGGTCGAGTTCGTGCCGACATCGTGGCCGCAGATGACCAGGGATTTCGAGGCAGACAATTTCGACATCGCGATGGGCGGTGTCTCCATCACGTTCGACCGGCAGAAGAAGGGCCTGTTCTCGACCCCGATCATGCGCGAAGGCAAGACGCCGATCGCGCGCTGCGCCGACAAAGGCAAGTTTGAGACGATCGCCGAGATCGACAAGCCCGGCACCCGCGTCATCGTCAATCCCGGCGGCACCAATGAGCGCTTCGCGCGCGCACATGTGAAAACCGCCGAGATCCGGGTCTTCAACGACAACACCAGGATCTTCGACGAGATTGCCAAGGGCGACGCCGACCTGATGATGACCGATGCGTCCGAGACGCGCTATCAGCAGAAGCTGCACCCCGGCGTGCTGTGCGCCGTGCATCCCGACAAGCCGTTCGACTTCGCGGAAAAGGCCTATTGGATGCAGCGCGACGTCGCATTGAAGGCGTTCGTCGACCAATGGCTTCACATTGCGCGCGAAGATGGGAGCTACGCGAAGATCTACGCCGCGTGGTTCGAATAGCCTGCGTCACGCGCATAATTTGAAGCGCGCGGCCTGAAACCAGACCGCAATCCGGCGATTTGAACCTAAGCCGCAAGGATACGACTTATGTTCTGACCGTGATCTGGGACACGTTCAACGAGGCGGTCATCGGATAGCCTTGCGAACGGAGTTCCCTGCACCGGAGATCGAGATGAGAAAGCTTCTGGCGATCGCCACGCTCCTACTTGCGAGCATGGCCGCAGCGCAGGCGCAGTACACATTCGATTACGGCGGCCGCACCATTCGCATCGATCCCGATCGCGGCACGGTTTCGATCCCCGGCGTCTACGACAATACCGGCCGCCGCGCCAAGCGCGCCAAAAGCGAGGACACCGAGCAGAAGCGCAAGGCTCCGAAGGAAGCCAGGACGGACACCAAGACGGATTCCCAGATCGCGCCGCCGGGCGCGCCCGCGGCGGCTGCTCCGCAGGCCGTTGATCCGGCCGCCGTCCCGCCAGAGCCTGCCGCAACAACGACAGAGCCGGCCGGCACGGGTGTCGCGGCCACGCCGCCTTCAGCTACCGCAGCGACCACGCCACCGCCAGCGCCGCCAGCCGTCCAGCAAACTGCTGCACCGGCCGCAAAGCCCACCACCGCTCCAACCGTTGGTGCCGCCTCGCCGAGCGCTCCGGTGCCCAAGCCGCTTGCCAATCCCGTGCAAGCAGCGAACTCGCCGCTCGGCGTCTGGCTCACCGAAGAGAAGGAAGGCAAAATCCGCATCGAGCAATGTGGTGCCAATCTCTGCGGTTACGCCGTCGACAAGAAATCGAACGCCAACGGCGAACAGGTTCTGATCAACATGAGGCCGGGCAAGGACAAGTGGAGCGGCCGCATTTTCGATCCGAACAGCGGCAGCACCTACGATTCCACCTTGGCGATGAAGAGCCCGGACACGCTGCGCGTCCAGGGCTGTGCGTTCGGCGGCATGTTCTGCGGCGGCCAGACCTGGACGCGGGTGAATTGATCGGCCGGAATTCGTAGCCCGGATGAAGCGTAGCGAAATCCGGGATTGTTACCGCGGGAGAGATCGTCCCGGATTGCGCTTCGCTCCATCCGGGCCACGGCTTAGAAATGAAAAGCCCCGCTCGTGAGCGGGGCTTTTCCTTTCGGCCAGCAGCGGCGTCAGCCGACCTTGCCGTTGTATTCCTCGTCGGTGACGTGCTCCATCCAGGTCGAATAGACGCCATCGAGCGCCTCCTGCATGGCGATGTGGGTCATGCTGTTGCCGGGCGAGGCCCCGTGCCAGTGCTTCTCGTTCGGCGGAATCCAGACGACATCGCCGGGACGGATCTCCCTGATCGGGCCGCCCTTGGCCTGCACGCGCCCGATGCCGGAGATCACGTACAGCGTCTGTCCGAGCGGATGGGTGTGCCAGGCGGTGCGTGCGCCGGGCTCGAACGACACGCGCGAGGCGTTGAGCCGCGCCGGCGCAGGCGCCATGTTGATCGGGTCCTGCAACACGGTGCCGGTAAAATTCTCCTTCGGCGCGCGGCGGGTCGGCCGCGAGCCGGAAACGTGGATGTCCATGGGGTTACCTCCCTTTCTTGACGTTATTTCTTGGTGGCGGCGTAGCGCGCCTTGGTCTCAGCATTCATCGGATACAGGCCGGGCAGCTGGGCGCCATTGTTCACCTCGTTGACGATCCAGGCTTCCATCCGTTCCTGCTCCGGCCCCTCGGCCAGCACGTGATCGAGGAACGCCTGCGGGATCAGCACCGCGCCATCCTGGTCGGCCACCACCACGTCGTTCGGGAATACGGCAACGCCGCCGCAGCCGATCGGTTCGCCCCAGCCGACGAAGGTCAGACCTGCGACTGACGGCGGAGCCGCGTAGCCGTCGCACCACACCGGCAGGCCGGTGCCGAGCACGCCCTCGACGTCGCGCACCACGCCGTCAGTGATCAGCGCCGTCACCCCGCGCTTGGCCATGCGGGCGCAGAGGATGTCGCCGAAAATGCCGGCATCGGTGATGCCCATGGCGTCGACCACGGCAATGCAGCCCGTTGGCATCGCTTCGATCGCGGTGCGGGTCGAAATCGGCGACGACCAGGATTCCGGCGTCGCCAGATCCTCACGGGCCGGCACGAAACGCAGCGTGAAGGCCGGTCCGACCAGCCGCTTCTGCCCCGGCTTCAGCGGTTTGGTGCCGCGCATCCAGATGTTGCGCAGGCCCTTCTTGAGCAGGACGGTGGTGATGGTGGCGGTGGACACATGCGACAGCGTCGCGATCGCTTCGGCGGACAGTGACATCTGGAAAGAGTGCTCCGATGGAGGAAAAGACCGGCGCATGTTGCCGGGCAAAGGCCTTGCGTCAAGGGCTGCGCGAAAAAGCTGCGATCATCCAAATTTATCGCCGGCATGCCGATTAATTTATTGAAGTTGCTGCATCATTTTGCACGAAGCGAATTCCGTTTTATCCCGAAACACGCTAGCTTGATGGCCGACGACAGCGCTTAACCCAATGGCCGAACCCTTAAGTCCTCCCCGCCTTTTGCCGAGTGGCGACAGCGCCATCACGGTGGAATTCAGCCGCACCATCGATGACGCCGCCAACCGGCGGGTGCTGGCGCTCGACCGCGTCATCGCTGCCGAGCCGATCGCCGGCATCACCGAGACCGTGCCGACCTACCGGTCGCTGCTGGTGCATTACGACCCCGTCCAGATCACTTTCGATGCGCTCGGCGAGCAACTGCTGGCACGCGCCGCCAAGGCGCCGCCGACCGAGACCGGAACGCGGCGTTGGCGCATCCCGGTGACCTATGGCGGCGAGCACGGCATCGATCTCGAGGATGTCGCGAAGGCGCTCAAAACCACGCCCGACCAGATCGTGGCGCGCCATGTCGCCGGCGACTATCGCGTCGCCATGATCGGCTTCACGCCAGGCTGGTCATATCTCAGCGGACTGGAGAAGTTCCTGCACATGCCCCGGCGCAAGGATCCGCGGCTGCTGACCCCAGCCGGCACCATCTCGATCGGCGGCATCCAGACCGGCGTGCAGTGCCTGGCCGGCCCGAGCGGCTGGCACCTGCTCGGCCGCACCCCGGTGCGGACCTACCAGTTGCATCGCGATCCGACCTTCCTGCTGGAGCCGGGCGACGCCATCACCTTCACGGCGGTCGACGCCAAGACCTTTGCCGAACAGGACCGCGCCGCCGAGGCCGGCGAGTTCGTCGCTGAACTGGTGACGCCATGAGCAAGCTCGTCGTCACCTCGATCGGCCCGGCAAGCTCGGTGCAGGACGCTGGTCGTCCGGGCTCGCAGCGCTACGGTCTCGTGCCGAGCGGTGCGATGGACCGGCTTGCGCTGGCCGTCGCCAATACGCTGGTCGGCAATGACCTGTTCGCCGCCGCGGTCGAGATCGGCCCGTTCGGCGCCAGCTTCACCGCACGCGGCGGCGCGGTGCGCGTCGCCCTCGCCGGCGCGTCGCGCAATGCGGATATCGGCGGCCGGCCCGTCGCGTTCGAAAGCTCGGCGACGCTTGCCGAAGGTGAGACGCTCAATCTCGGCTTCGCACGCGGCGGCTCGTTCAGCTATCTGGCGATCGAGCACGGCATCGAGGGCGAACCGATGTTCGGCAGCCTCGCCGTCAACGCTCGCGCCGGGCTCGGCAGTCCCTATCCACGGCCGCTACAAAGCGGCGACGAGTTGAAGACGCAAGCTGCCAGTGGCGCGCCCGAGCGCCGCATCGAATTGCCCGCCTCGACCGATGCGCCGATCCGCATCGTGTTCGGCCCGCAGGACGACGAGTTCGCCGAGGACAACAAGAAGCTGTTGGTCGACAGCGAGTGGAAGATCTCGGCGACCAGCGACCGCATGGGCTACCGCCTCGAAGGTCCCGTCATCAAGCATCTCGACGGCCACAACATCGTCTCCGACGGCACCGTGAACGGCAGCATCCAGGTGCCCGGCAATGGGCAGCCGATCGTGCTGATGCCGGACCGCGGCACCAGCGGCGGCTATCCGAAGATCGCAACGGTGATCACGGCCGATTTCGGCCGCTTCGCGCAGATCACGGCCGGCCGGCCGTTCCGCTTCAAGGCGGTGACGATGGCAGAAGCGCAGGCCGAGGCGATCAAGTTCCACGAGCTGCTGCGTTCCCTGCCCGACCGCCTCCGCGGCATTGAGGATTTCGGTCTCAACATCGAGGCGCTGAGAGATGCTAACGTCGCGGGCCAGGCCGTCAGCGCCATCGACGCCACGACCTGGCAGGTCGCCGTGCCCTAGAGCATGATCCGGCATGCTCAAGCAAACGAGCCCATCAACAACAAAACGGATCGATCGTCATGACCTCAACCATCGACCTCAATTGCGATCTCGGCGAAAGCTTTGGCCCCTGGGAGATGGGCAATGATGCCGCGATGATCGAGCTTGCGACCTCGGTCAACGTTGCCTGCGGCTTTCATGCCGGCGATGCCGACATCATGCGCAAGACGGTCGAGCTCGCGAAGGCGCGCGGCGTCAGCGTCGGCGCCCATCCCGGCTACCGCGACCTGCACGGCTTTGGCCGCCGGCCGATGCCGGGACTGACGTCCTCGGAGATCGAGAACCTGATCGCCTATCAGATCGGCGCCCTGCAGGCGATCGCGACCGCGGCCGGCCACAAGGTCACCCATGTGAAGGCGCACGGCGCGATTTCCAACGTCGCCTGCGAGGACGACATGACCGCAAGGGCGATCGCCACTGCGATCAAGGCGGTCGATCCGAGCCTCGTGTTCGTGGTGCTGGCGAATTCGAAACTGGTGCGTGCCGGCGAGGCTGCCAATCTGCGCATGGCGCATGAGGTGTTTGCCGATCGCGCCTATGAGGACGACGGCAACCTGGTGTCGCGCAAGAAGCCCGGTGCGGTGCTGCATGATCCCAAGGCGATTGCCGATCGTGTGGTGCGGATGGTGCAGGACGGTGCGGTCGTCTCGGTCACCGGCAAGGTGATCAAGATGCAGACCGATACCGTCTGCATCCACGGCGACACGCGCGGTGCCGTCGAGATTGCGCGCGGCCTGCGCGAGGCGCTGAAGCAGGCGGGTATCACCGTCGCGCCGTTCAAGACCGCGCACTGAGCCGCGAACGCATCGATCAAAAAAGGGCTGGCCGCCGCGCCGGCCCTTTTAGATTCCGTTAAGAGTCTTCTTAAACCCAAACTTGCCGTTTGATTGTTAGGTGCAGCTTCCGAGCCTTTGATTGTCCTCTTAGGAAATTGGGTACGAAAGCATGTTCCGCACCAGCCTCTCCCTCACCATCGCCGCGGTTGCTACCGCCGCCTTCACCAGCGCGGCATCCGCCGGCTGCTACAGCTGCTATACGCCGCCGCCGCAGCCGTGCACGACCTGCTATCAGGTGCAGAGCGTGCCGCCGCAATATCGCACGGTGCAGGAAACCGTCATGGTGGCACCGGGCCGCGTCGTCGCGCATCGCACGCCGGCACAGTACCGCACCGTGATGGTGCCGAAGACGGTGATGGTCGCGCCCGAAGGCCTCGCCTATGAGCGCATCCCGCCGCAATACGCCACCCAGGAGCGCGTGCAGATGGTCTCGCCGGGCTATTCCTACTATGCGCCGGTTCAGCCGACCTGCAACACCTGCGGCGGCGGCTACGGATACGGCTACTGAGCTGTCAGCATCCAGCCAACACAAAGCCGCCGCCTGCGGATATCAGGCGGCGGCTTTTGCATGTTCCGAAGAGCTTAGAACGGGTGGACGGACAGCGTGCCGAACACGATGGCCGCGATCACCGCAAAGGCGCTGTACAGCGCCGCCGTGTGAATTCCGGTCCCGGACTTCCGTGAAATGTTTCGCGCGTAAAGGTGCAGGCGGGCTTCCGCCGATAGCTCGCGCATGGTCGATCTCCAACGCCCCATTCTCGGGCATATGGAATATCGTTCGCGCCGGGATTCAAGCGGGCGGCAAAAATAGCGATGCCGCCGCCTTCGGGAACCCGGTTCCGAGAGGAATATTCCTCCTCGCGCGCTCGGCCGAGAATCCTATTCGCTGCAATTCGAGGCGTCGGGAACCCGCATCAGTCTCGCAATAACCAAAATCTCGAAAACAACCCCATGCAAAGTAGCCGGAGGTGGATAGCTGACGCGCGGCCGCTGCCGCGTCTGTTGCTCATCCTTGTTCCAGCAACAAGACGCACCGGCGGTGCACGTCGCGGCGGAGCGGAGTTGCGTCGCGCTCAGGCCTTCCAGCGCCCGATCTTGAACGCCGCCAGATGCCCGGGAACGTCGCTCGGGTCGAACGGCGGGCCGGCGAAAGCCCCAATGGCACTGGAGGCGCCGGCCGGGCGACCCGACGCGGCGTCGTAGAGGTCGGGCCTGAACACGGCCATGGCGGTCTTCAGCGCCTCCGGCCGGTACGGCGCCTGGCCCCAGCGAACCATCTGCGCATAGAGCCAGGCCGCCTGCCCCGGGTCAGGCCGCGCCGCTGCCTCGCGCCCGACCAGCAGATAGCGATTGCTCTCGCGCATGGTGCCGTCGGGCGAGATCTTCAGCTGGCCATCGAGCGTGCGCTGGATGACGCTGGCATCGACGCCGATCCGCTCGGGCGGCGCCAGGATGCGCGCGACCTCGGACCGGTTCTCGGGCCGCTCGATGAACTCCACGGCGCGCAGATGTGCACGCACCAGCGCCGCCACGATATCGGGATGCTTCTCCGACCAGCTCTGCCGCACCGCCAGCACCTTTTCCACCGCGCTAAGCAGGATGTCGGAGACGAAATGCAGGATGTGGCCAATGCCGAGATCGACCGCGATCGAATTCCAGGGCGCGCCGACGCAGAACGCGTCGACATGGCCGTTGGCGAGGCTGTCGACCATGTAGGGCGGCGGCAGCACCACGAGCTGGACGTCCTCATCGGGATCGACGCCGCCGGCGGCCATCCAGAACCGCAACTGGTAATTGTGGGTCGAGAACGGGAAGGTCATGCCGAAGGTCAACGGCTCCGCCCCGCTCTTGCGCCGCTTGGCCACCACGCGGGCGAGCGCCTGTGCGGTTGCCATCGGATCGAAGCGGTCGCCGTCGAGCTCTTCCATCAGCGCGGCGTGCAGCGCCGGCGAGACCGTGATGGCATTGCCGTTGAGCCCGAGGTTGAAAGGCGCCGCGATCGGCACCTTGACGTGACCGAGCCCGAGGCTCGAGGCGATCGCCACCGGCGCCAGCAGATGGGCGGCGTCGAACAGGCCGATATTCAGCTTGTCGCGGACGTTCGACCACGACACTTCCCGCACCAGCGTGACGTCGAGGCCTTCGGACGCCGCGAATCCCTTGTCGACGGCAACGATCAGCGCGGCAGCGTCGACCAGCGGAATGAACCCGATGCGCAAAGGTGTGGTCATTTCAGGAGCTCCGACGCGGTCAGGATCGATTGCGCGATCTCTCCGATCTTCTTTTTCTCGCGCATCGCGGTCGAGCGCATCAACACATAGGCCTCCTCCTCGGTCAGTCCCTTCACCTTCATCAGGATACCCTTGGCGCGGTCGATCACCTTGCGCTCCTCCAGCGCATGCTTGGTGCGGTCGAGCTCATCCTGCAATTTGGAGAAGGCATTGAAGCGGGACACGCAGAGATCGAGGATCGGCTTCATCCGCTCCTTCTTGAGACCGTCGACGATGTAGGCGGAGACGCCCGCCTCCACCGAGGCCTGGATCGAGGCAGCGTCGCTCTGGTCGACGAACATCGCAATCGGCCGGCGGACCGCACGGCTGACCTGGAACATTTGTTCCAACACGTCGCGGCTGGGATTCTCGAGGTCGATGACGATGATCTCGGGGTCGAGCGCATAGATTCGCGAGAGCAGGCTCTGCATCTCGCTGATATGCACGACGTCCGTGTAGCCGGCCTCCCGCAGTCCCTCCTCCAGGATGGCCGCTCGGATCGGGCTCTCGTCGACTATGACGATCTTGGGAGACGACTCAGCGCTCATCGACGACTCTTAGGGACCCGGCAAAGCCATCCATATCATGCCGGAAGCCCCGGGAAAGGGTTGTAATTCTCGGCAATTGGGACTAGCTCCTGCCCATCAATCAGGCAGATTTGGGAAGATATGCAAGAGGCCGCCACGCCTAAAGTGAGCTTTGTGTCCTTGGGGTGCCCCAAGGCGCTGGTCGATTCCGAGCGCATCATCACCCGGCTGCGCGCGGAGGGCTATGAGCTGGCGCGCAAGCATGACGGCGCCGACATCGTCATCGTCAACACCTGCGGCTTCCTCGACAGCGCCAAGCAGGAATCGCTCGCCGCGATCGGCGAGGCCATGGCCGAGAACGGCAAGGTGATCGTCACCGGCTGCATGGGCGCCGAGCCGGAGCAGATCGAGAGCGCCTATCCCGGCGTGCTCTCGATCACGGGGCCGCAGCAATATGAGAGCGTCCTGGACGCCGTGCACCGCGCGCTGCCGCCGGCGCACAATCCGCATATCGACCTGGTACCGCCGCAAGGCGTCAAGCTGACGCCGCGGCACTACGCCTATCTGAAGATTTCCGAAGGCTGCAACAACCGCTGCAGCTTCTGCATCATCCCGAAGCTGCGCGGCGATCTGGTGTCGCGGCCGGCCAATGACGTGCTGCGCGAGGCCGAGAAGCTGGTGAAGGCCGGCGTCAAGGAATTGCTGGTCATCTCGCAGGACACCTCGGCCTATGGCGTCGACCTGAAATACGCCGAGAGCCCATGGCAGGACCGCAGCGTCCGCGCGAAATTCTTCGATCTCGCCAAGGAGCTCGGCGAGCTCGGCGCCTGGGTGCGGCTGCAATATGTCTACCCCTACCCGCATGTCGACGAGGTCATCGGCCTGATGACCGAGGGCAAGGTGCTGCCCTATCTCGACATCCCCTTCCAGCATGCGAGCCCGGATGTGCTGCGTGCGATGAAGCGCCCGGCCGCGCAGGAGAAGACGCTGGCGCGGATCCAGAAATGGCGCGAGCAGTGCCCCGACCTGACGCTGCGCTCGACCTTCATCGTCGGCTTCCCCGGCGAGACCGATTCCGATTTCGCCTATCTGCTCGACTGGCTCGATGAAGCCGGGATCGACCGCCTCGGCTGCTTCAAATACGAGCCGGTCGCCGGCGCCACGTCGAACGCGATCGGCAATGCCGTGCCCGACGAGGTCAAGCAGGAGCGCTGGAATGCGCTGATGGCCCGCCAGCAGAAGATTTCGACGAGGCGCCTCAAGCGCAAGGTCGGCACCCGCCAGCAGGTCATCATCGACGAGGTCGGTCCGACGGTGGCGAAGGGCCGGTCAAAGGCCGACGCGCCTGACATCGACGGCGCCGTCTACCTCACCAGCCGCCGCCCGCTGAAGGTCGGCGAGATCGTCACCGCCAAGATCGAGCGTTCCGACGAATACGACCTGCACGGCAGCGTCGCGGGATTCTGACGCTGTTGGGCGTCTGCCATGTTGCTAGCAACTCGTCCAATGGCGGAGGATCGAGCACAATGTCGGTTTCCCTGCTCGAGATGGGTCAAGGGAGCGTTTCGTTGGAATTCGATGATGCCGACGTGATCGAAGTCAGAGCAACGATCGCAGGCCAGTACGGCGCAATCCGTGTGATCGAATCCGCTGCGACGTACGACGAGGTGGAGTTCGGAGGAGAGCGCTTTCTCCACTACCATGAATGGACGCCTTGCCTGATTTCTCAGTCGGATAAGGGGCGAGAGATGCTTCGGCTGATTGCAACCAGCTTCCCCGCAAGACCGTAGTAAGCACCCTCACCATCGCGGTGCCCGCTTGACACCGCCGCCCCTTCCGCTGTATGGGCCTGCGCCATGAAGCTGAACCGGACCCACCGCCGCGCCATCTGCCGTCGTCGCACCCGCGACGATGCTGGGCTGCGCCGTGTCCGACGCCATCGCTGATCTTATAAATCAGCCAAGGTTTTCGAGAAGGCCGCGCCCCCAAAGCGCGGCCTTCTCGCTTTTCGGCCTGCCCTTTCCCAACACCGACCCCAGAGGAGAACGACATGACCAACGCTACCCATCCGTTCGATGCGCTGATGGACATCACCGCTCGCCCCGAGGTCGTGTTCGTGCGCGGCGCCGGCTCGTATTTGTGGGACAGCAACCGCAACCGCTATCTCGATTTCGTGCAGGGCTGGGCTGTGAATCCCCTCGGCCACTCGCCTGTCATCGTGGCCGACGCGCTGGCCGCGCAGGCCAGACGGCTGCTGACGCCAAGCCCGGCGTTCTACAACGAGCAGAGCCTGAAACTGGCAAAGTTGCTGGTCGACAACAGCTGCTTCGACCAGGTGTTCTTTGCCAATTCGGGCGCGGAGGCCAATGAAGGCGCGATCAAGCTCGCGCGAAAATTCGGCGCCAAGTACAAGAACGGCGCGCACGAGATCATCACCTTCGAAGGCGGCTTCCACGGCCGCACGCTCGCGACCATGTCGGCCTCGGGCAAGAAGGCGTTCGAGCCGCTGTTCGAGCCGAAGGTCTCGGGCTTCCGCAAGGCCCGGCTGAACGACATCGAGTCGGTGCGAAAGTTGATCTCGTCGTCGACGGTCGCGGTCATGCTGGAGCCGATCCAGGGCGAGGCCGGCGTCTGGCCCGCGACGGATGAGTTTTTGAAGGAGTTGCGGGCGCTGACCCAGCAGCGCGGCCTGCTGCTCATTGTCGACGAGATTCAGACCGGCATCGGCCGGACCGGAAAGCTGTTCGGCTATCAGCACGCCGGGATCGAGCCCGACATCATGACGCTCGGCAAGGGCATCGGCGGCGGCGTGCCGCTCGCGGCCCTGCTCGCGACCGAGCATGCCTCGTGCTTCGATCACGGCGATCAGGGCGGCACCTTCAACGGCAATCCGCTGATGTGCGCCGCGGGGCTTGTCGTGCTCGATCAGATCGGAAAGCCCGATTTCCTGAAATCGGTCGTCGATGCCGGCCTTTTGCTCGAGCGCGAATTGCAGCGGCTGTCGTCGCGGCACGGTCTCGGCGAGATCAGGGGGCGCGGCCTCCTGCTGGCGCTCGACCTCAAGATGCCGATCGGCGCGGCCGTGGTTGCCGAGGCGTTCGCGGCCGGCGTGCTGATCAACTCGCCGCAGCCGGACACGCTGCGCTTCATGCCGGCGCTGAACGTGACGCGGGAGGAGATTTCCCTGGTCATCGACTGCCTGGATACGGTGCTGACCAAGGTCGGCGCTGCGCGCCGGGTGGCGTAGTCGCCACCACCCCGTCATTCCGGGGCGATGCGCAGCATCGAACCCGGAATCTCGAGATTCCGGGTTCACGCTTCGCGTGCCCCGGAATGACGATCTACTTACGGCCGCAGGATCGCTGCTCCGGTGGTCGCCCTGCTCTCCAGGTCGATATGCGCCTTGGCGGCGTCCTTGAGCGCATAGGCGTGGTTGATCGGCACGTGCAGCTTGCCGTTGATCACGGCGGCGAACAGCGTGTCGGCGCCTTCGAGCAATTCCTTGCGGGTGCCGACATAGTCGTTGAGCTTGGGCCGCGTCGCGAACAGCGATCCGTGGTTGTTGAGCTCGGCGAGTGGGAACGGCGGCACCGGACCCGACGCGTTGCCGAAGGAGACGAACAGGCCGCGCGGCCTGAGGCAGGACAGCGATCCCGGGAACGTGGTCTTGCCGACGCCGTCATAGACGACGTCGCAGAGCTCGCCGCGGCTGATCTGCTTGACGCGTTCGACGAAGTTCTCCTCGTTGTAGAGAATGACGTGATCGCAGCCATTGGCGAGCGCGAGATCGGCCTTCGCCTTCGAGCCGACGGTGCCGATGACATGGGCGCCGAGTGCCCGCGCCCATTGGCAGGCGAGCAGCCCGATGCCGCCCGCCGCGGCGTGGATCAGCACGCGATGGCCCTGCTCGACCTTGAAGGTCTTGTGCAGAAGGTACCAGACCGTGAGCCCCTTGAGCATCAGCACGGCGCCCTGCTCGTAGGTGATGTGGTCGGGCAGTTTGACGAGCTTGTCGGCCGGGATGACGCGCTCGGACGCGTAGCCGCCGAGATTGTAGTAATAAGCGACGCGATCGCCGGGGTGGAAATTGGTCACCCCCGGACCCACGGCCAGGACCTCGCCTGCGGCCTCATTGCCGGCGATGAACGGCAGGCCGGGCGCCTTGTAGAGGCCGGTGCGGAAATAGACGTCGATGAAATTCAGACCGACCGCATGCTGGCGGATCCGGACCTCGCCGGTCCCCGGCGCGCCCACCTCGACGTCCTCATAGGTCAGGACTTCCGGGCCCCCCACCTGGTGCACGCGCACAGCCTTGGTCATGTCGTCGCTCCCCTCAGATATCAGCGTCAAGCGAGCGAATGCCATCGCGGCCGGCTTGTCAACCAAGCGGGCCGGAACCGGCTACGGCATGATCCGGAAAAGCGCCAAGCGGCTTTCCCTCGCGACCAACGCGCAGCGTTGGCGCGGAGACAATGCCCATTAGCGCGCCGGCTTCCTGCGGTTGCGCTTGGCCATGACGTTGAACGCCTCGACGGCGGCCGAGAAGGCAATCGCGAAATAGATGTAGCCGCGCGGAATGTGGAATTTGAATCCGTCGGCCACCAGCGCCACGCCGATCAGCACCAGGAAGGCCAGCGCCAGCATCTTGGTGGTCGGATGCTCCGCGATAAAACGCGCCACCGGTCCCGACGAGATGTACATGATGGCGCAGGCGATCACGACCGCCGCGACCATGATCTCGATGTCCTGCGCCATGCCGATCGCGGTGATGATCGAGTCCAGCGAGAACACCAGGTCGATGATGATGATCTGCACGATCACCCAGAAGAACGCGCTGGCGCTCGGCCTGTCGTCGGCTTCCGCCTCGCGCGCCTCGACCTCGCCGTGGATCTCGTGGGTTGCTTTCGCGATCAGGAACAGGCCGCCGCCGATCAGGATGATGTCGCGCCACGACAGCTCGACGTCTCTGACTGATATCACCGGTTGCGTCAGCCCGATCAGCCAGACCAGGATCGAGAGCAGCAGAATGCGGAACACCAGCGCCAGCAGCAGGCCGATCTGCCGCGCGCGCTTGGCCTGTGCCGGCGGGATCCGCGACACGATCACCGACAGGAAAATCACGTTGTCGATGCCGAGCACGATCTCGAGCGCAGTCAGGGTCAACAGCGCCGCCCAGGCTTCCGGGCTGGTGATCAATTGCATCATGCTCTGAAGGCTTTCATCCGGCGGATCACGGTATCGCTGCCGATGATGTAGGCGGCGATGGCGCAGAGCCCGAAGGTAATGGGAGCTCCCACCACGAAGTCGTTGGCGAGCGTGTACATGCCGAGCAGCGCCCATGCGGCGAGCAGCCACAGCGTCAGCCAGCGCAGCCGCACCACACGCAGCGGGTGCAGCACGTGGAACGGCGCGAAAGTCAGCGCGATCAGGGCCGCGACCACGATCGTCGACAGCACCGGCGGCAGGTGCAGCAGGAACAGATAGAACGCCGCCGCATTCCACAGCGCCGGGAAGCCGCGGAAATGGTTGTCATCGGCCTTCATGCGGCGGTCGGCGAAATACAGCGCGCTGGAGACCACGATGCCGATGCCGAGGATCGGCGCGGCCAGCGGCAGCAGCATGCCGCTCGCGGTGATCGCATAGGCCGGCACGAACACGTAGGTGACGAAATCAACCACCAGGTCGAGCACCTCGCCCGACCAGTTCGGCTGTAGCCGCACCACGTCGAGCCGGCGCGCCAGCGGGCCGTCGATGCCGTCGATGATCAGCGCGACCCCGAGCCAGGCGAACATGTTGGCCCAGTGCTCGCGCACCGCCTCCAGCATCGCCAGCAGCGCCACTCCGGCGCCGAGCGCCGTGAAAATATGAACGGAGAATGCGGCGGTCCGCATCCGTTCTGGCAACGTATCGGGCTGGCTCGAATGCTCCATCGGCCGAAGTGCTATCAGGAATCGGACCGGTTTGCATATGCGGTCTTGCGGCGTTCCGCCGCGCAAAGCGTTGGAAACTCTTGGTGGTTACCGATGGCTTGAAAATCGGGCCAAGCATGTCAAATGTCCTGATATGACCGACAGCTCGCAGGATTATGACGTTATCGTAATAGGCGGCGGTCCAGCCGGATTGACGGCTGCGATTGCCCTTGCCGACGCCGGTGCGCGGACGGCGCTGCTGGCGCGCCGCGCGCCCTATGCCGACAACCGGACCACCGCGCTGCTCGGCGCCTCGACCGATATCCTGGACCGGCTCGACGTCTGGCGACGCTGCAGCGACCGATCGGCGGCACTCAAGACCATGCGCCTCGTCGACGACACCGGCCGCCTGATCCGTGCGCCCGAGGTGCGCTTCTCCTCCGACGAGATCGGCCGCGAGCAATTCGGCTTCAACATCGACAACCGCTCGCTGGTCGCGGCGCTCGAGGACCGCACCGGAGAACTGTCCGCGCTGACGCGGTTCGACGATGAGGCCGCCTCGGTGCGGCCGGACGATGCCGCGGTCACCGTGGTGACGCGGCAGGGCCAGTCGCTTCAGGCCCGGCTCGTGGTCGGTGCCGACGGGCGCAATTCATTGTCCCGCGAGGCCGTCGGCATCGAGGTGACGAGCCGCGACCTCGGGCAGTCCGCCCTCACCTTCAACATCACCCACACCCGGCCGCACCAGAACATCTCGACCGAGTTCCACACCGAGCACGGGCCTTGCGTGTTCGTGCCGCTCAGCGGCGTCAGAAGCAGCGTGGTGTGGGTCTCGGCGCCCAAGGAGGCCGAGCGGCTGATGGCACTCGGCGACGACGAATTGTCCCTCGCCGCCGAGCGGCAATCGCATTCGATCCTCGGCCGCGTCGAAGTCCAGGGCGGCCGTCACGTGTTTCCGCTGGCGATCGAGCGGCCGCGGCAATTCGCCAAGGACCGGATCGCGCTGGTCGGGGAATCGGCCCATGTACTGCCGCCGATCGGCGCGCAGGGCCTCAATATGGGACTGCGCGATGCCGCCGATATCGCCGAGATCACGGGCCAGGCGATCGGTCGTGGCGAAGATCCCGGCGCGGCAAATGTGCTGTCGCGCTACCAGGCGGCGCGGCGCCCCGATGTCGCCAGCCGGACCTGGGCGATCGACATCGCCAACCGGTCGCTGCTGAGCGATTTCCTCGGCATGCAGACGGCGCGCGCTGCCGGCCTGCATCTGCTCAGCGCATTCGGCCCGTTGCGGCGACTAGCGATGCGCGAAGGCCTCGCGCCGTCATGGCGGCGCTGAGAACGGCGTACGTTAAGGAAACACCAGCCGTCCGCTCTGGATGAACCACATCACGCTGGTCAGCGTGACCACCGAGGCGAAGGTGCCGATCAGCACCGCGACCGAGGCCGGCTCGATCCAGGTGTCGTTCTGCCGTGCGATCACGAACACGTTGAGCGCCGGCGGCAGCGAAGCCATCAGCACCGCTGTCGCAGCCCAAGGCTGCGCGAACGGGCCGAACAGCAGCATCAGGCCAAACGCCAGCAGCGGATGGATCAAAAGCTTGATCGCGACCACGCCCGGGACCTCCCACGGCACCCGCTCGAACGGCCGCAGCGCCACGGTGATGCCGAGCACGAACAGCGCCGTCGGCGCGGCGGCGTTTTCCAGGAACTGGATGGTGCGATCGAGCGCGACCGGGATCGGGATGTGAAACGCGGCGACCAGCGCGCCGAACACGGCCGACATGATCAGCGGGTTCTGCACGATCTGCCGCAGCACCACGCCAAGTGCGTGCAGCAGCGAGGGATGGTCGCGGTCGGTGAGCTCGATCAGCAGCGGCACGATCGAGAACAGGAAGATGCTGTCGCAGCAGAAGATCAGCGCGGTCGGCGCCGCCGCCTTGGCACCGAGCACGGCGAGCGCGAGGCCAGGCCCCATGTAACCGATATTGCCGTAGGCGCCCGACAGGCCGGCCAGCGTCGCCTCGCGCAGCGTGAGCCCGCCGATCACCTTGCCCGCGACCATCGCCAGGAAGAATGCGAGCACGGTTCCGAGCGTGGTGGCGATCAGGAATGGCGGGTTGTTCAGCTCCGCAAACGGCGTCTTGGACATGATCCCGAACAGCAGCGCCGGCAACGAAACGTAAAGCAGGAAGAAATTCATCCAGGCGAGCCCGCTCTCGGGCAAACCCTTGGCCTTGCCGCACGCGTAACCGATGAAGATCAAGCCGAAATACGGCAACGCCAGATTGAGGATATCGATCATTCTGAAAGTAGTTTCTCGGCCGGATTTCGGGTCGTTTTTGCAGGGCTGGAATCGGTAAAGCGCGGGTTAATTCGGACCTTAGCCCCTAGCATCGGCCACAATGTTGGTCTATCGACGAGCCATGATCAAAGCGCGCACCGCCAAGTTTCAGATCGGGCAGATCGTCCGTCACCGGGTGTTCTCCTTCCGGGGCGTGATTTTTGATATCGACCCGGAGTTCAACAACACCGAGGAATGGTGGCTGTCGATCCCCGAGGACATGCGGCCCCACAAGGACCAGCCGTTCTACCATCTGCTCGCGGAAAACTCGGAGACCGAGTACGTCGCCTATGTCTCGGAGCAGAACCTCTTGCCCGACGAGTCGGGCGAGCCGATCCGGCATTCGCAGGTGGCGGAGATCTTCATCAAGGACAAATCGGGCGGCTACCGTCCGCGCAATCCGTCGCTGAACTGAGGTCCGGCGGCGCTCCGGCGAATGCCACGGCGTTCGCGCTGCCACGTTCACACCCCCTCGCGCCTGGCCAAGACAACCGCGATCGCCCAGACGACAAATCCCGCCAGCGCCAGCCCCGCCCCGACGAGGCCGGTCGACGTCCAGCCATAACCCGCGGCAACCGCCATTCCGCCGAGCCACGGACCCAGCGCATTGGCGACGTTGAAGGCGGAGTGGTTGAGCGCGGCGGCGAGGCTCTGCGCCTCGCCCGCGACGTCCATCAGGCGGGTCTGCAACACGGTGGCGAGCGCCCCGCCCAGCCCGATCAGGAACACGTCGGCGGTCAGCGTCCAGAAATTTCCGGCCGCCAGCGGATACAGCGCGAGCGTCGCCGCCGACCACAGCAGGAGCCCGCCTGCGGTTGCCATCAGCGCGCGGTCGGCAAAGCGCGGCACGATGATGTTGCCGGCGGTGAGGCCGGCGCCGAACACGCACAGCGTGACCGGCACCAGCGCCGGCGACGAGTGGGTTACCGCCAGCATGGTCGACGCCAGATAGGTGTAGACCGAGAACAGCCCGCCGAAACCGATGGCGCCGATCGCCAGCGTCAGCCAGACATGCTTGCGCCCGAGTGCCGACAGTTCACGCAGCGGGCTCGCCTTGCTGTTGGCGGCATCGCGCGGGGCGAAGATCAGCACCAGGATCGCGGTCAAGAGCGCGAGGCCGGCAACGATCGCGAAGGCCCAGCGCCAGCCGATTGCCTGCCCGACCCCGTTGGCGAGCGGAACGCCGATCGTCGTCGCGATGGTGAGCCCCAGCAGCACGCGGCCGACCGCCGCCGTGCGCTTGTCGATCGGGACCAGCGAGGCTGCGACCAGCATGGCGATGCCGAAATAGGCGCCGTGCGGCAGCCCCGCCATGAAGCGCAGCGCCAGCATGGTGTGATAATCGGGCGCGAGCCCCGAAAGGCCGTTCATCAGCGCGAAGAAGCCCATCAACGCGATCAGCAGCGTCCGCCGCGTCATGCGCGCCGACAGCACCGCGATGACCGGCGCACCGACGACGACGCCGAGCGCGTAGGCGCTGATCGCGTGACCGGCCTGGGGCTCGCTGACGTGCAGATCGTGGGCGAAGAACGGCAACAGGCTCATGGTCGCGAATTCGGCGATGCCGATCGCGAACCCGCCCATCGCCAGCGCGAGATGGACAATGCCGGGATGAAAGTTACCGGGGGCGTTATCCTGGCTGACGCGAATAGCTGCATCGACCGAAGGGCGGCCGGTCGGCCGTTCCGGAGGCCGGGAGCGCGGTTCGCGCCGCTGCGTGCTGACTTGCTGGGACATTGCGCGACTTCCATGACTGCGAACGGCGGCCAGGATTCGCGGAAGAACCACGCGCAGATTTGCGCATCGAAGGCGCTGTCCGCGCTTTCGTCTGGCCTCCCGTATCGGATTTATGATTGTGCTTCGACGCCGGACTTGTCCGGACGAGGCACGAACGATGCGCGCTCATCGCGCGACGCAATCGAAGCACCCTTCGACAACCATCGCACACGATCTGCGCGATCACCAGCGCAGCAGGCTGCCAGCAGCCAGTCTGTTTCGCATGACAAAAAAAGGCGCCCTTCCGGACGCCTTTTGATCGCGATGATCTCGCGTTTTCTTGAACGCGAGATTGAAGTGTTTATTTGGCCGCCGGGTTGGCCGGCGCCGGAGCCTGCGCAGAGCCACCGCCCGCGCCTTCCAGCTTCTTGCGCTGCTCTTCGGCGCGCTTCTGCAACTCTTCCTGCAGCTTCTTCGAGTTTTCCTCGAACACCTTCGGATCGGTCGGCGGGCCGTCATAGGCCTTGGCGAATTCGGTGTTGAGCGGCAGCGGCAGCGTCAGCGGCGCGCCGTTCGAATTGATCGCCTGGACCACGAGGTTCTGGCCCTTCTTCATGTTGGCGATCAGCTCGGGCGTTGCTTCATAGTCGGACATGCAGCCGTTCTGGAAGCAGATCACATAGGGCGCCTGCTGCGGCGGGTTGCCGTCGACGATGATGCGGGTGCCGTGCACGAGCTGCATGCCGAGCGGCAGCGTGACGCGCAGGATCTTCTTCGGCTCGCCTTCCGGCTCGATGATCACGGCGGCAATCACCGGCTGGCCGGACTCGATGCGGCCGTCCTTGCCGGTGAAGCAGACCTGCTTGGCGTTGGCTTCCTGGCCCTTCAGGCAGAACTTGGTCCAGGGGGCGTAGATCAGCTGGATCTGCTGATCCTGCGCCGGCGGCTGGGCGGCCGCAGCGGGCGGCTGGCCGGCGGCCGGTGCTTGGGCGGGCGCCTGGGCTGCCGGAGCCTTCGGAGCTGCCTTGGGTGCCGCCTTGGGCGCAGCCTTCGGTGCCGCAGGCGCCGGCGCTGCCGGCTGCTGGGCCCGAGCGGCAGGAACCAGGAGCGCTGCAGAGAATGCCGTCGCCGCCATCAGGGCAACAATTCGCCCATGCGGCCGGACCGGGGCGGCCAAGATACGGAAATTCATTGCGGAAAACCCTTTCTGAACGGAAGCCCGAAACCGCTGCAGGCGCCGACACATAGCCGTTTGGGCGGCTGTCTCCTAGTCAATTGAGGCGGATACGTGACAGGCGTTCCCGCCTCCCAATTGCACGCCTTCAATACAGCGGCGCGCGGAAAGATCAATGCCGACAAGCGTATTTGCGCCCATCTCGCGGCGAGTTTCAGCGGCCTGTGATAAACCTCCGGACGTGACGTTTCGCGAATCAAATCCGGCGCCTCACGCACGTGTTCCCGGGCACACTTGGCGCGCCGCATGGGCCGCGATCTGGCTGGCCTTGGGAGTCCTGGTTTTGGGATTCCCGACGAGCGGGCCGGTCCCTGCGGCGGCCGCCGAGAGTCACGCGATCGCGATGCATGGCGCCCCCGTGCTGCCACCCGACTTTACCCACCTGCCCTATGCCAATCCCGACGCTCCCAAGGGCGGCCGCCTGATCCAGGGTGTGATCGGCACCTTCGACAGCCTCAATCCGATGATCATCAGGGGCGTCGCCGTGCAGCAGGTCCGGGGCTACGGCTATGAGCGCGGTTATGTCTACGAAAGCCTGATGGCGCGGGGCAACAACGAGCCGTTCACGCTGTACGGCCTGCTCGCGCGCAGCGTCGAGACCGACGACGCCAGAAGCTATGTGACATTCCATATCGATCCCCGCGCCCGCTTCTCGGATGGCTGGCCGGTACTCGCCGACGACGTGCTGTTCTCGCTGGCGCTGCTGCGCGACCACGGCCGTCCGATGCACCGTCAGTATTATTCGAAAGTCGCAAAGGCCGAGGCGCTCGACCCGCTCACGGTCCGGTTCGATTTCGGCGGCGTGGCGGATCGCGAATTGCCGCTGATCCTCGGCCTGATGCCGATCCTGCCGCGACACGCCATCGACCCGGAAAAATTCGAGGAAACGACGTTGGCCCCGCCGATCGGGTCCGGACCCTACCGTGTGACGGCGGTCAAGCCCGGCGCCAGCGTCACCTTCTCGCGCGATCCCAATTATTGGGGCCGCGACCTGCCCATCAACCGCGGCCTCTGGAACTTCGACGAGATCAGGCTCGATTACTACCGAGAGGCCAACGGCATGTTCGAGGCCTTCAAGCGCGGCCTGTATGACTTCCGGACCGAGACCGAGCCGCTGCGCTGGCACGACGGCTATGACTTCCCGGCGGCGCGCAACGGCGAGGTGATCCGCGACACCATCAAGATCGGCACGCCGCGGCCGTCCGAATTCCTGGTGTTCAACAGCCGGCGGCCGAAATTCGCCGACCTGCGGGTGCGTCAGGCACTGGCGATGCTGTTCGATTTCGAATGGGTCAACCGCAACTACTATTTCGGACTGTTTTCGCGCGCCGGCGGTTTCTTCGCCGGATCGGATCTGTCCGCCTATGGCCGCCCCGCCGACGAACGCGAGCGCGAGCTGCTCAAGCCATACCTGTCGCACATCCAGCCCGATATCCTCGACGGCCGCTATCGTCTGCCGGTCACCGACGGGTCGGGGCGCGACCGCAGCCTTCTGCGCAGTGCGCTCGCGCTGCTCGCCGAGGCGGGCTACGCACTCGACGGCACAGTCCTGAAGCAGCGGTCGACAGGGACGCCGCTGCGCATCGAGATCCTGGTGACGACGCGCGAGCATGAGCGGATCGCCCTCGCCTATCAGCGTGACCTGAAGCGGGCCGGCATCGAAGCCGCGGTGCGGGTGGTCGACGCGGTGCAGTTCGAGCAGCGCCGGGTCGGCTATGACTTCGACATGATCCCCATCCGCTGGGACCAGTCGCTGTCGCCGGGCAACGAGCAGTGGTTCTACTGGAGCAGCCAGGCCGCCGATGTGCCGGGCACAAGGAATTACATGGGCGCCAAGGATCCCGCCATCGACACCATGATCGCGGCGCTGCTCGCGGCACGCGAGCGGCCGGCCTTCGTCTCGGCGGTACGGGCGCTGGATCGGGCCCTGATGTCGGGCTTCTACGCTATCCCCCTATTTAACTTGGGAGAGCAATGGATCGCGCGCTGGAATCGGATAGAACGGCCTTCGACCACGGCGTTGACGGGCTACCTGCCGGAGACCTGGTGGCAGAAGCCCGGCCCGCAATCCAGATGATTGGCCGGGTGATACGACCCGACGCGGCATGACCTGGTCCGACCGAAGCGATGCAACCGACGTTGAACCCGTGAACCAGTCGATCACCTCGCCAACGCTCGATACCCTGTTCAAGCGCACCTTGGCGCGGCAGCCCGAGGCGCTGGCGCTGGTCGACCCGCTCAACAAGCAGCGCATCACCGGACAGACCCGCAAGCGCCTAACCTATGCCCAGGCCGATCGCGCGATCTCGGCGATCGCCGCCCACTTCGTCCAGAGCGGATTGCCGGCCAACACGGTGATCGCCGTGCAGCTGCCCGGCACGGTTGAATTCGCCCTCACGGTCCTCGCCGCGCATCGGGTCGGCCTGGTGGTGGTGCCGCTGCCGCTGCTGTGGCGGCAGGCCGAGCTGACGTCCGTGCTCAACCGCACCGCGGCGCGAGCAATCGTCAGCTGCGGCCGGATCGACGGCGTCTCCTATGCCGACATCGCCATGAACGCCGCGGCGGAAGCCTTCTCGATCCGCCATGTCTGCGGCTTCGGGAATGATCTGCCCGAAGGCATGGCGTCGCTCGACCAGGCGATCCTGGAAGACTCCCGGGCCTCGCGCCCGATGATCGAGGACGGCCGCAAGCCGGCGCTGATCACCTTCGACGTTACCAGCGAAGGTCTTCGTCCGGTGCCGCGCGCGCATTTCGGCCTGATTGCCGGCGGGCTCGCGATGTCGCTGGAGAGCGATCTGCCGCCAGGCGCCACCATCATGTCGGCGTTCGCGCCGATGTCGTTCGCCGGCATCTGCGCGTCGCTGGTGACCTGGCTGCTGTCGGGCGGAACGCTGGTGCTGCACCACCCGTTCGACGAGGACGCGTTCGAGACCCAGTTCAACGATCACGCCTGCAGCACGCTGATCGCGCCGGCGCAGCTCGCGCTGCGGCTCGACGAGCGCGGCCTGTCGGAGCGCCTGCCCAGCCTGCGCAACGTGATCGGCCTCTGGCGCACGCCTGAGCAAGTTGCCTCCAGTGCGCACTGGACCTCGCGGCCGGTGACCATGACCGACGTCTATCTGTTCGGCGAGGCCGGGCTGTTCGGCGCCCGCCGCACCGCCGAGGACGGATCGCCGGCCCTGATCAAGCCGGGGCCGCACAGCGCGCCGCGCGAAGCGCCCGGCGCATCGATCGCCGGCGAGATCCTGCTGACGCCGAAGGGCACGCTCGGCCTGCGCGGCCCGATGGTACCGGTCGCCGCCTATGCGCCGCCGCCTCCGCCCGGCGACAGCCTGATTGCGCCGCCGCCGCGCGATTTCGTCGACACCGAATATGCTGCACGGGTCGATCGCGCGACCGGGGCCATCAACATCACCGCGCCGCCGTCGGGGGTGATGACGGTCGGCGGCTACCGCTTCCTTGCCCAGGAGCTGCAGGAGTGGTCGCGCCGCCTCGGCCAGGGTGCGCTGCTCACGGCATTACCGGACCGTCTCAGCGGCCACCGCCTGGCCGGACGGGCGCAGGACAATGCGCGCGCCCGCGACGCCCTCACAGAACTTGGGCTTAACCCCTTGATGGTCGAAGCATTTCGCGACCGTGGTGGCGCCGGGGTGAGTTAAAATCTTATCATTGCGTTAGTCTTATCATTGTGTTGACGCCGCATTAAGCCATGCGAACTAGCATCGCAGCCGTTTGCTGATCTTAAGCATTGGTTTCGAGCGTTCGAATGTCCCAACAAGGTCCGGTCCTCATCGTATCGGCGTCGACAAAGCCGTCGTTTGCCGCAGTCCTCGATGAGACGAAACTATTCCCGGTCGTGGTCAGCGACTGGAACGAGGCCGGACGGGCCATCGAGCAGGTCAAGCCGGCCGCGATCATCGCGGCCGCCGAGGGCGTCGACTTCGTCACCCTGTCGGGCCTCGCCAAGCGCGCCGCCGCCCGCGCGCCGTATCTGCCGCTGATCGCGGTCGATCCTGCGACGACCCTGCCCGACACCGTGATCGCATTCTTCCAGAACAAGGGTCTGCCGGATCGGCTGGTCGCCCGGCTCAATGCGTCCTTACGCGTTCGCGGCCTGCATGCAACCGTGATGCGCCGCCTGGTGCCGCCGGTACCGATCGCCCTGTCTGACATCGATCCGATCGGAGAGGCCACCGCGCTGTTGATCGGCCGCGGCGGCGCCTACCCGACGCTGTCGGTCGCGCTCGGCGAACGCGCCGGCGTGGTCGGCGCGCTCAGCATCGAAGCCGCCGCCAAGCACCTCTCGAGCCGCGACATCGACGGCATCGTGCTGGCGGAAGGCTTCACCCCGCGGGTGATGGATGCGTTCCTGACCGTGCTGACCGAGGATGTCCGCTTCCGCCCGTTGCCCGTGATCGTCGCCTCGGGCGAGCTGACGCCGCGATACGAGCTGCCCAATCTCGAGATCGTCACGGCCGGGCCGACGCGCATCGCCGACATGGCGCTGCCGATGATCCGCCAACACGCCTTCGAGGCGCGGCTCGGCCGCATGCTGAAGGCGATCGACGCCAAGGGCCTGATCGATGCCCGCACCGGCCTGCTCACCAAGGCCGCGTTCGAGCGCGATTTTGCGACCGCCGTCTACCAGACCGCCGAGCGCGGCGGCGCGCTTTCGGTGGCACGGTTCACCTTCGACGACACGCAGCCGCGCGCGCAATTCGACGGCGCGCGGATCATCAGCCGGCTGATGCGCCAGGCCGATTTCGGCGCGGTGCACGACGACCGCTCGCTCGTCGTTGCGTTCGCCGGAACCGACCTGCGCAATGCGCAGGCGATCACGCGGCGATTGGCCAGCGTGATGCGCCACACCCAGAACGGCCGCCGCGACGCGCGTGCCGAGCCCGCGGTCAGCGTCGCAACGCTGATGCCGGGCGATTCCGCGATCTCGCTGCTCGGGCGCCTGTTCGGGATGCCGGAGCGCGCGGCGTCGTAAGGCCCGCGGATTTTAGGGCACGGTCATCGCCGGCGCGGCATACCCCATCAAGCCGCTGCGATTTCAGTCCGGCAACAGCCCCATGCCCGCGGCAAGCAGTACGAGAGCCTCCATGATCATATGGGCGCAGAGCTGGGCGGCCATTCCCTGAACGTCTTGTGGCGGGCTGACCGTGTTGAAATCCATCGCGACGATATTCAAGCCTGAAAGGCTGCGCAGCAATTCGATCCCCTCGCGGGCCGACAGGCCTCCCCAGGCGGGCGTGCAGACGCCGGGAGCGACCGATGGATCGAACACATCCATGTCCCAGCACAGATAGACCGGTCGCGTGCCGACGACCTGGCTGAATTCCGCGACGGTCTGCGCGAAACCGCGCCGCATCAGCTCCTCGATCGTGACGACACGAAATCCGAGCGACCGCGTATGTTCGAGCACACCCGGACAATAGGTGAATCCGCGCACGCCGATGTGCCAGGATCGGCTGGCGTTCACCACGCCTTCCTGCGCCGCGTTGGTGAACTGCGTGGCCGCATTGTACCGATCGTCCGGCGTATACGGATATGCATCGGTATGGCTGTCGATATGCAGTGCGACGAGATCCTTGTGATACCGGGCGGCGGCGCGCATCAGCGGAAGCGAGACCGAACCGTCGCCGCCGATCCCGACCGGCACCGCGCCAAGCTCGAGAATTCGACCGGCGGCAGCCTCGATCTTGACAAAGGCGTCTTCGATGCGTCCTGGCACCAAGGCAACATCGCCGGCATCGACTGCACCCAGCAATGACAGCACATCGACGTCGGCGAGCGACGGATGATAGCGGCGAATGAGCCGCGACTCCCGCCGGACCTCCAGCGGGCCTTGCCGGGCGCCGACGCGGAACGGATGCGTGCCGCAGTCGAACGGCACGCCGAGCACGGCAGCGCGGCTGCCCGGCCGCGGTAACCCCGCCGGCAATCCCATGAATGTTTCCGGACCCACGAAACCCGCCACGTCGCTCATTTTCTGTTCTCTCTTGTCAGCATGTCGAAGGCGGTCAGCGCGTGCACGCGCGCCACCGTCGCCAGTTCGGCGATATCAGCGTACTCATCAGGCGCGCCCATGTTGTGAGGAGTCGGCCCATAGACCACCGTCGGGATTCCGGCCATTCGAAACCAGCGCGCATCGGAGCCACCGACGCGCATGTTGATCGCCGGCGCCCTGCCGATGATGTCCGTCGCCGCAGTTGCGCAGCGCGTGACGATCTCGTCACCGGGGCCGGTGTGATTGGGTTCGAAGCAGCGCAACACGCGCCATGTGATGCCGGGCAGATCGAGCACCTCCCGCAACAGCGAGAGAACAGCTTCCGACGTGACGCCGACCGGCAGACGCAGGTCGATGGCCGCTCGCGCCTGGCTCGGCACCAGGTTCGGTGACGAACCGCCGCTCACCGTTCCGATGTTGACCGTGACGCTCGACAGGACGTCGGCTTCGCCGGCGCCGCACAGCGGTTCGGAGACAGGCCTTGCACGGCGGATGGCGTCGGCGACATTGACCGGCATTGCAACCGCCAGGCTGCGCAGCTCACTCACTCTGTCCAGCGCTTCGCGCAAGCGATCGATCGCATTGATGCCGAGATGGACATGCGCGCCGTGCGCCGCGCTGCCCTCCGCCTCGATCTCGATCCAGAGGAATCCCTTCTCGCCGAAGCGCAGCACCATCGGTGAACCGGCGTCGCCAATGATTACGGCGTCGCCGCTGGCATGGGGGACCTGGTCGAGCAGGTATTTGGTCCCGTACGGACCCATACTTTCCTCGTCGCCGGCGAGCGTCAGCACCACCTCTCCCGCCCATGCCTCGCGTTGCTCGGACAATGCGGCCATCGCGGCCATCGATGCCGCGATGCCGCCCTTCATGTCGGCAGCGCCGCGGCCGTAAAGGCGGCCGCCTACGACCTCTCCGTCGGGATTGACCGACCAGCTCATCCGCTCGCCCAACGGATAGGTGTCGAGATGGCCGTTGAACACGATGCGGCGGCCGGGCGCATGGCCCTTGATCCGCGCGACGACGTTGACGATCTCGGCGGTCCCCGGATGCAGCTCAACCGCAACGCCCGGCACATGCGCCCTGAGAAGATCGGCCGCCAGCGCCGCCACGGCGCGCGTGTCGCCGTCCGGATTTGGCGACGGCACTCCGATCAGCCGCATCGCCAGCTCGACGACCTGTCTGGTCCGATCGCTCGAAACCGCGCGGCGAACTTGATCAACGTCGTGCAAGGCGCGCTTCCCATATGCGGATTGAGTGGGTGAGCGGCCAGCAGATCGCGAAATACACCACCGCGATGAAGGTGAATATTTCCAGCGGCCTGAACGTCGAGGACGACAACTCCATGCCGCGCCGCGTGACCTCGCCAACCGACACCACGGACGCAAGCGAGGAATACTTGATGAGCTGGACGAAATTGGCGGCCAGCGGCGGCAGCACGCTGCGGATCGCCTGCGGGCCAACGATCCGCACAAAGCTCTGCGCAGGCGTCAGGCCGAGCACCTGCGCCGCTTCGCGGTGCCCGACCGGAACGGTCTGGATGCCCGCTCTGAAGACCTCGGAGATGAACACCGCCGAATAGAGCGAGAGACCGAGGATCGACGCGGCCAGCGCATCGATCCTCACATTGAAGACAATCGGCAGCACGTAATAGACCCACAGCAGCTGCACGAGGATTGGCGTATTGCGGACGATTTCGCCGACCGAAAGCGCGATGACGCGCGCGAAGCGGAAGCGGGACATCTGCATGATCGCGATCACGAGCCCCAACAGGGTCGCCACCACGAGCGTGACAATTGAAATGAACAGGGTCATTTCCATGCCGGAGGCAAGAAAACCCAGATTGTTCGGGATGACGTCCCAGCGAAAGCTGTAGCTTTGCATCTGATGTCTCAGGGCGCGACGATCGGTCCGAGCTTGTTCTTCTCGGCGGCGGCCTTGAGGCGGCCGTCGAGCTTGATGGTGCGAACGAACAGGTTCACGTAGTTCAGCCAGATCTGGTCACCCTGGTTCATGACGTACGCGTAGGGCGTCACGGACAGGTTTTCCGGCGGCGCGACCGTCGTGGTCCAGTCGAACTGGGCATTCATTTTGATTGAGGCCGGATAATCGGTCATGACGACGTCGACGCGTTGCGCCATCAGCTCAGCCGGGGTCGTGGCCGGGGGTGCAACCGCGATGGTCTTGGCGTTCTTGAAGTAGGACCGCATGAAGTTCTCGACATAGCTGCCGAGCGAGACGCCGGCGTTGACGCCCGGCTTGTCGATATCCGCCCAGGATGTGATCGGGCCGCCCTTGCGCACGACGGCATAGACGCCGCTCGTCAGATACGGGTCCGAGAACGCGACGGCCTGCGCACGCTTCATCGTCGCCCCGACGCCGAACATGCCGAGATCGCATTTGTTGGCCTGCAGGTCGGCGATGAAACTGCCAAAGCTGGTCTCCACATAGTCCAGCTTCACGCCCATGTCCTTTGCCAGCTCCTTGGAGAGGTCGATGTCGATCCCCTCGAGCTGTCCGCTATCCGGATTGCGGAACGAAATCGAATAGTACATGGGCCAGATGCAGACCCTGAGTACCCCGCTCTTGGTGATCTCGTAGAGGCGCGATTGCGTCTGCTGGGCAGCCGCCGGCGTCATCGAGAGAAAGAGCGCGCAAACGAAGGCAAGTCGGCGCAGATTTGGCATGAGCTTCAATCTCCTGTCTTGCAGTGATCACTCGTCAAACTGATTGAGAAAGCGCTTGGCGCGCTCGGTCGTCGGACGTTCGAAAAAGGCGGCGGGCGTGCCGTGCTCAACGATCATCCCCTCGTCCATGAACACGACATGGCTTGCCACGCGCCGGGCGAAGCCCATCTCGTGCGTCACCACGAGCATCGTCATGCCTTCGAGCGCGAGCGTGCGCATGACCTGCAGCACCTCGCGGCGAAGTTCGGGGTCGAGAGCCGACGTCGGCTCGTCGAACAGGAGTATCTTCGGCTGCATGGCAAGCGCCCGGGCGATCGCGACGCGTTGTTGCTGGCCTCCGGACAGCCTGGCCGGATAGGCATCGCGCTTCGCCTCCATGCCGACCTTCTGAAGAAGCCGTTCGGCCGTGACGACCGCCTCATCCCGGCTGACGCCGCGCACGCGCATCGGGGCCTCGATGATATTTCCCAGCACAGTCATGTGCGGCCACAGATTGAACTGCTGGAACACCATTCCGATTTCCGGCCGCACCTTGCGGGCAGCGAGCCGCACATCCGACGATGGCCGGGCCTGCGAGACCGTCGCCCCCTCCATCACGACGCGCCCGTCCGAAGGAGCCTCCAGCAGCGCCATGCATCGCAGAAGGGTCGTCTTGCCGGAGCCACTTGGACCGATGATGCAGGTCGACTGCCCGGTGCCCAGCGCAAGGTCCACGCCGTTCAGTACGGTGTGGGCGCCGAAGCGTTTGACCACCGCCTCGGCGGCCAGGACCGACGCGGCGCATGATGCGTGGCTAATGTTCATCCCCGCAGACCCTCCAGACGAGTTCATCCCGAAACATAAGCAAATATAATGCCAATGCTCGTCACGCTCAGATTGCGGTAACATTATCTGGAATTTCGCCGGCGTGATGTGCGAAAATTCCTTGTATTATTGGCGTTTCCCTCCATGCTCATACCACGAGCAGCATCGAAACGATATATAGATATTGGTTATGGATCGTCGTCTTGTTGAGATTTTCCATGCTGTTATGCAGCATCGATCGGCAACCGAGGCCGCGCGCGCACTCGGCATATCGCAGCCGGCTGTGAGTACGGCCTTGAAACGGCTGGAGGCGGATGTCGGGTTTGCGCTGTTTCGCCGGGAGAGCCGCCATATCGTGCCTACGCCGGAGGCGCATCTGCTGCACAATGAAGCGATCCGCGCGCTCGCCGGGTTTGCCGAACTGGAGGACGCCGCTGCCGGAATCTCCGCAGGCAAGCGCGGCGTTCTGACGATCGCGAGTCCGGGACCTGGGATAGTCTGGCTTCCGGGCGTCGTCAGCCGCTTCCAGCGCGAGCGCCCGTCAACAACGATCAGGCTCCTGACCCGAAGCTCCGAGAATGTCCGGAGCCTGGTCTCGGCGCGTGCATTCGACTTCGGAGTCGCCGAGCCGCCGTTCGACCGCACCAATGTCGTGTTGCGGCGCTACCGGATGTCGCTCGACTGCGTGATGCCTGCAACGCATGCACTGGCTGAACGGAAAGTCGTCACTCCCGATCTTCTCGAACGGCATGATCTGATCATCACCTCGCAGAGCCGATCGACCTATGCCGCGGTATCGCGCGCCTTCGAAGCCAGTGGTACGCCGTTTCATCCGGCGATCGAGTGTGAATTCTTTGCCGTCGCGCTCAACCTCGTCATCGATGGCGCGGGTGTCTGCCTCGTCGACGCGCTCAGCGCGTCCGAAACGCTCAGGCGAACCAGCGGTGCGAGCGCGCTCGTGGTCCGCCCCCTCGCGCCGGCGATCCACTACGAGGTCGGCGTCCTCAAGCCGACGATCGGCGAACTCAGCGTTCTCGCCGAGCAGTTCCTGAAACTGCTCGACGACCACGTTGCGCCCTATTTGATCCGATCCTGAGCGGGGGCTTGCGTCAAACCGCGTGTCAGGCCGCCTTCTTGCTCTCCGCGAGGTTGGCGAGCTGGCGCAGGATCTCGGTGGTGCCGGCGAGGCGCTCTTCCGGCGTATCCCACTCCTGGAAGAACACCACCTTCATATCGGGCCGCACCTTGGCGGCCTGGCCGTGCTGGCGAATGAAGCTCACCAGCCGCTCCGGATGCGCGAAGCTGTTGTCGCGGAATGCGATCACGGCGCCCTTCGGGCCGGCATCGACCTTCCCGACATTGGCCCTTCGGCAATAGGCCTTGATCGCCGCGACCTTGAACAGATAGCGCACCTCGTCCGGCAGCACGCCGAAGCGGTCGCGCATCTCGGCGGCAAAGGCGTCGATGTCCTCGTCGGTGTCGAGATCGGCGAGCCGACGATACAGCGACAGCCGCACGCTGAGGTCGTTGACATAGTCCTCGGGGATCAGGACCGGCATGCCGATCGTGATCTGCGGCGACCAGCGGTCGGCAGCCGGCTCGGCGACGCCGGCCTTGAGGTTGACGATCGCCTCCTCCAGCATCGACTGGTACAGCTCGAAGCCGACTTCCTTGATGTGGCCGGACTGCTCTTCGCCGAGCAGATTGCCGGCGCCGCGGATGTCGAGGTCGTGCGAGGCGAGCTGGAAGCCGGCGCCCAGCGTCTCCAGCGATTGCAGCACCTTGAGCCGCCGCTCCGCCTGCGCCGTGATCTTCTGCTGCGCCGGTAGCGTGAACAGCGCATAGGCGCGCAGCTTGGAGCGGCCGACGCGGCCGCGCAGCTGGTAGAGCTGGGCAAGGCCGAACATGTCGGCGCGGTGCACGATCAGCGTGTTGGCGTTCGGGATGTCGAGACCGGACTCGACGATCGTGGTCGACAGCAGGATGTCGTACTTGCCGTCGTAGAACGCGGACATGATGTCCTCGATCACGGTCGGCGGCATCTGGCCGTGGGCGACCGCGACCTTCATCTCCGGTACGTTCTTGTCGAGGAAGTCCTTGACGCCGGCGAGGTCCTCGATCCGCGGCACGACATAGAACGCCTGCCCGCCGCGGTAGCGTTCGCGCAGCAGCGCCTCGCGGATCATCAGGGGATCGTGCGGCGCGACGAAGGTGCGCACCGCAAGGCGATCGACCGGCGGCGAGGCAATGATCGAGAGCTCGCGGACGCCGGTCAATGCAAGTTGAAGGGTGCGCGGGATCGGGGTTGCCGACAGCGTCAGCACATGGACCTGGGCGCGCAGCTGCTTCAGCCGCTCCTTGTGGCTGACGCCGAAATGCTGCTCCTCGTCGACGATCAGCAGGCCGAGATCCCTGAACTTGATGGCCTTGCCAAGCAGCGCATGGGTGCCGACGACGATGTCGACATTGCCGTCGGTGAGCCCCTTCTTGACCTGGTTGAGCTCCTTGGTCGACACCAGCCGCGAGGCCTGCGCGATATTGACCGGGAAGCCGCGGAAGCGCTCGGTGAAGGTCCGTGAGTGCTGACGCGCCAAGAGCGTGGTCGGCACCACGACCGCGACCTGCTTGCCCTCCAGCGCCACGGCGAACGCGGCGCGCAGCGCCACCTCGGTCTTGCCGAAGCCGACGTCGCCGCAGATCAGGCGGTCCATCGGGCGGCCGATTTCGAGGTCCTTCAAGGTCGAGGTGATGGCCCCGAGCTGATCCTCGGTCTCCTCATAGGGGAAGCGCGCGCAGAATTCGTCATAGACGTGCGGCTGCAGCGGGAATTTAGGCGCCTCGTGCAGCTGCCGTTCGGCCGCGATCTTGATCAATTCGCCCGCGATCTCGCGAATCCGGTTCTTCAGCTTGGCCTTGCGGGCCTGCCAGCCGCCGCCACCGAGACGGTCGAGTTCGACATTGGCGCTATCGGAGCCGTACCGCGACAACAGCTCGATGTTCTCGACCGGCAGGAACAGTTTTGTCTCGGCGGCATAATGCAACTCGAGGCAATCATGCGGCGCGCCGGAGACTTCGAGCGTCTGCAAGCCCACGAAGCGGCCGATGCCGTGCTCGACATGGACCACGAGATCGCCGGTCGCAAGGCTCGTCACCTCCGAGATGAAATTGTCGAGCTTGCGGCTCGCCTTGCGCGGCCGCACCAGGCGGTCCCCGAGAATGTCCTGCTCGCTGATGACGGCGAACTCGTCGGTCTCGAAGCCGGATTCCATGCCGAGCACGGCCAGCATGGTCTCGTTGCGCGGTGTCGCCTGCACGATCCGCCAGGTGTTGACGCTGGTGGTGTTGAGCAGCTTGTGGTCGCGCAGCATCGCGCCCATGCGGTCGCGCGAGCCCTCGCTCCACAGCGCGATCACCACCTTCTTGCGCTGCGACTGCAGCGCGCCGACATGACCGACCACGGCCTCGAACACGTTGACGTTGCTGTCGGCGCGCTCGGGGGCGAAATTGCGGCCCTGCCGCGCGCCGGCGTCGAACACGTCGGGCGTGCCTTCGGGCACCGCGAACGGCGTCAACCGCGCCAGCGGCGCATCGCCGAGCAGCTTGGTCCATTCGGCCTCGGTCAGATAGAGCTGGTCCGGTGGCAGCGGCTTGTAGATCGCGCCGCTGCCCGGATGCTCCAGCGCCTCGCGCCGCGCGTCATAGTAGTCAACGATCTGCGAGAACCGCTCGCGCGCGGCGTCCTCGCCCTGCGGCTCGATCGCAACCGTCGCGCCGTCGAGATAATCGAACAGCGTGTCCATCCGCTCCTGGAACAGCGGCAGCCAATGCTCCATGCCGGGATGGCGCCGTCCCTCGGACACGGCTTCATAAAGCTGATCGTCGCGCTCCGGCGCGCCGAACGCGGCGACATAGCCCATGCGGAAACGCCGGATGGTCTCGGTGGTGAGCTGGAATTCCGAGACCGGCACGAGATCGAGCCCGCGCATGTCGAGCAGCGTGCGCTGGGTCTCAGCATCGAAGGTGCGGATCGATTCCAGGCTGTCGCCGAAGAAGTCGAAGCGCACCGGCTGGTCGAGGCCGGCCGGAAACAGATCGAGGATGCCGCCGCGCACCGCATATCCGCCGGGCTCGCGCACCGTTGACGAACGGGTGTAGCCATTGTGCTCGAGCCAGGCCACGACCGAATCCATCGGCACCACATTGCCGGGCGCAACCGACAGCGCTTGCGCCGCGACCTGATCGCGCGCCGGCACGCGCTGCACGGCAGCGTTCACGGTCGTGAGCACGATCAGCGGCTTGTCGCTGCCGACCAGCCGCGACAGTTTTGCCAGTGCGGTCAGGCGTTGCGCCAAAATGCCGGAATGCGGTGAGACGCGGTCATAGGGCTGGCAGTCCCAGGCCGGAACCTGCATCACGGCGATGTCGGGTGCGAAGAACTCCAGCGCGCGGGCGAGCTGCTGCATCCGCGCGCCGTCGCGGCACACCACGGCAAGGCTCACCGCCGGACGCTTCGGCTGCGCCGCGATGGCGCGCGCCAGATCCGAGATGACGAGCTCCTCGGCGCCCTCGGCGACGTTGGCGATGGTCAGCACCCGGCCGGGCGCGAGCATCGCGGCCGGTGATTTCATCGGCTGTTTCATGCGCTGGGATCCGCGACCCGAAATGCCTTGATGCGGGCAAACAGCGCGGTCGCGTACTCTGCGGGAAGCACCTTGTCGCCGGTCAGCGCCGCATAGAGGTCGGGATCCGGCACCTCGATCAGATGCTCGAGCTCGCCGAGCTCGTGGTCGGACAGCTCGCCAATGGTCGCGTCGGCGAAGCGGCCGAGGATCAGGTCCATCTCCCGGGTGCCGCGGTGCCAGCAGCGAAACAAAAGCCGCTTGCGGCGGTCATCGAGCCCGCTGCTCGATCGTGTCGATCCCGTCATGTCCCAAAATCCATCCAACGCCAAAAGCCCGGACGTGCCGGGCGGGGTTGATATAGCCATGGCGAAGGCCGATGTCAGCCCTCATTCGCTGCGTTTTGGGGTTTCCCTGGGCGCATGCCGTCACCGGGCTTGCGCGCCCGTCGAAGCCTTGTAGACGGGACCCGGCCGACATCAGCTCCAAAAAAAGACGTGGATGCCCGGCACAAGGCCGGGCATGACGGTGTGAAACGGTCTTGGATTCGTCGATGCGCCCAGCCCTGCTCAATCCGCTGTTTGCCCAGGTCACGACCCTGCAAGGGGTCGGCCCGAAGCAGGACAAGCTGCTGCGCTATCTGCTCGACCGCAGCGAGACGCCGCGGCTGGTCGACCTGCTGCTGCATCTGCCGGCGAGCGTGATCGACCGTCGCGCCCGGCCGAAGATCCGCGACGCCGCGGTCGGAACCATGGTGACGCTCGAGGTGACCGTCGACCGCCATCGCCCGCCGCCGCCGCGCAATTCGCGCACGCCCTACCTCGTCTATGCCAGCGACGACACCGGCGACGTCGTGCTGACCTTCTTCCGCGCCCAGCCCGGCTATGTCGAGAAGCTGCTGCCGGTTGGCGAGAAGCGCTACGTCTCCGGCACGCTGGCGATGTATGACGGCATCCCGCAGATCGTGCATCCCGATCGTGTCGTCGATGAAGCGGGCTTTGCAAAACTGTCCGGCATCGATCCGGTCTATCCGCTGACCGAGGGGCTTGCGATCGGCTCGCTCCGCCGCGCGATCGCGCAGGCGCTGACCAGGCTGCCGGATCTGCCGGAATGGATCAGCCCCGAGGTGCTGCGCCGCTGCAACTTCCCGGCGATCAGGGAGGCGCTGACCCGCGTGCATGTGCCGGTCGAGCTGACCGACATCCTGCCCGACGGCCCGTTCTGGTCGCGGCTCGCGTTCGACGAACTGCTCGCCGGCCAGCTCGCGCTCGCCCTGATCCGCGCCACGCTGCGCCGCCCAGCCGGCGTGCGCAACGCCGGCGATGGTCATCTGCGCAGGAAGATCATCGATGCCCTGCCCTATGCGCTGACCAGGTCGCAGCAAGACGCGGTCGCGGCAATCATCGCGGACCTGCAACAACCGGTGCGGATGCTGCGCCTCGTGCAGGGCGATGTCGGTTCCGGCAAGACCGTGGTGGCGCTGCTGGCAGCTGCTGCCGTCGCGGAAGCCGGCAAGCAGGCCGCGCTGATGGCGCCGACCGAAATCCTGGCGCGCCAGCACATCAAGACCATCGCGCCGCTCGCCGAGAGCGCCGGCCTACGCGTCGCCATCCTCACCGGCCGCGAGAAGGGCAAGGAGCGCCGCGAGCTGTTGGCACAGCTTGAGGCCGGCGAGATCGATCTTTTGGTCGGCACCCACGCGCTGATCCAGGACGATGTGATCTACAAGGCGCTGGCGCTCGCCGTGGTCGACGAGCAGCATCGTTTCGGCGTGCGCGAGCGCCTCGCGCTGACCTCCAAGGGCGAGGCCGTCGACGTGCTGGTGCTGAGCGCCACGCCGATTCCGCGCACGCTGGTGCTGACTTACTTCGGCGACATGGACGTCTCCGAGCTGCGCGAAAAGCCCGCCGGCCGCCAGCCGATCGACACCCGCGCCGTGCCGATGAGCCGGATCGAGGACGTCATGGACGGCGTCGGCCGCGCACTCGCCGCCGGCAAGCTGGTCTACTGGATCTGCCCGCTGGTCGACGAGTCCGAGGCCGAGCGCACCGAGCATCTCACCAACGCGACCGAACGTTTCGAGAGCTTGCAGAAGCGGTTCGGCGATCGTGTCGGCCTCGTGCACGGCCAGATGAAGGGCACCGAGAAGGATCGCGTGATGGCGCAATTCGCCGCGCACGAGATCGGCCTCTTGGTCGCAACCACGGTGGTCGAGGTCGGCGTCGACGTGCCCGCGGCGACCATCATGGTGATCGAGAACGCCGAACGTTTCGGGCTTGCGCAGCTGCATCAATTGCGCGGGCGCATCGGCCGCGGCTCGGAAGCCTCGACCTGCCTTTTGCTCTACAAGGAGCCGCTCGGCGAGATGTCGAAGGCGCGGTTGAAAGTGATCCGCGAGACCACGGATGGATTCCGGATCGCCGAGGAGGATCTGAAGCTGCGCGGCGAAGGCGATGTGCTCGGCATCCGCCAGAGCGGCCTGCCCGGCTACCGCATCGCGCGCTCCGAGGTGCACGGCCAGCTGATCACCCAGGCCCGCGACGAGGCGCTGCGGATCATGAAGGACAATCCCAAGCTGAAGGGCGAACGCGGCGAAGCGCTGCGCGTCCTGCTCTACCTCTACGAACGCGACGAGGCCGTGCCGCTGATCGGCGCGGGGTGACGCTCCCTCCGCCGTCATTGCGAGCGCAGCGAAGCAATCCATCGTTCCGCATGTGCGGAGCCATGGATTGCTTCGTCGCTATCGCTCCTCGCAATGACGATGTAACCTAATGGTTGGAAGAGTACCATGAAGCAACCGTGCGTATACATCTTCGCCAGCAGGCGTCATGGGACCCTGTACACTGGCGTCACCTCGGATCTTCCGAGCCGAGCCTTCCACCACCGCGAAGGGCTCGTGAAGGGCTTCTCGGCGAAATACGGTTGCAAGATCCTAGTCTGGTACGAATTGCACGAAACAATGTACGACGCGATCACTCGGGAAAAACAAATCAAGGCCGGCAGTCGCGCGAAAAAGATCACGTTGATCGAGGAGCAGAATCCAGATTGGAACGACCTCTACGACACGCTGATTTAGGTGTGCTCACCGCCCTTCCCGCCGTCATTGCGAGCGAAGCGAAGCAATCCATCGTTCCGCATGTGCGGAGCCATGGATTGCTTCGCTTCGCTCGCAATGACGGGGATGGAGCTGGGCCCCCTACTCCACCTTCGCCGGCGCGGGCTGTGTGGCCGGCTGCAGCGAGGCGTGGTTGGTCGAGGCCTGGCTGGCGATGCGCGCGGCATTGGCCATGCCGGCGAGCGCCGCGGTGCGCTTCTGGTCGTTGGCGCCGGGCTGCACCACGCCGGCCGACATGATCAGCGTCGCGGCATCCTCGGTGCTCATCTCGATCTCGATGATCTTGCTCTTCGGCACATAGAAGAAGAAGCCGGTGGTCGGGTTCGGCGCGCACGGCAGGAACACCGAAATATGCTCCTCCTCTCCGGGGAAGCTGGCGGCGAGCTCGGTGCTCGGCGCCTGCGAGATCAGCACGATCGACCACATACCGGGCGAGGGAAACTCGACGAGGCCGACGCGGCGGAAGCTCGAGCCGTTGCCGGAGAACAGCGTTTCGAACACCTGCTTCAGGCCGCGATAGATCGCGCGCACCGCAGGGATGCGGCCAAGCAGCCGTTCGCCGAGATCGACCAGGGTTCGCCCGATCAGGTTGGCGGTGAGGAAGCCGAGCAGCGTCAGCGCGATGACCGCGACGATCAGGCCGGAACCCGGCAGTCCGAACGGCAGATAGGTTTCCGGCCGGTAGGCCGTGGGCACGAACGGGCGGACCAGATTGTCGACCCAGTTCACGAACCACCAGGTCAAATACAGGGTGATCGCAACCGGCCCGGCCACCACGAGGCCGGTGAGGAAATAGTTGCGAAACCGCGCCATCAGCCCGCGCGGGGCATCCGGGGGCAATTCACCGGTCGAGGCGGGAGGCACTTGGTTGGAGGTCATTGCGGTTCCAAGGTCGTCGAAGCGGCGTCGGAGCGGCCGTAGTCCACACCCAGCTAAGCCATTCTAGCAGCTTTTTGAAGGGCCGCGTGAAGCCGCGGCTTGCGACTATTCGACCGTGACCGATTTGGCCAGATTCCGGGGCTGATCGACGTCGGTGCCCATCACGACAGCGGTATGATAGGCGAGCAGCTGCACCGGAACGGCGTAGACGATCGGCGCGAAGGTCGCCCCCATATCCGGCATCACGATCGTCACCAGTGACTGGATCGTCGCTTCCGCCGCGCCCTTGGCGTCGGTCATCAGGATGATCTTGCCGCCGCGGGCGGCGACCTCCTGCATGTTGGAGACGGTCTTCTCGAACACCTTGTCGTAGGGCGCGATCACCACGACGGGCATGTGCTCGTCGATCAGCGCGATCGGCCCGTGCTTGAGCTCACCGGCGGCATAGCCCTCGGCGTGGATGTAGGAAATTTCCTTCAGCTTCAGCGCGCCTTCCAGCGCCAGCGGATAGCTGGTGCCGCGGCCGAGATAGAGCACGTCGCGCGACTTCGAGATCTCGCGCGCCAGCTTCTCGATCTGCACTTCGGTGGTGAGCGCTTCCGACATCAGGCGCGGGATCTCGACCAGGCCATGCACCAGCTTGGCCTCGTCGGCATCGGACAGCTCGCCGCGCGCCTTGCCGGCGGCGACCGCGAGCGAGGCCAGCACCATCAGCTGGCAGGTGAACGCCTTGGTCGAGGCGACGCCGATCTCGGGGCCGGCGAGCGTCTGCAGCACGGTCTCGCTCTCGCGCGCGATCGTCGAGGTCGGCACGTTGACAACCGAGAGCGTGTGCGCGCCCTGCGCCTTGGCGTAGCGCAGCGCCGCCAGCGTGTCGGCGGTCTCGCCCGACTGCGAGATGAAGACCGCAAGATCGCCCTTGCGCAGCGGTGCCTCGCGGTAGCGGAATTCGGAGGCGACATCGAGCTCGACCGGCAGCCGCGCCAGCCGCTCCAGCCAGTATTTCGCGACGAAGCCGGCATAGCTCGCGGTGCCGCAGGCCGTGATCGAGATGCGCTGGATATCCTTGAAGTCGAACGGCAGTTTCACCGGCATGGTGACGCGCTCGGTCGCCATGTCGACGTAACGCGCGAGCGTGTGTCCGACCACTTCCGGCTGCTCGTGGATCTCCTTCGCCATGAAGTGGCGGTAGTTCGCCTTGTCGACCAGCGCCGTCGCCGTCGTGTGCTTGATCGCCTCGCGGTGGACGATGGCGTTGTCCTTGTCGAAGATCGTGGCGCCCTTGCGGTTCAGCACCACCCAGTCGCCGTCCTCGAGATAGCTGATCGTGTCGGTGAACGGCCCGAGCGCGATCGCATCGGAGCCGAGATACATCTCGCCCTCGCCATGGCCGACCGCGAGCGGCGGGCCGTTGCGCGCGCCGATCATCAAATCGTCCTCGCCGGCGAAGATGAAGCCGAGCGCGAACGCGCCGCGCAGCTGCGACAGCACCGCCCTCACCGCCTCGATCGGCTTGACGCCGCCCTTGAGCAGGTTGTCGACCAGATGCACCACGACCTCGGTGTCGGTCTCGGTCGAGAACGCCGCGCCCTTGGCCTCGAGCTCCTCGCGCAGCTCGCGGAAATTCTCGATGATGCCGTTATGCACCACGGCGACGCGTTCGGTGGCGTGCGGATGCGCGTTGTTCTCGGTCGGCCGGCCGTGCGTGGCCCAGCGGGTGTGGCCGATGCCGGTGTGGCCGCCGAGCGGCTTGGCCTCGAGCCGGGCTTCGAGGTTCTTCAGCTTGCCCTCGGCGCGGCGCCGCGCCAGGCCGCCATTCTCCAGCGTGGCGACACCCGCGGAATCATAGCCGCGATATTCCAGCCGCTTGAGCGAATCCACCAATTGCTCCGCGACCGGAGCGCGTCCAAGAATGCCGACGATGCCGCACATGCGGTTCAATGTCCCCAAAAATCGCCGAAAATTTGCCAAAGCGGCGACACGGTCCCTTAACGGGAATCGCCGGCCGCAAGATACTCAATAATTATTGCCGATTGCGACAGTCTTAAACGGCAAGGTTGATGCGAAAGGCTGGTTAATCGGGGCTAACCATTTTGGCAAGAGCGCGTCAGCGGGGATCCGCCGGCGCTGGCCACGGTTTCGCCTCCCAAATCGTGGTCCATTCTTGACCCGCGCCGCACGCAGGCGCGCTGACCTCGACGCGAACCACGACAAAGCTTTCGCGATTGGTCACGTCCAGCCGATAGACATGCCGCAGGTGTCGGCTGGGACACAGGTCCGATCCGGTTTCGGCCTGAAACAAGCCGGCCTCCTCCCTCCATGTGATGAAACCCGGAGTGTCCGTCGTACCGAAGCCGTTCAGCGCGACGTACGGAAACTCCATTGGCTTTGGTCTGCTGACGTCGGAAAGATCGAACGCGCGATGCGATCCGGTCACCGAAAGCCGACAGAACATCAGCGCGAGACGGTGCCCGGCCACTTTCATGAAGCGAACCGGCAACTTTTCGATGTCATCCATGTATTTGCAGCCGGATTGCTCGGCCGCAAGCGCGAGCATCCTTGGCACCAGGGCCGGATCGGAAATTTCAAAATCCGTGCGTCCATTGGCAAGGCTGCTCCATTCGCGAAGCGCCTCGCGTCGTGCACTGACGCTCGAAGTTTCGTTGCCGCGCGCGACCGACACGAGCGGCGGACCGGCCGTGAGCAGACCTCCGAGCAGCACCTTGATCAATCCAGCGATCAGCCGCGCGCTCACGGTTCCCATCCTCGGCCACGCAGCCAGACGTCGCGGCAGGTAACCAGCATGCCGTGCAGTCCGTTCTTGAGGAATAACAGATTGAGCGCGAACAGCAGCACGAAGCTGAGCCGATCGTCGCCCCAGGAAACGAACTCAGGTTGGTCGTGTGTCTTCCGGGACAGCACCGCCAGCTGTCCGGTCTCGGCCCATTGGCAGAGTCGTGCGGCGCTGAAGTACGTCACCAGGCTGCAAAAGACTCCAATCAAAGCGGTCGCAGCATGTTTGCGCATGACGTGTTTTGCCTCGCCGCCTCCTAAGAGCGATGAAACCGCAGACGGCAAACGCCGTTAACCGTATCAATACGTCATTAACGCCTTTCGGCGAGGCCAGCCGACGCCGGAGGTAGTCGGCGCTCCCAGAAGGTGCTCGGCGGCACGCCATGACAGCGCATCCTCGGCGCGCGGTAGAGACGCACCTGCGATCCCGGACCGGCGCGCGGCGATCCGGTCGACCTCCCCAAATCACTGAAAATTTGCCGGCTCCGCGACACCCTCCCTTAACGAAGCATCGCCGGTCGCGCCGCGACATCTTCGCCGCAACCGGGCCCGGGCCAGAAAATGACATGGCGAACTGCCAACATCGGCCCCACGGAGATCGCGAAAGCCAATCACGCAGAAAGGTCGCCAATGACTGATGTCGCAGCTTCCGGCACGCCCACCTTCGAGGTCGAAACCGACGCGTCCAGGCGCTATTGGCACAACGGGAGCCACAACACGTTGCCGCCGCCGGACATGATGGGCGCTTACATGCGCAACCGTCCCGTGTCGATTCAGCCGGTCGAAGCCCGCAAGGCCTGGATCATCGGCAGCGGCATCGCGGGACTGGCCGCGGCCTTCTACATGATCCGCGACGGCGGCATTAAGGGCGACGACATCACCATTCTCGACACCATGCACATCGAGGGCGGCTCGCTCGACGGCGCCGGTGATCCCGAGAACGGCTACATCATTCGCGGCGGTCGCGAGATGAACTGGAACTACGACAATCTCTGGGACATGTTCCAGGACGTCCAGGCGCTGGAATTGCCCGAGGGTTACAGCGTTCTCGACGAATACCGGCTCGTCAACGACAACGATCCGAACTTCTCCAAGGCGCGGCTGATGCACAAGCGCGGCCAGATCCGCGACTTCTCGACGCTCGGCCTGTCGAAGCCGCAGCAATGGGAATTGATCCGCCTGCTGCTTAAGCGCAAGGAGGATCTCGACGACATCACCATCGAGCAGTACTTCAGCCCGGGCTTCCTTGAGACCAACTTCTGGTTCCTCTGGCGCTCGATGTTCGCCTTCGAGAACTGGCAGAGCCTGCTCGAAATGAAGCTCTACATGCATCGCTTCCTCGATGCGATCGACGGGCTGAGCGACATGTCGGCGCTGGTATTTCCGAAATACAACCAGTTCGACAGCTTCGTCCGTCCGCTGGTGACGCATCTGCGCGAGCGCGGCGTCAAGGTGCAGTTCGATACCCGCGCCCACGATCTCGACATCAAGGCCGACGGCGATGCCCGCACGGTCACCGCGATTCACGCCAAGGTGGGCGGCGCCGACACCACCATTCCGGTCGGTCCGAAAGACCTGGTCTTCGCGCTTACGGGATCGATGACCGAGGGCACCGCCTATGGCGACATGGACCACGCTCCGGTTCTTCAGCGCGGCAAGCATGATCCGGGTCAAGCCAGCGACTGGACGCTGTGGACGAACCTGGCGAAGAAATCGCCGATCTTCGGCAAGCCCGAGAAGTTCTACGGCAATGTCGACAAGTCGATGTGGGAGTCGGTCACGCTCACCTGCAAGCCGTCGCCCTTCGTCGACCGGCTGAAGGAGCTTTCAGTCAACGATCCCTATTCCGGCAAGACGGTCACCGGCGGGATCATCACCTTCACCGACTCCGATTGGGTGCTCAGCTTCACCTGCAACCGGCAGCCGCACTTTCCGACCCAGCCGAAGGACGTCCTGGTGGTCTGGGTCTATGCATTGCTGATGGACAAGGAGGGCAACTACGTCAAGAAGCCGATGCCGGCCTGCACCGGCCGCGAGATCCTGGCGGAGCTCTGCTACCACCTCGGCATCGAGGACAAGCTGGATGCGGTGGTGGCGAACACCAAGGCCCGCCTCGCCTTGATGCCCTACATCACCGCGATGTTCATGCCCCGCGCGGCGGGCGACCGGCCGCATCCCGTCCCCGCGGGCTGCACCAATCTGGGCCTGATGGGCCAGTTCGTGGAAACATCGAACGACATCATCTTCACGATGGACAGCTCGGTCCGCACCGCGCGGGTCGCGGTGTACACGCTGCTCAAACTCGCCAAGCAGGTGCCGGACATCAGCCCCACGCAATATGATATCCGGACCATCCTGAAGGGCGCCCGTGCCTTGAACAACAACGAACCGTTCCCGGGCGAACGCCTGCTGCACCGGCTGCTCGACAAGACCTACTACGCCCACATCCTCCCGCCACTGCCCGAGCCCGATTCCACGCGGCGCGGCAGTGCCGAGCGCGAGCTGGCGGGACTTCTCGGCAAGGGCGATCAGGCGCTCGGCGCCATCATCGGCTGGCTGGAACGGATTCGAGAGAACATCTCGACCCGCAAAAGCTAGAGCACGATCCGGGAAAGTGCGATGCAACGCCGACGTCGATCCTTGCCGGACGCCCTAATGCTCAACCCGGTAGAGCCGCCATCGCTCCGGCACGCCTTTGAGCTGGTGCGCGCCGCGGTCCTTGAAGCGGATTTCGGACTTTGACATCAGGTCCTTGACGGCGCTCGAGACCAGCACTTCGCCGGCCCGCGCTTTCGCTGCGACGCGCGCGCCGATGTGAAACGCAAGACCTATCACCTCCGCCCCACTCACCTGGTATTCGCCAGCGTGCAGTCCAACCCTGATCTCCAGCCCCAGTGTGCGCACGGACTCGCGGATCGCGGTCGCACAACGGATCCCGGCTGCCGGCGCGCGGAACGTCGCCAGCACCCCGTCCCCCGTCGTCACGACTTCCTTCCCCCGCAAGGCCTTCAGCTCCCTGCGCACAGCGACGTAGTAGTGATTCATCACCGTCGCCCAGCGCGTGTCGCCGAGCCGCGCGGCCTTTTCGGTGGATCGGACGATATCGACATAGAGGATGGTGGCGAGCGCCTGCTTGAGCTGCGAGTCCCGATCGGCGGTTCGGCGCCGGTTCGCGATATTCCCAGCCAGCGGTTCATAGCGATGGCTGCGTCGCCGCGCGATGGCAGCCTTGGTGTAGTCCTGAGCGCGCTGCACCGTGCGGCAGCGAATGGTTTTCTCCTGCGGTGGAAACGTCCAGTAGACCTTTCGCCCGTCGCCCGCGCCATCAACCTGCACGGCGCCCCACTTCAGGAAAACCATCGAGCCGGCCCGTCGAATGCACCATGCCTTCGACGTGTATCCGGAAACGTTCGACTGATGGACTCCGATGCGAAGGAATTTTGGCATGAGCGTCCGGCCGATCGAAGAAGCGTTTGGCAGCCTACCCGGGGTAAAGCGTAGCCATACATTCCCGCGTTGGCAACGGTGCAGGTTTACGGGCTATCGAGAATGCCGGACTTCGATGTTCGCATCGGATCCCGCAAGCGGACGAAGGATTGTATGAGGCCGCACCAGCTCTTCGTCAGCTCCGGCAGTCGCGCCCCTGCCCGTTCAAACCCGCGTCGGCGTCGATCGACAGAATTGCCGCGTTTTGCGTATCCGCTATCGGTTGATCTGCATCGCGGAATCGCGCCGGGGTCAGCCGGCTGCGGTCGACCGTCACGCCAAAGATGTCGAAGCGGTTGTAGTAGCCGACCACGTCATGAAACTGTTTCGGCTCGACGCAGCGATTGAGATCGATCTCCGCGTAGGCGATCCCCTCCTCGTCCTGCAATGCATCGCCGAAGACGCTGCCCGTCGGATCGACGAAGAAGCTCGCCGCACGTGGCGTCTGGTCGATCACGTCGGCGATCGTTCGATCGCGTTCGATGAGGAAGGCGCGCATCGCCTGGTCCATGTAGCCGGCGGTGACGATCCCGAATACCTTGGCTTCGAAGCAGTGGGCGCTGGCCCGGATGCGGTTGGCGGCCACGTTGTCGAAATTGCCGCCGCCTGCCGGGCGCCGGGTGGGCCACATCGGCGGCCAGCTCGAAATGTGCACCTGCTCGCCCTGCGCCATCAGCGCGAAGCGGGCCAATGGATTGGTATTCTCGCCGCAAATCAACCCGCCGATCCGGCCCTGCCGCGTCTCCGCGACCTTAAGGCCCGCACCATCGCCGGACGACCACACCAGCTTCTCATAGAAGGTCGGAACCAGCTTGCGGTGATGGATGAGAATTTCTCCGGTCTCGCCGATCAGCAGGTTCGAGTTCCACAGCCCCCCGACGCTGACGGCCGAGCGCTCGCTGATGCCGATCGAGACGGTGACGCCGAGGGCGCGCGCCTCGGCGCACAGCCGCGCCACTTCCGGTCCGTCCGCCAGCACCGATTGCTCCGCCATGCGCACGAACAGATCGTGGTTGTCGATCGGAGGCCACAGCGCGGCCCAGACCGGAAAGGCGGGAATATAGGTCTCGGGAAACGCGATCAGCTCGGCGCCGGCCCTCGCCGCCTCGCGAATGATGGCGATCGCCTTTTCGGTGGTCGCCCAGCTGTCGAGGAAGACGGGCGCGGCGTGGACGGCAGCAGCCTTGAAACGAGGGAGCATGTCGAAAATCCCGGCTAGGATGAGGGGAGCGAAGCGGTATCATCCCTGCCTTGCCGGCGTGCATGGGAATTGTCGCAAGGTCGCTTGCGAAGGATCGGAACCGCCACGCGCTGGAACGGGAATTGCTTTGCTGACAAGGGCCGCAATTTCAACGGCCGCAACCGGGAGGCAGGTGATGTTCGACACGATCAACTGGGACGATCTGCGGGTATTTCTCTGCGCCGCCCGCGCCGGGAATTTGAGCCAAACAGCAAAGCGGCTGCGGCTCGACCATTCCACCGTCAGCCGGCGCATCGCCCAGATGGAAGCTTCCCTCGGGGTGGCGGTGTTCGAACGTCACCGCACCGGGCTCAAGCTCAACGAGGTCGGCGAGCGGCTGTTGCGTCATGCCGAGCGGGTCGAGAGCGCGGTGATCGCCATTCGCGAGGAGGCCAGCGCCAGCGACACCCAGGAGCTCGTCGGGACCGTGCGGCTCGCCACCATGGAGGGGATCGCCTCGCTCTATCTGGCGCAACGCTTTGCCAGGCTGCGACGCACCGCGCCACAGCTCAGCGTCGAACTCGTCACGTCCGCCCAGACGGTCTACGTCCATAAGCGCGAGGCCGATCTGTTCGTGTCCTTCTTCCGACCACCTGGTCCCGGCCTGATCTCGGAGCGCATCGGCAAGTTTCGGCTCGGGCTATTCGCGAGCCAGGACTATCTCGACAACCATGGGATGCCCGCAAGCCTGCGCGACCTGCAGGATCATTGGTTCGTGTCCTATATCGAGGACCTGATCCAGGTCGATTCGGTGCGCTGGCTCGCCGACGTCATCGAAGAGCCGAAAATCGCCTTCCACTCCAACAGCATGATCGCGCAGATGAACGCCGCGGCGGGCGGCCTCGGCATCGTGATGCTGCCGAGCTTTGCCACCAGGGACCGGCCCGACCTGATACCCGTGCTGCCCACTCTCGCCGGCACCGTTCGCGAGGTCTGGCTCAACGTCCATAGCGACCTGCAATTCGCCCCGCGCATCCGCGCCGTCCGCGCCTTCCTGAAAAATACCCTGAAGCAGGATCCCGACATGCAGGTCACGCTGGCCGATGTCGTGCCGCAGCCGCGCACAGCAGATTGCAAAAATCCATAGTTCCCTTCCGTCAGACCCCGGCTGAAGCTCGTCCGATTGGCGCAAGCAGAGCGCGCTGAAGTTTTGAGGGGGCCGATATGAACGTGGTTATTCCCGGCAATGCCGATCCGGCGCAGAGCGGCGGCGCATTGGCCAAGAAAGCGGCCGAGCAACTGGCCAAGAAACTGGCCAAGAAGCGGCTGACCGTCGCGCTCGTTCTGAGCGTCGCGATGATCGCGATCTATTTCGGCTTCATGGGGCTTTTCGCGTTCGACAAGCCGCTGCTCGGCACCATCCTGATGCCCGGCCTGTCGCTTTGCATCGTGCTCGGCCCGCTCGTCATCATCTCTTCCTTCGTGCTCTGCCTGGTCTACGTGCTGTGGGCGAACCGGGTGTTCGACGCAGGCGTTCGCGAGCTTCGCTAGGGGGACAGGCAAATGGGCAGCAGCACGCTTTCGATCGGGTTCTTCTTCGCCTTCATGGCGTTGACGCTGGCGATCACCTATTGGGCTGCGCGGCGCACGCGCACCACCGAGCACTTCTTTGCCGCCGGCGGCCAGGTCACGCCGTGGCAGAACGGCTGGGCACTCGCGGGAGACTTCCTGAGCGCCGCGGCCCTGCTCGGAATTGCCGGCATCGTCACCTCGAACGGCTTCGACGGCATGATCTATTCGATCGGGTGGCTGGTCGGCTGGCCGATCATTCTGTTCCTGATCGTCGAACCATTGCGCAATGTCGGCCGTTTCACCTTCGCCGACGTCGTGGCCTATCGCCTGCGCCAGCGCCCGGTGCGCCTCGCCGGCGCCATCGGTACACTTGCCGTGATCCTGTTCTACCTGATCGCCCAGATGGTCGCGACAGGATCGCTGATCAAACTGCTGTTCGGCCTGCCCTACACCTGGTCGGTCATCGTCGTCGGCAGCGTGATGCTGGTCTATGTGCTGTTCGGCGGCATGTTGGCGACGACCTGGGTGCAGGTGGTCAAGGCTGTGCTGCTGATGGGCGGCGGCATCCTGCTCGCCCTCCTCGTGTTGACCCATTTCGACATGAACCCGCTGAAGCTGTTCGCCGCGGCGTCCGAGAAATACGGCACCAAGGTGCTGCAGCCGGGATCGAAGGTGGTCTCGGGTCAATGGGATGCCATCTCGCTCGGGCTCGGACTGATGTTCGGAACCGCCGCGATGCCGCATGTGCTGATGCGGGCCTAGACGGTGAAGGATTCCAAAGCCGCACGGCTGTCGATCCTCTATGCCACCGGCCTGATCGGCGTCTTTCATCTCATGGTCTTCATCATCGGCTTCGGCGCCATGGTGCTGGTCGGCGCCGAGGCGGTGGCCAAGGCCGGCGGCGGCGGCAACATGGCGGCGCCCCTGCTCGCACTCACCGTCGGCGGCAACGCGTTCTTCGGCTTCATCTGCGCGGTCGCGTTCGCGACCATGCTTGCCGTCGTCGCGGGGCTGACGCTGTCGGGCGTCGCCACGCTCTGCCACGACGTCTGGACCAATGTGATCAGGAGCGGCACCGCTTCGGAAGCCGAGCAGCTCAAGGTCGCGCGGGTCGCGACCGTCCTGATTTCCATCCTCGCCATCGGTCTGGGCATCGCGTTCGAAGGCCAGAACGTTGCCTTCATGGCGGGACTTGCGTTCTCGATCGCCTGCGCCGCCAACTTCCCTTCGCTGGTGCTCGCCATCACCTGGCGCCGCTTCACGACGCCTGCTGCCGTGGCGAGCATCCTCGTCGGCACACTGAGCTCGCTGGTGCTGATCTATCTGTCCCCGACCATCCAGGTCGACATTCTCGGCAAGCCGCTCGCCGCGGTCGAGCATCAATGGTGGTTCGTGTCGCTGCGCAATCCCGCGATCATCAGCATGCCGCTATCCTTTGCGGTCGCGATCCTGCTGTCGCTGGTCACACAGGAGAAGAACGCAAACCTCGCCTTTGACGAGATGCAGCGGCGCATCCTGCTCGGACCTGTCCAGCAGAACCTCGACGATCAGGGCCAGGCGAAGAATGCGGCATGAACCGGGGCACGGGGGACGCAGACGTATGTCTCACTGACCGTTCCACCTATTCGGTGTCGTCCCTGCGAAAGCAGGGACCCATAACCGCCGATGGTTATTGTTTCACGATGCTGGAACGACGAGTCCCGTTCACAACGCCGGCCGCGGAGTATGGGTCCCTGCTTTCGCAGGGACGACAACTTCGTGGAGACTCGGAATCACGTCGCGAGAAGGTCACTTCCCCTTCGCGGCCTTCTCCTTCAGCTTCGCCGTGCGGTAGCGCGCGGCGCCGCCTTCGCGGATGGACTGCTCGCTGCGCTCGAGCGCCATCGCATCGTCGGGAACATCCTTGGTGATCACCGAGCCCGAGCCGATATAGGCGCCCTTGCCGATCGTGACCGGCGCGACCAGCGACGTATTGGTGCCGATGAAGGCGCCCTCGCCGATCAGCGTCTTGTGCTTGAGGAAGCCGTCATAGTTGCAGGTGATGGTGCCGGCACCGAGGTTGGAATTGGCACCGACATGGGCGTCGCCGACATAGGAGAGATGGTTGACCTTGACGCCGGCCTCCAGCCTCGAACCCTTGGTCTCGACGAAATTGCCGATCTTCACGCCGTCGCCGAGCGAAGTGCCGGGCCGCAGCCGCGCGTAGGGTCCGAGCTCCACCTTCTTGCCGAGCGTGGACTGGGTGATGTGCGAGAAGGAATGGATCACGGCGCCGTCGTCGATCGACACGCCGGGACCGATCACCACGAATGGCTCGATCGTGACGTCCTTGCCGAATTTGGTGTCGGCGGCGAGATAGATCGTCTCCGGCGCGATCAGGGTCACGCCGGCCTCGAGCGCCTGCTTGCGCAGCCGCGCCTGCATCACGGCCTCGGCCTCGGCGAGCTGCGCCTTGGTGTTGATGCCGCGCACTTCGTCTTCGCTGGTCTCGATCACGACGGCCTCCAGTCCGAGTTCCCTGACGATGCCGACGGCATCGGTCAGATAATATTCGCCCTTGGCGTTGGCGTTGCCGATCTTCTCGATGATCGCGAGCGCCTTCTTGCCGTCGAACGCCATCACGCCGGCATTGCACAGCGTGATCTTGCGCTCTTCGGCACTGGCATCGGCCTGCTCGCGGATCGCAACCAGCTTGCCGTTCTCGACCACCAGCCGGCCGTAGCCGGTCGGGTCGGCGGCACGGAAGCCGAGCACCGCAAGGGCCGCGCCGCCGCGCAGCGGCGCGCGCATACGGGCAAAGGTCTCGGCCGAGATCAGCGGCGTATCGCCGAATGCGATCAAGAGGTCGTCGGCGCCGCGGGCGATCGCCTCGCGCGCCGCCAGCACCGCATGCGCGGTGCCGAGCCGTTCGCGCTGCACGAAGGTCTGCGCGTCGGGCCGCACCCGCCGCGCTTCGGCGGCGACCGCCTCATGGTCCGGGCCGATCACGACCGCCAGCTGCGATCCCTCGCCGGAGGCCGCGGCGTCGAGCACGTGCGCCAGCAGCGGCTGCCCGGCCACCGGGTGCAGCACCTTCGGCAGCGACGAGCGCATCCGCGTGCCCTCGCCAGCCGCAAGCACCACTGTCAGGCTCGTTCGCGCAGTCATTCGCAATCCTCGATGTCGCGCGCAGTTCGCTGCGCAAAGCTTTCTTCGAGGCCGTCTTTAATTGTTTTCCCCGGCAGAAGAAACCGATTCGCCTCCGTAGCGCTCCGGATTCAAGTTCCCGGTCCATTTCCTGTTAATCTTTGCCTCGTGATTCGGCGGGCCTTGAGGAGGGCCAAGCGGGCTTTGGCCAAAGATCGCGACAATCTGGCGGCGGAATTCGACAGCGAGAGCACCACCGGCTTTTTGGCCGAGGAGGAAGCTCTGGATCGCCGCATGCTGTGGCGGCTCGGCTCGTGGGGCGTTGCCGCGGTCGGCGCCGTCACCGTCGCGGTGATGGCCAACCAGTCGGCGCTGACGCTGCGGCGCGACCAGGTCGCCGCCGCGGACATTGCACGACAGGCCCAGCAGTTGCAGACGCTGGCGAAGGAGAGCCACAACGAGACGCGCCGGCTGGCGTCCGCGATCGATACGCTCAACGGCGACCGCGACCGGCTGTATTCGCGCGTCACCACGCTGGAGCAGGGTCTCGACTCCGTGACCGGCGCGATCGCCAGGCAGCCGCCGGCACCAGCGGCGGCACCATCGCCCTTGGCGGCGGCGTCCGGTGCCTCGCCCGCAACCGCCAGCTCGTCCCCCGCAGCCTCCGCGCCAACCGTTGCCGCTGTCGCAACGACGACGCCGGTCGCATTGGACAAGCCGGCGGCGATCGACAAGCTGCCCGCAGCCGGCGACAGCAAGGCGACTGGGCCGCTCGAGATGCCGGTTGCGGCGGCCGAAAAGCCGGCAACGGCCGACAAGAAACCGGCACTCGCGGCCGCCAAGCCGCAGGCCGCCGCAGAGAAGCGGCCAGCCTCCGACAATTCGCCGCCGAATTCCGCGTCCGCCGCATCGATCGCCAGTCCGATGAGCGCCGCGGCGGCCAGCGCCGAGGATGGACCCGCTGCGCCGGCGCCGATCGCGGACAAGCCGCCTGCCGACAAGCCGGTCCTGGCATCGCTCGATCCTGCGGCGAACAAGGCAACCGAAGCGGTCAAGCCGCCGACCGCCAACGATGTCACCGCCGCACCGATCCCTCCGCTGGTGATCACAGCGGATCCGGACTCCGAGGACGATGCGCCGCAGGCACAGATCCACCGCACCGAGTTCGGCGTCGATCTCGGCACGGCCAATTCGGTCAATGGTCTGCGCGCGCTGTGGCGCGGCCTATTGAAGTCGAAGGCCAACGCGCCGCTGGCGGCGCTGCGGCCGATCATCGTGATCAAGGAGAACAGCAACGGGCTCGGCATGCAGTTGCGCCTGGTGGCGGGACCGCTGAACGACGCCGGCACCGCCGCCAGGATCTGCGCGGGCCTCAGCCTGGTGCAGCGGACCTGCGAGACGGCGATCTATGACGGACAGCGGCTGGCCCTCAACGAGCCGCCCGCCGGAGCCAAGCCGGCGCCATCGCATCGGCGGGCCGTGCCGAAGCGCGCCGTCGCACCACCGCCATTGCCGCAGCCGGTCGCCGAGGACAAAAAGCCGGAGCCGACCACGATCTCCTCGATGTTCCGGCGGAACAGCCAATAATCATGTCAGCCAAGGGATTGCGGCCGGATTTTCAACCGATTTCGATGCTCCGACCGAGCTTGTCCCGCAACCCGATCCCGACCATAGTGCCGCGATGACAAAACCTCCGTTCCGCCTCTCCCCGTATCAGGTCCAGTTCCTGATGGTCGTGGGCTTCGTCACCGTCGGCTACGCGCTCTACGTGCGCTATCTAGCAATCGAGTTCTCTCCCGTTGCGCTGGCCTGCGACGCCGGCACGCAGACCATGCTCTGCAAGGCTCGCGCGCTGTCGACCGTACTGTTCAAGAACTCGGTGTTCGGGATCACCGCGCTGGTAATCGCGGTGCTCAACCTGACGCGGCCGTCGATCGTGCTGCTCACCGTCGGCTTGATCGCTGCGGGGCTCGGGATCGTGCTCTACAACGTCGTGCTGTCGGGGCTTGCGATCGGGCTGTTTATCCTGGGTTTTGCGCGGCCCGCGCCCGCCACAGCGTAGCGGCAAGCAAAAGGTACATCACGCAGGTCCAGTCCGACTGCCAGTTGATCGTACCCTCATTGTAGACCGTGTAGAGGGCGGCAATCGCCAACAGGCCGGCGAATACGGATTCCGCGAGCGGCCGGATGCCTTCCTTCGGGCGATTGAGCATGGTCAGCAGCGCGAATGGCACCACCGCCATGGTCAGCGAGGCATACGGGAAATCGCGGTAGCGCGGATCGAAGGTGAAGCCGAGCGCAGTTTCGGCAGCAATCACCGTGGTGATGATCAGCACAATCGCCAGCACCGCGCCGATCACGCCCTTGCCGCGATAGTCGCGCGGCCCGACCAGCTCCAGGAAGGTCGGCAGCGATCGCCCGGCGATCAGCGCATGCGCCGTCAGCAGTGGCGCGGCAATGCCCGCCGCGAGCAGCACGCCCCAATGCAGCCAGCCGCCGACGCCGTAGCTCTCGTAATACATCTTGTCGCCGGCAATCCCGAGCAGCGCCCCCGCCGTCGTCGCCGAAATGGCGACCGCGATCCAGGCCGACGGCCGCGGCGTCCAGGGCCGGCGGCGCAGCGTCAGCCAGGCCGCGAGGAAGGTGGCGACGGACAGCGCCATGCCGCCCGCCATCTGCAGCTTCCAGTCCGGATAGTTCGTGATAGCAACGCCGGGCGGATATTTCACCTGCCGCTTGACCGAATCGAACAGGCCCCAATTGCCGCCGACCGTGCCCTCGAGCTTGCGCTTCCAGGGCTGGTCGTAGGCCTCGATCAGGTTGACCCGAAAGCCCTCGCGCTTGGCGAGGTCGAGGATCTCGGACACCACCCGCGCCTGGTTGGTGCGCGACGGCAATGCGCCCTCCCGCATCCGCCCCTGGCTCGGCCAGCCGGTCTCGCCGATCAGGATCTCCTTGCCGGGGAATGTCACCGCCATCCGCTTGCGGATATCGTCGACATGCGCCGCGGCGTACTTCGCCTTGACCGGGATGTCCTCCCAATACGGCAGGATGTGAATGGTGACGAAATCGACCGCGTCATAAATCTCGCGGTTCTTCACCCAGTATTCCCAGACGTCGGCATAGGTGACGGGAAGATTGCCCGCCGCCGCCTTCACCGCGCGGATGTTGCCGGCAAGATCGTTGGCGGTCATCTCGCCGCGCAGCAGCACCTCGTTGCCGACGATCAGCGAGGTGACGACGCCGGGATACTCCTTGGCGAGCCGGACCGCGATCGCGATCTGCTGCAAATTCTTGAAGCGGTTGCTGCTGAGCCAGATGCCCTGCATCACCTTCAGCCCGGCCTTGGCCGCAACGCCGGGGACCTGGTCGAGGCCGTTCTCGATCGAATAGGTACGCACGCAGTCGGTGACCTTGGCGAGATCGGTCAGATCCTGCTCGATCTGCTCGACTGGAATCTGCGTGGTGGGATCCAACGGCGTCTGCGCGCCGCGAAACGGCGTGTAGGACACGCATTGCAGCTTTGCAGCAGGATCGATCGGCGCGCGCACGAGCGTAATCGGCGTGGCGAGCCACCACCACACGGATGCAATCACGGCGAGCGAGATCAGGAGAAGCGCCAGCGGCGTACGAAGCGAAATCGGTTCCATCCTCCGGGGGACCGTCGAATTAGCCGGTCACAGCCCATCTGCCAAGAGCGGGATTAGGTCAATACCATGGTTGTCCTGCGACAGTTTTGCGCTGGGTCGATAAAGTTGTGAGTTTGCTGGACAAAATACCAAATTCCAGTCATGGGATTCCGCCAGAGTCTCCGCCGCACTGGAGACCTATTTGGACGGCATCACGCGAGCCGTTAGGATGATCCCGCGGGGGCAGGAACATTATCGGGGAATACATGCGTCGACGGCTGCTTGAGTTGAAGAACACTGCTTTGCGCCACCTTGCCGTAACCGGCCTTGTCACATGCCTTGCGCTCCTGACCGGGGCCGGCGGCGCTTTCGCCCAGAGCGGCACGCCCAATCCGCCCGACCAGGCCAAGCAGCAGCCTGGACAGGCCGACGCGAACGCCAATGCGGCGCGGGAGGCCAACCAGCGCAAGGTCGAGGAATTCGTCGAGGCCCAGCAGGCGATCAACGGCCCGGCCGGCAACCCGGAATGCGTCTGGCTCGGCCGGCGCGTCGTCCGCCTAATGTGGAACGACGACCTCGACACCGCGTTCCGCCATCTCGACCTCTACGATCGGTTCGGCTGCCCCGGCGGCCACGTCCAGGCGGCGTTCCGCTGCCTGACCCGGTTCGGCGCCCAGATCGACGACAAGGTCCGCGGCAGCCTCGACGGCCGCATCCACGCCTGCTGGATCAACCCGGGCGCGCAACCCCAGGCCGCGGCGGCCGCCGCGGCTCCGACCCCGGCGCCGGCGACGGCCGGCACCGCCGCACCGGCACCGGCAGCGTCGCCCTCGCCTGCACCGAGCCCGTCGGCATCACCTGCGCCGGCGTCGAAATAGTCGTATCCCGCGACCGGGTCCGGCCGCGATTTTTTTCGCGGCTGGAACGGCTTGCGCCCTTAAAACGCCATCGCGGCACACCAGTTGTTAAATCGGATGGCGGAGATATCTTTCCCTCCGCCGTCGAATTGGTCGAACCCAGGGGACGGGTTCGCTTAGTCCTCAATCTCAGGCCCCGTATGGTTTAACCGCGATGCGCGCCGTCGTCGCCGTCCTGTTGCTTGTCACCGCCGCCCACGCCGCCATGTGGGGTCTCTTCCAGGAGAAGCAGTCGGCGCCCGATTTCCGTGGCACGCTGCCGAGCCTGTCCTACGCCCCGTTCGAGTCGGCTCACACGGTCGCTGACGTTGCCGCCGACACCGAGAAGGTGCGCACCGACCTGAAGAAGCTCTCCACGCTCACCAAAGCGGTCCGCCTCTATTCGTCGACGGAAGGCAACGAGCTGGTGCCGCCGGTTGCCGCCGAGTTCGGCATGAAGGTCACGGTTGGCGCGTGGATCGACAAGGACGCCAACCGCAACAACCGCGAGATCGAAGCCGCGATCAACCTGGCCAAGCGCAACAGCAACGTCATCGGCATCGTGGTCGGCAACGAAACCGTGTTCCGCGGCGAACAGGTGCCGCTGGAAAACCTTGGCTCGGTTCCGGAGATCGGCGTGCCGCCCGAGGAGTCCGAGCGCATCCTTCGCGAGGAAGCGCAGCGCCTTCACGACGCGGAAATGCAGCCGGATGAAAGCGGCAGCAGTGGCTTGAGCAAGCGCGCTGAAGCGATCAAGTGGGCAGTCGCCGAAAACAACGTGCACCGGCTGATCAAGGTGATCCAGCGGGTCAAGAAGTCGGTCAACGTTCCCGTCACGACCGGTGAAATCTGGAACATCTGGCGCGACCACCCGCAGCTTGCCAACTCGTCCGACTTCGTCGCCGCGCACGTGCTGCCCTACTGGGAAAACTTCACCGACAAGCAGGCGGTGGACCAGGCGGTCGACCGCTACAATTTGTTGCGCGACTCCTTCCCCGGCAAACGCATCCTGATCGCCGAATTCGGCTGGCCGAGCCAGGGCTACAATCTGCGCAGCGCCGTTCCCGGCCCGTTCCAGCAGGCCACCGTGCTGCGCAACTTCGTCACCCGCGCCGAAGCCATCGGCATGGACTACAACATCGTCGAGGCGATCGATCAGCCGTGGAAGTTCTTCGAAGGCGGCGTCGGACCCTACTGGGGCATCCTCAATGCCGACCGCGAGCCGAAGTTCGCCTGGACCGGTCCGGTTACCGATCCGAACTACTGGAAGATCGCGCTGGTCGCCGTGCTGGTCGGACTGTTCATGTCGCTGCCGATCCTGCGGTTGGACCAGCCGACCGTGATGCAGGCGCTGCTGCTGTCGGCGGCCGCCAACGGCGTCGGCGCGTGGGTCGCGACGGTGTTCTCCTACTGGACCACGCACTACTTCGTCTGGGGTTCGGCCTTCGCGCTCAGCCTCGGCCTGGTGCTGCTGGCTCCGCTGGTCCTGATCGCGATGGCGCGGATCGAGGAGATCGCGGCGGTGGCGTTCGGCCGCGGCCCGCGCCGGCTGATCGGCAAGAGCGCGCCGCTTGCGCCCGCCACGATCGGCGAGAACGTGAAGTTTCCGAAGGTCTCGATCCACATCCCGGCCTATTTCGAGCCGGTCGAGATGCTGAAGCAGACGCTCGATGCGGTGTCGCGGCTCGACTATCCGAACTTCGAGTGCGTCTGCATCATCAACAACACGCCCGATCCCGACTTCTGGCGGCCGATCCAGGACCACTGCCGGCTGCTCGGCGAGCGCTTCAAGTTCATCAATGCCGAGAAGGTGCAGGGCTTCAAGGCCGGCGCGCTGCGCATCGCGATGGACCGCACCGCGGCGGATGCCGAGATCATCGGCATCATCGATGCCGACTATGTCGTGCATCCGGACTGGCTGAAGGATCTCGTGCCGGCGTTCGCCGATCCGCGCGTCGGCCTCGTGCAGGCGCCGCAGGAGCATCGCGACGGCGATCGCTCGCTGATGCACTACATCATGAACGGCGAATATGCCGGGTTCTTCGACATCGGCATGGTCCAGCGCAACGAGTTCAACGCCATCATCGTGCACGGCACGATGTGCCTGATCCGCCGCGCCGCGATGGACAAGGCCGGCGGCTGGTCCTCTGACACGATCTGCGAGGACACCGATCTCGGCCTCTCGATCCAGCAGCAGGGCTGGCTCACGCACTACACCAATGTTCGTTACGGCGAAGGCCTGCTGCCCGACACCTACGAGGCCTTCAAGAAGCAGCGCCATCGCTGGGCCTATGGCGGCTTCCAGATTGTCAAGAAGCACTGGCGGCGCTTCCTGCCCGGCGCCAGCCGGCTGACGCCTGATCAGCGCCGCGAGTTCTCGCTGGGCTGGCTCAACTGGCTCGGGGCCGAGAGCCTCGGCGTCGTGGTGGCGATCCTCAATCTGATCTGGGTGCCGATCGTCGCCTTCGCCGACATCGCGATCCCCGACAAGATTTTGACGCTGCCGATCATCGCATCCTTCATCGTCTCGCTGGTGCATTTCGTCGCGCTCTACCGGCTGCGCGTGAACATCAAGGCCGGGCAGATGCTCGGGGCCATGATCGCGGCGATGAGCGTGCAGTGGACGGTGTCGCGCGCGGTGGCGCAGGGCCTGATCACCGAGCATCTCGCGTTCGCCCGCACCTCCAAGGGCGGCCTGTCGCGGATGTCGATCGAGTTTCAGGCGTTCTGGGAAGCCGTGATCGGCGTGTTGCTGCTGATCGGCGCCGTCGTGCTGGTCGTCACCAATGGCTACAAGCAGGTGCGCGAGATCTACATCTTCGCCGGCGTCCTGGTGCTGCAGAGCCTGCCATTCCTGGCGGCGGTCTCCATCGCGATCCTGGAGAATTCGCGGATCAACGAGTTCGCATTCTGGCGCAACAGCGCGATCCGCACCGCGGAACTGATCGGGTTGCGCCCGGTCAGCCTGCCCTCGGTCGCCGCCCCGTCGCAGCCGGTCGGCTCGGAAATCCGCCGTGACAACTAGCGGCGGATCTAGCCGACTTCAAGAAACGGCCCTAACCGCAGGCGCCGGAACGGCAAATCCGGCGCAGCGGTGCACAATTGACCGCCCCTCGGCTATTGACCCGATGGGCCCTGCCCCCTACACAGCGCGGGCTGGAGCACGATCCCGAGATGCGGGTTAATCCGCTGACGTCCGGATCCGCTGTTCAGGTGAGTGAGCGCGTAGCTCAGGCGGTAGAGCACGTGACTTTTAATCATGGGGTCGAGGGTTCGAGTCCCTCCGCGCTCACCAAACAAATTCAGATACTGAAGCCAGAAATACAGCCTCCAAGCCGGTTTCAAAGTTTCGTCTTGCACATGCGTTGCACACAGTAGTGCGGGCAATGACGATAGCCCTCATGGTGCTCGGCGCAGCTGCCGCAGGCGCCGGTGCTATTCATGGCCGCGCGGGCCCTGGCGCCGGCTCTTCTTCTTAATTTTGTGTGAACCAAGCCACAGTTGTTCAGCGTGATCTTTAGTAGGTTTTCGGCGCTGGGGATTTCAGGGCCCAGAGGCTGGAAGAACAGGGCGCCGCCGGGACAAACCATTTCGGGCCCGGCGGCGTAATTTTTCGGAATGGTCACCGCAACCCCGATGCTCGGATCAGATGCATTCGGACGCCAACGGCTCGTTGCTCTCCCTGTCGCGGTCATCATGCTCGGCGTCGCCCACGTCGAGCCCGCCTCCGGTTCTCCGGACCGGTCGGCGGCGGGTGTATTGCGGCATAAGCCTTGCTCTTTAGGTGGCGCAGGGAATTTCAGTGTCCCGGTTCAGGAACAAGCTGTCGCCGGATGTGTCTTTTGGAGACGGCCAGCTGGATTCATTGGGAGGTATCGTTGAGATACGCAGCGCCCCTACCGTCAAGGTTTATCGTTCGGAGAGGAAGCACCGACTGGATGGTCTATGATCGAGAGCTCAAGGGGCCAGCGCAGTTGAAGAAAGACGGCCGCTTCGCCGAGAAGCTGACGAAGGAACAGGCCGAACACATCAAGCAGGCCTTGACGGACGCCCTGAAGCCCGAGCCATAGGCAGAGCTAGCTCGAATACCCCGATCGGTGGCGACACAAACCACGAACAGATGACATCTGTGTTACCTCGTAAGGTATATGAACAGAGTTGGGCAAAGCGAACGAGGCGCGGCAAAACCGCGGCGCATCAGTGGAGCAAATTAGGCCGTTGCGGAATTCAGCTTTGACTACCGGCCATTTAGTCGAGCCACCGCGCGTCGCCGCGGAGGAACGATCAGTGAACAGCTCAAAGGCATAGCGGAAGCCGCCCGCGCCGGCGAAGACCACCTGCGCACCAAGGGGAGCGCAAACGCAGGATGCCGAAAGCGCACGAAGGTCAGCGGGCAATTCGGAGCGAACATTCGGAGCGCTGCGAGAGTTCAGCCATCAAGCCAACGGCAATTCGCCCTGACCGCCTGTCCAGTCGATGATGTCGATCTGAAGTCCGCGCTTCAGCATCTCTGCCTCGAGACTGCCGGCATGCCGTTTCCATTCGGGCGTTGCGCGGACGCGGAATCTTGGATCTTCGCCGGCCGCCTCGAATTGGTCGTCGGCCTTGAGCGCACCGCGGACGGCTTCATACATCATCTTCAGGCTGGCGTCGGTGAAGGCGCCGTAATCCATCGGTCGTCTCCCTTGGCACTGTGACACGCAAAAGGCCGCCACGTAGTCACTCGTGGCGGCCTTCTGCAAGCGGCCCATCCAGACGGCCTGGGATGACGTTGCGTGAGTCGGGTTAATGAAACGTTGTTCGTGCGGCGGCGCGCACTCAGATCGCGATGCGATCGAAGTCGACGGCTATCCGGCTGTTCGAGAAAATCCTCGTCGCTTCCGCCAGAATGTCCTCGTCCGGGTAGCGGCCGGAGATGTGCGTGAGGATGAGCTGCTTGACCCCGCTCCGCGCCGCGAGCGCGGCGGCTTCGCTGGCGGTCAAATGTCCGTAGTCGCGCGCGATGGCTGCGTCACGCTCGAGAAACGTCGCTTCGATCACCAGCAGGTCGGCGTCCCCGACGTGTTCGGCGAGGCCCTCGGTGGTTTCGGCATCACCGACGATGACGAGCTTCCTTCGCCCCTGGGTGGGACCAAGCACCAGTTCCGGATCGATGGTGCGACCGTCGTCCAACTTCACCTGCCGTCCCTCCGCCAGCTCCCGCCGAACGGGCCCATCGGGCACGCGCAGCGCGAGGAGCCGGTCCGGGAGGAGATGCCGGCGCATCGCGCTCTGAAAGGAGAAAGCGAAGCTGTCCGTATCCCGGTGGCGGACCGGAAAGCAATCGATGGTGAATTCGCCGGCGTCGAGGACTCGCCCCTCGCTCAACGGCACCAGATCAAGCGGGATCGGCGCTCTGCCCTCGCCCCAAAGGCCTGCCAGCATGCGGACGACGACGTCGAGCGTGCCGGGTCCGGCATGAATCGTCATCGCATCCGAGCTTTGCCGCAACCGGAGGGTCGAAAACAGCCCGGGGATACCGAGCACATGATCGAAATGCCCGTGGGTCAGCAGCAGGCGATCAAGCCGTCGAAAGCCGGCGCCACTCCGCAGCAGCTGGCGCTGCGTTCCCTCGCCGCAATCGACCAGAATACGACTGCCGGCTGCCTCGACGAGGATGCCCGGGTGATTGCGCTCGGGAGACGGCACACTTGCCGAGGTTCCCAGAAAAGTCAGCGAGAACATCGCAGCACCTCGCCTTCCGACTGCCGACGGCGCCATGCCGCCGAGACCGCGCAATCTGATGGCAGCGTCGCCCGGTGTGTTCAAGCATTTCGATGCCGACGGCGTGGGACCAAAGCGTCCCGAAGTCGGCGGCTTAAAGGGCAAGCCGCATCTGCGCCATCGGGATCGGTTGTCATGACCGGCGCACGCGGCGCCCTTGTCACGCCCTCAACCGGTCACAGCCTCAAACATCGAAACAGCTGCGCGAGCGCGGTGTTGGCGGATTGCGCGCGCCGTTCGACGATTTCGGCCGCAGCGGCATAATTGCGCGCCAGGATCTGAAGCGCTCGGCGAGCATCCGGCAGCGTGGATTGCTCCGCCATCTCCAGGCACTGATGCTCGAAATATCTGAGCTCCTCAAGTTCGGTCATTCGCGAATCGTCCGATCGGTTCCTGCATTTTCGAACTCAGTGCGCCGGCGACCTAGTGAAAGTTTGGCAAGTTTGTTGCGGGGGTCGGGCAATCTGGTCGGAGTGTTTCTGGACGCATGATTTGATAGTCACCGCTCCGTGACCGATGCGAGGGTGAGCTGCGCGGATCGACAAGCGCGTGCAATCGTTTCACAATGCGGCTGTCTCGCTTGGCGAGCTTTGGAACATGCGCGGTTGATGCGGTATCGAATTGGCTTTGTTGGACCGATGAGGAAACGCGATTGGGCTTTCGTGGCGGCCTGTGTGGCAGGCGCACTGCTGTTCGGCGTCTGGAGTTTCCAGATGGGTATCGCGTTTCATCGATCCCAGCACGGCGCGACCGACCTCTCCAGTTCGCACCGGCGGAGCCAGGACGGCGCTTCCGCGCGCAGCCCGGCCCGGCTCCAGGCGGATGACGGCGATCAGCAGGCCGGACAGCCGCGATAGGCGCCGCGATCGCGTTCGTCACCACCACATCGCGTCGAACTAGGCCCACGCCAAGCTTGCCATGCCGGCGGCGCCATCGTCATCTATCTTGGCATGGGTGAGCCGCCTGCGGCGCGTGCTGTCCTTGGCACGACGGTGACGAACGCCAAATCTGTGCAGCGCCATCGGCACATGCCGCATCACGCCGCGGACGAGATCGATGGCCTGCCTGACAACGGCCACAACCGTCGCAACGCGAGTAAAGAAGCCGATCAGGAAGATCATTGAGAAGATGTCGATATAGGCCAGCACATCGCCAACAAGCATCAACTCGGGAGGGAGCGGAATCCGGTGCCAATAGGCGCCGATCACGATGGCAACCGGGATCAGCGCGATCAGCTTCCGTAACGTCAGCCGATCGAGCAAGGCGGCGAGCTCAACGACCAGGATCTGCCACAGCCAATCGCCAAGCGCGGCCGGCTTGTCGATCGTCCAAGTTTGCCATGACCGCTGCCACAAACGCTGCCACATCGCCGCTCCGCCTCCCCTTGCGCGCATGACCTGCGCTACGGCTTCGACGACGCCTCGCCGCTGCCCTCGTCTGCGGCGCCTTGCGCATCAGCCGGATCGGCCGATGGAAAGATGCGCTCATAGTTCGCACGCGCCTCGCGGATCAGACGCGCGCGCTCGCGTTCGGACTTCGAGATGAACCTGATGATCTCGCCCATGTTCGCTCCAAGGCAAAAAAAATGATCCGACCGTCAGCTATGCAACCATCGTGCCCGACGGTCGCTTGGCCCGACCTCCTCACACCGCTCAGCGGAACGCCCGCGGTGCCATCCGCTGCTGGCTGAAGGCAACGCGCGGATTGATGCCGCAATAGGCGTCACGGCCCGAGGCGGATGCCTGGCACTGCTGATAGGTCTGGTAGCCGCAATAGCCGGGATATCCCTCCTGCCGGCCCTGGATGCACCAGGGATACTCATAGGGATCGGCCGCCGCAGGCGACGCGGAACCGACAATCCAGCTCGTTCCGAGCGCCGCGAACGCCAGAATTGCCCAATTCGTCCTGCGCATGATCGTGTTTCCTTGCTCAATCGGCACCCAGCCGCTGATCTAGGTACGCCGGCACGATCTGCGAGGTTTCCGGGGACCGCCTCAAGAAGCTGTGACGATCGTTCAAAGCCCGCTCGCGGCACGGTGAGCACCGGCTGACCGGTCATCGGCCCTCGCGGCCTCCACACCCCGCTGGCCCGCTGCCCGCCGGGCCATCCCAGCGCATGTAGTTAACCGACGCCTAATCGGGGATACGCGGTTGAAATGTACGACTTAAGCGCGCCGCAAGGCGGCTGCCCTAGTCTCCCGCGCGGCTCAATGGACGACGACACCCGGAGAGGCTCGTCGCACGGGGGATAATCATGCGCAGCGCGCTCATTGCTTCAATGATCCTGTCACTTGCGGTCGGGCCGGCCGTTGCCGGACCACGAACGTCGGGGCCGTCCGAGGCGGCACCGGGCAGCGTCGAGAAATATCGCGGCTACGTCTTCGATCTATCCGAGAACGCCGACCGCAAGGACGTCACCAGCATCGCCGATATGGTCCGCCGCCAGCTCGACGTCGTGGAAACCGCAGGCTTCAGCCCGAAGGTGCTGCAGTTCTTCCATCGCGTGCCGATCGTTGCCAGCGAGATGGCGTGTCTCGACGAAGGCGCGGCAGCGGCCTGCTATGGCCTGACGCCACCGGAATGGGACCGCGGCACGACGCGCGACGTCACCATCTGGGATCACGACAAGCAGCAATGGACCAATTCGGATCCGCTCGCGCTTGCGCTCGATTCCGGCATCGGCATCATCAGGATGCGTCCGAACATGATGCGCTACGCGAAGGAGCCGGTACTGCTGCACGAATTCCTTCATGCCTATCACGCCCGGCTGATGCCGAACGGCTATGAGAACAAGGGCATCAAGGCCTTCCTCAGCCAGGCGAAGTCGAAGGAGCTGTTCGCCAAGGAGGCCTACGCGCTGAAGAACCAGCAGGAGTTCTTCGCGGTGACAGCGAGCATCTTCCTGGCCGGCAAGGATTCCGAGCACGAACCCTATACGCGCGCCACGCTGAAGGAGAAGATGCCGGACTACTACAAGTATCTCGTCGGCCTGTTCGGCGCCGATCCCGAGGAAACCAGCATCACGCCGGTCGCATCGGCCGACTGAGTCCGGTATCCCACAAAAAACGAGGCCCGGTGTGCCTAGGAGACCGGGCCTCGTTTCTGATGTCCCCCGCCTCGTGGCGGATCAGGTCTTGTCGATACGCGACCTTGTCCGCGCGATCCATCCCGGATGATTACGGGGTCAGGCGCGCGCCGGCCTCACTTGCTGTAGCTGTAGAACCCCTGCCCGGTCTTGCGGCCGAGATGGCCGGCATCGACCATCTCCTTCAGCAGCGGCGCCGGCCGGTATTTGGGGTCGTTGAAGCCGGTGTAGAACACCTCCATCACCGACAGCATGGTGTCGAGCCCGATCAGATCGGCAAGCGCGAGCGGGCCGATCGGATGATTGCAGCCGAGCTTCATGCCGGCATCGATCTCCTCGGCGGTCGCAATGCCTTCCTGCAGCGCGAAGATCGCCTCGTTGATCATCGGGCACAGGATGCGGTTCACCGCGAAGCCGGGGCTGTTCTTCGCCGTGATCGCCACCTTGCCGACCCGCTTGGCGAAGGCTTCGGCCTTGGCGACGGTGTCGTCGGAGGTCTGCAAGCCCCGGATCAATTCGAGCAGCGCCATCACCGGCACCGGATTGAAGAAATGCATCCCGATGAAGCGGTCGGGACGATCGGTCGAGGCCGCAAGGCGAGTGATCGAGATCGAGGAGGTGTTGGTTGCGACCAGCGCGCTCGGCTTCAGCCCCGCACAGAGATCCTTCAGGATCTTGATCTTCAGCTCCTCGTTCTCGGTCGCGGCTTCGATCACGAGATCGCAGGCGGCGAGCTTGGCCTTGTCGGTGGTCGCGTTGATGCGCCCGAGCGTCGCGTCGCGGTCGGCCGCGGTCATCTTCTCCTTGGCGACCAGCCGATCGAGACTGCTTCCGACCGTCTTCAGGCCGCGCTGGACCGCCGCGTCGGAGATATCCACCATGGTCACGCCGAGGCCTGCTGCCGCGCAGATCTGCGCGATGCCGTTGCCCATGGTCCCGGCGCCGATAATGCCAACCGTCTCAATCATCGCATTCGTCCCTCGTCGCTTGCGCGGCCGCGCGGCCGCATCGTCAAAAACGGCGGACCGGAGGGGTCCGCGGATGGCGCATGAATAGCAGTCCGGCCGCGCGGCCGATACAGCGGAAGCCGGTATTCCGGTGGGGTCTATTCGGGGCGCGGCGGGACAGGTCGCCGTGGCGGAACGGCTGGCCGCGGCGGCAATTGGGTGCGCGGTGGTTCGGCGGCGCGCGACGGTTCGAGCACGCGGTTAAGTCGTACAATCCACCAGGCCAGCTGTCCGTAGCTGCGGCGCAGCGCCGATCCGAATCCCTCGTCGATGTCCTGATCACGATCCATACCCCTATCATTAACGTGCATCCTTGAAGGAACGGTGAGCGCCATCACGCGCAGCGCCGGCAATCGTTAGCAACCTGGCAACCATCCACGCGCAGGCTGTACGCGGGTGCCGGTAGTCTCCCGGATTGCACCGGGAAGTCTCCGCGCTGCAACATCGCGGTGCCGGTCCGACTCGCATTTTGTTGATCGAATTTTCCGCCGAGCGCCGCGACATAAGGACATTAGACGACGAGGGCTACGCCCATGCTTGCCGAGAAATTCATTCTGTTGCTCGAGACATTGCTTAACGGCCAGACCCATTCCGACGGAAGCCCCCGCGTGGTGAGCACCTCGCCCCACATTCCGGTGAAGCTTCCCGGTGGAAGCCAACCGCAAGGCAGCCTGCCTCGCTAGGCTTCTGCTGCCGGCAGGTTAGGTCGCCGCGAGATTCTCAAGGGCGTCGCAGCCACGTCGCTGCGGAATGCTGGTCGCGACATTTGTCTCCGCCAGTTTTTCCTGTCGTGACGCACGAAGCCATTTGGACGGCGCAACCCCTCGCCCGTGATCCAGCTCATAGGTGGTGAAGCCGAGCCACGCTACACCCTCCGGCAACGACGTGGTGCCGCCGTGGACGATAAGACCGACAGCAAGACCGATTTCGGAAGCATCGCCGTCGCAATCTGCGTCGCCGCCTACATCGCGATCATGCTGGCCTATCTCGCCCAATACGATCTCGGCCTGACCGCCGCGCAGACGCGCCATCTCTCGATGCTGGCAGCGCTGTTCCTCGCGCTGCCGGTCGCGCTGGATTTGCTGCGCACCGGACCCGGCGACGCTCGCTGACGCGGACACGAACGCGCCCGCCGCCGCCGATCTCCCCTGGCGCAAACACGCCTGCGCAACATAGCGCTAGGTGAAGCGACGCGAATCAGCGTTACTTTGCAACTGATCGCTTCGTGGGATTTGGCGGCATGACCCAGCCCGACGTGTTTGATCAGAAGGTTCTGGATCAGAACATTCGCGAACTGCAGGAATGGCTGCGCAGGGCCTGGCAGCAACTCGCGGACCCCTCGCTCACCGCCTTCTCCCGCCGCGAATTGCGCAACCAGATGAAGCAATGCAACGCCGATTTGCGCGTGCAACTGCAAGCCGCCTCCAAACGAATGCTGGTGCAGCCCGCCTCATCGGGCAGGACGTTCGCCAAGCCGGCGCTGCGGATCCTCGCCTAGAGCACGATCCGGAAACGTGCGAAGCGGCTTTCCCTCGCGACAAAGGCAGGGCGTTTGCGCTGAGATCATGCTCAAACAATGGGCTGAAGCGCGATGACGATTCAACCCAATCTCATCGCGCCTCAGCGTTTGTCTGGCTGTCACACATGCCAGCGCGCCAAAATGCCGCGATCTCCTGCTGCATGCTGGCCATACGCACCCTCTGCTTGTGCAGGAACGCCCGACAAGGCACAGCAAAACCGCTCCGGTATGCCTATATTGGGCGTCGTGTAGCGGCCAATGCCGCCAATGTTTAGGGACTCCCGTGTTATATCTGGAACTTGCGATCGTGGCGGTCTTGATCGTCGTCAACGGTCTGTTGTCGATGTCGGAGCTCGCGATCGTCTCCTCCCGTCCGGCGCGCCTTGCGGCGCTGGTCGAACGAGGCGTCAGCGGTTCGCGCCGCGCACTTGCACTGGCCTCCGATCCCGGCAAGTTCCTCTCCACGGTGCAGATCGGCATCACGCTGATCGGCGTGCTGTCGGGCGCCTTCTCGGGCGCAACGCTTGGTCAGCGTCTGACCCAATGGCTGCTTGAGCTCGGGGTGTCCGCAGGCATCGCCGACGCGGCCGGCGTCGGCCTCGTCGTCGGCGTGATCACCTATGCCTCGCTGATCGTCGGCGAGCTGGTGCCGAAGCAGATCGCATTGCGCGATCCCGAGTCGATCGCGGTCAAGGTCGCTCCGGCCATGACCATGATGGCGCGGCTGTCGCTGCCGCTGGTGTGGCTGCTCGACCGTTCCGGCAAGCTGCTGCTGTGGGTGCTCGGCCATCGCGAGGATGCGCAGGACCGCATCAGCGAGGACGAGATCAAGACGCTGGTGGTGGAGGCCGAGAACGCCGGTGTGCTCGAGCCCGGCGAAAAGGAGATGATCGCCGGCGTGATGCGCCTCGGCGATCTGCCGGTCGGCGCGGTGATGACGCCGCGTCACGAGGTCAGCCTGATCGACCTCGCCGCCCCCGCGGCCGAGATCCTGGCGACGCTACAAAAGAGCAGTCACTCGCGCTGCGTGGTGTTCGACGGCAACCGCGATCATGCGCTCGGCATCGTGCAGGCCAAGGACGTGCTCGACGTCTACCTCGCGGGCCAGACGCCCGACATCCGCGCGCTGACGCGCGATGCGCCGATCATTCCGGAGACCGTCGACGCCCGCGACGTGGTTGCGATCCTGCGCGACTCCAGAGTGCATATCGGCCTCGTCCACGACGAGTACGGCACCTTTCAGGGCGTCGTGACCAGCGCCGACATCCTCGAGGCCATCGTCGGCGCCTTCCACACCGAGGAAGGCCCGGCCGAGCCCGCCTATGTCCGGCGCGCCGACGGCTCCTATCTGATCTCGGGCTGGATGCCGGCGCTGGAATTCAGCGAACTGCTCGGCATCACGCTGCCATCGCCGCGGCCGTACCAGACCGCGGCCGGCTTCCTGCTGCATGAATTCGGCGCGATCCCCGATGTCGGCGCGAAAACCACAGCGCAGGGCTGGGAATTTGAGATCGTCGACCTCGACGGCCGGCGCATCGACAAGGTTTTGGCCAGCAAGCAGCCGGCGGCCTGACATTTGCCACCGGGCCGTCCTGTTGATAAGCGGCAAGACAGCGAAACAGGCGGCCGCGGTGTGCTATCGGCATAGCGGCGGCCCGAGCAATCCCCGAGTAAACCCCGAGTAAACCCCACGGAATAGATCCCCATGCGCATTACCCTTGTCGGTTCCCGCCATTTCGGCGTGACGACCCTGAACATGCTGCGCGAACACCACGTCACGCTGGTCAGGGTGGTCGTGCATGACGGCGAGGACCGGCTGGCGGCAGCGGCCAGGGCGGCCGGCATCGAGGTCGTTGTCCAGGCCGATCCCAAGCTGGTGACGGCCGCCGAGATTGCGCCGGATACCGACCTGATCGTGACCGCCCACAGCCACGCCCGGGTCAGCAGGGAGGCGCTTGCCGCGTCCAAGCTCGGCGGCATCGGCTACCACCCGTCGCTGCTGCCGCGCCACCGCGGCATCGCGGCGGTGGAATGGACCATCAAGGAAGGCGATCCGATCGCCGGCGGCAGCATCTATCACCTCGCCGACCGCATGGACGCCGGCGCGATCGCCGCGCAGGACTGGGTGTTCGTCAAGAAAGGCGAGACCGCCCGCGAGCTGTGGGAGCGCGCGCTGGCGCCGCTCGGTTTGCGTCTGCTCGCCCAGGTCATCGACTATGGCAAGGTCAACGGCGCGCTGCCGGCCAAGGTCCAGGATGAGCAGTTTGCGACCAAGGCGCCGAATCTGAGCCCTGGCAAACACTAATCCGAGCTAGAGTATATAAATACCTCGTTCGGAAAAGCCACGCTCGGATTTTCCGTTCCTGATCCGGAACCGAATTCACTATGATGTGTTTGAGTTCACAGGAACATTTGGGGACCCCGCGACGCAGCAAATTTTGAACACATTGTGACAGGATAAGCCGCGTCATCACACGAAATTACAGGGATTTGATTCATGCGTTCGATCCGCATTCGCGACCTGATTTTGGTCACTACGGTCGCCTCGGCCGCCGCCCTCACCGCTGCTCCCGTGTCCGCTCAGCAGCCTTATGACGGCCTTTGGAACGTCACCGTCGTCACCAAGACCGGCAGTTGCGAACCGTCGCAGAGCTCGACCGTGACCGTCGCTGAAGGAAAGATCTCGGCCCAGGGCGCGGCGATCTCCGGCACCGTCGGCAGCGGGGGACTTGTGCGAGTCTCGATCAATGGTGCATATGCGAACGGACAACTCAGTGGCAACTCCGGATCGGGGAAGTGGAATGGGGCATCAGCTGGCGTACCGTGCAGCGGCCGATGGGAAGCGTCCCGTCAGTAAGATCACCAGCCTATCAAGTTTCTTCGCCATCGCGCGGCGGCCAGCATTTGCAGCCGCCGCGTTTTTCGTGACCACACTCGCAAGCACCACGGGCCATGCCCAGTCCGGCCCGTTCGCCGGCATGGCAGGCACCTGGTCGGGCGCCGGCTCGGTCATGCTGGATGACGGCTCCAGCGAGCGCATCCGCTGCCGCGCCACTTATCACGTCGGTGGGCCCCGCATGACCATGAGCCTGACCTGCGCCAGCGACGCCTACAAGTTCAACCTGGCGGCCGATGTGCAGGCCGAAGGCAGCGCGGTCAGCGGCAATTGGAGCGAGTCCAGCCGCAATGTCAGCGGCTCGTTGCAGGGTCGCGGCGGCGGCGGCAACTTCCAAGTCGTTGCAAGCGCTCCCGGCTTCAATGCCGACATCTCGATGCGCACCACCGGCAACAAGCAGGCCGTTACCATCAGGGCCGACAGCCAGTTCCGCGGCGCCAGCATCGTGCTGTCGAAGTAATCGATCCGCGCTCCAACGTGCAAAGCCCTCGGGTCATCCCCGAGGGCTTTTTGTTTACTCCCCAGCGGTGCTATGCCGCAGGCACGAATGCCGTGACCTCGATCTCGACCTTGGCCCGCTGATCGACCAGCCCGCCGATATAGAGTAGCGTCGACGGCGGGAAATTATGCCCGAGCGTCTCCTTCCACGCCGCGCCGATACCGGCGCCCGCGGCCTCATATTCGCTGCGACTGGTCAGGTACCAGGTCAGGCGGACGATGTGCTCGGGGCCGGCACCGGCTTCGTTCAACAGTTTGATGATGCGCTTCAGCGCGGTGCCGACCTGGGCGGCCATGTCGGGGGCGTAGTCGCCCTTCTCGTCGCCGCCGGTCTGCCCCGCCAGCACGATCCACTTGCCGGGCGCGTCGAACGCGACACCGTGCGAGAAGCCGCGGGGTTTCGACCATTCGGCCGGTTGCAAAACACGCATGAGCAGATCCTCCTTTATGGCGTTAGTCATTCCGGGATGGCTCGCAGAGCCAGACCCGGAATCTCGAGATCCCGGGTTCGCCCGTTTCACGTGCGCCCCGGGATGACAGCGTAGTCGATGCTGCTTAGCAGAGATCACGTGGGTGACGCATCACCGCGCAGGCAGAATTGCGCGTTGCAAATTCATGGCAGCTCGCCGATACCGGGCACCCCTCCTCCGCTCGTTCCCCATCATGGATCGCACGCCCTCAAAGACCCGCGCAGCATTGTGGATGTCCGGCTGGCTCGCGCTGATGCTGATCGTGGCGGTGGCCGGCCGCGAGGCGACGCGCGAGGTCAACGTCTTCCAGCTGATGGCCGTTCGCGGCGTGCTCGGCTTCGCGATGCTCTATCCGCTGATCTACATGAATGGCGGGTTTGCGATCGTGAAGACGGCACGGGTGCACGTCCATATCGCGCGCAACCTGATCCATTTTTGCGCGCAGCTCGGCTGGTTCTTTGCGCTGACATTGATCCCGATCGGCCAGGTGGTTGCGATCGAGTTCACGATGCCGATCTGGACCGCGATCCTTGCGGCGAGCTTTCTCGGCGAGCGGATGACGGCGTGGAAGATCGTCGCGATCGTGCTTGGCCTTGTCGGCGTATTCGTGATCGTGCGGCCGGCGGCCGGCGCGATCAATCCGGGCCAGCTGATCGCGCTTGCCGCGGCGGTCGGCTTCGGCATCTCGGTCGCTGTGGTCAAGTCGCTGACGCGGACCGAGCAGACGCTGACGATCATGTTCTGGATGCTGGTGGTGCAATCGCTCGCGAGCATCGGGCCTGCCCTCTACGTTTGGACCTGGCCGCCGCTCTCGACCTGGGGCTGGCTCGTCGTGATCGCGTTCTGCGGCACCTTCTCGCACTATTGCATGGCGCGCGCCCTGCTCCACGCCGACGCGACTGTCGTGATCCCGATGGATTTCGTCCGCGTGCCGCTGACGGCGATCGCCGGCTGGCTGATCTATGCCGAAAGGCTCGACGTCTACACGGTGCTCGGCGCGGCCATGATCCTGGCGGGCAACCTCATGAACCTGAAACCAACCGCAAGGAAGCCGGCGCGCGCAAGGTGACGCCCGCGCCGTGCGCGCGTAGCGCCGCCGCGCCCTGCCAGCCAAATGCCCGGGGATCATCCCGGGCCTCCTGGTTTCGAAAGCGCGTTACTTTCCGGCGGCCTTGCGCAGCGCCGCGTTGATGCGGTCCTGCCACCCGGGGCCGCCCGCCTGGAAATACTCCAGCACGTCCTGATCGATCCGCAGCGTGACTGGCTCGCGGACGCCGGGGACAGCGACGGTCTTTGGCACCGCGTCCGCGACCTTGGTGGTGGCGCGCTTGAACGCCGCCTCGGCTTCGCTGCGGGCATCGCTCAGGGTTCGCGGTCGCCTCGGCTGGTCGGCCATATGTTGGATTCCTGTGTCTCAGATTCCTTCAAACAGTACCGTGGAGAGATAGCGCTCCGAGAATGACGGCACAATCGCCAGAATGGTTTTGCCGGCCGCTTCCGGCCGCTTGCCGATCTGCAAGGCGGCTGCGATCGCGGCGCCCGACGAGATACCGCCGGGGATGCCTTCGTTGCGCGCCAGCTCGCGCGCGGTCTCGATCGCGGTCGCGCTGTTGACCTTGACGATCTCGTCGATCACGGAGCGGTCGAGGATGTCAGGGATGAAGCCTGCGCCGATGCCCTGGATCTTGTGCGGCGTGTGCTGGCCGCCCGACAGCACCGGGCTCTCTTCCGGCTCCACCGCGACGACGCGCAATGACGGCTTGCGCGGCTTCAGCACCTGACCAACGCCGGTGATGGTGCCGCCGGTGCCGACGCCGGCGACGAAGTAATCGATGTTGCCGCCGGTGTCGTTCCAGATCTCCTCGGCGGTGGTGCGGCGATGGATCTCGGGATTGGCGAGGTTCTTGAACTGCTGCGGCATGACAGCGTTGGGCGTCGTGCGCACCAGTTCTTCCGCGGTCGCGATCGAACCCTTCATGCCCTGCGCGGCCGGCGTCAGCACAATCTCCGCGCCGAGAAAGGCGAGCATCCGCCGCCGCTCGATCGACATCGATTCCGGCATGACGAGCTTGAGCCGATAGCCGCGCGAGGCCGCGACATAGGCGAGCGCGATCCCGGTGTTGCCCGAGGTCGGCTCGATCAGCACCGTGTCGGCGTTGATGATGCCGGCCTTCTCCATCGCCACGATCATCGCCGCGCCGATGCGGTCTTTCACGCTGGCCGCTGGATTGAAGTATTCCAGCTTGGCGAGGATCGTCGCGTTGATGCTAGCCGCCTGCGGCAATCTGCGCAGCCGCACGATCGGCGTAGAGCCGATCGCATCGACGATGGAGTCAAAGACGCGGCCGCGTCCGGGTTGCACTGCACTCGTTGTCGACGGCGCGTCCATCAAGCGGCTCCTGTAGCGGGATGTGCTGAAAATATGCGGTCTTGTCTCATTAGAAGCAGCGCATCATGACGCGCAAGTGAGAAACCGCCGTGGCGCGGATTCGTTGCATCGCAAAATAAGAACCTACGCAAATTACGTAAAACCTACGCATTTGTGTTGCGACAAGGTCAAACAAATGCGTCTATATACTTTCGTCAGGTGCAGCTCAGAACGCAAAGGAGGTCACATGCCAGCTCTCGCTGAAGTTCTGTCGACCACAGCGTCCAGGCCCGATCCGCGCGGCTGCGATTTGCCGACCTGTCCGGTGTGTGCTGACTCCATGGTAGCGGCGGAAGCCTCCGCGTACCTGTTCGACAATCTGATCAGCTATCTCTGGACCTGCGACAACTGCGGTTACGGGTTCGTGACCAAGCACGCGGTGAAACCGATCGTGTGCAACTGATCACACAGCTCATCTTGGAGCGATGTCACCGCGCGCCCAACCGGCGCGCGTTTTCGTTCTGAAGTCCTCGAACGTGCCGTTCGCCACCGCATCGCGGATGCCCCGCATCAGCTGCTGGTAATAGGCGACGTTGATTTCGGACAGCAGCATTGCCCCAAGTGTTTCGCCCGATCGCACCAGATGATGCAGATAGGCGCGCGAATAGCCGTTCGCCGCCGGCCACGGACTCTCGTCGTCGAGCGGACGCGGATCGTCGACGTGCCGGGCGTTGCGCAGGTTGATCTGCCCGAAGCGGGTGAACGCCATGCCGTGGCGTCCGTTCCGTGTCGGCATCACACAGTCGAACATGTCGACGCCGCGCGCCACCGCCTCGAGGATGTCCTCCGGCGTGCCGACGCCCATCAGATAACGCGGCCGATCGACCGGGAGCGCCGGCGCGGTCTCCTCGATCATCGCCAGCATCACCGCCTGCGGCTCGCCGACCGCGAGCCCTCCGATCGCGTAACCGTGAAAGCCGATGTCGGTCAGCCCGCGCGCGCTGGCGTGCCGCAGATCCGGGACGTCGCCGCCCTGTACGATGCCGAACAGCATGTAGCCGTCCGGTGCCGCCTCGAAGGCGCGCTTGGAGCGCTCGGCCCAGCGCAGCGACAGCTGCATCGCGCGCTCGATGTCGGCGCGCTCGGCCGGCAGCCGGACGCACTCGTCCATCTGCATGGCGATATCGGAGCCGAGCAGCCGCTGCACCTCGATCGAGCGCTCCGGCGACAGCTCGACCTTGGTGCCGTCGATATGCGAGCGGAAGGTCACGGCCTTCTCGGTCACCTTGCGCAGCTCCGACAGCGACATCACCTGGAAGCCGCCGGAATCCGTCAACATCGGGCCGCCCCAGCCGGTGAAGCGCTGCAGGCCGCCAAGCCCGGCAATGCGCTCGGCGCCGGGCCGCAGCATCAGGTGATAGGTGTTGCCGAGCACGATATCGGCGCCGGCATCGCGCACCTCGCGCCAATGCATGCCCTTCATCGCGCCCGCGGTGCCGACCGGCATGAAGGCCGGCGTCCGCACGAGGCCGTGCGGCGTGGTCAGGCGCCCGGTGCGGGCGGCGCCGTCGGTTGCCAGCAGTTCGAAATGATTGGGAAGATTCATGCGGCTGCTTATTGCGTGTCGCCGGTGCCCGATCAACCCGTCGGATAACGGCCCTCGCGCGACTTCGTGAACACGGGCAACCGGCCGGACGCTTGCCTTGCATCGTCCGCCCCGCTAAACAAAACGAAACAGTGTCGTTTTATTACGACAATATGGCAACCGGCTTCCGCAGCGACGTCAATCCGCGAACGTGACTGGCAGAGATGGTCTCACCCCCTAGCGCCCGGCCCGCCGGCGCCGGCCCTCGGATGACGGCCGCCCGCACGATCCGGCAAGCGGTCCTGCTGTGCGGCCTCGCCTTGGCGCTGGCGGCCTGCAGCTCGCTGCCGCGGATGCCCTACACGGCCGCCGATGCCGCCAATGCGCGGGTGCTCGACCTCGACGGGCTGCGCCGCTATGCCGACGAGCCGGCGTCAAAATTCAAGCTCGAGAAGAGCGACCTCGCCCCGATCAAGACCTATCTCGCCCTCTCCGGCGGCGGCGCCGACGGGGCCTATGGCGTGGGCGTCCTCAACGGATGGACTGCGGCCGGCAACCGCCCGGCCTTTTCGGTTGTTTCCGGCGTCAGCACCGGCGGGCTGATTGCGCCCTTTGCCTTCCTTGGCCCGCGCTACGACGACACGCTGAAAGAGGTCTACACCTCGGGCGTCGCGGAAAGCCTGCTGCAGGATCCGAGCCTGATGCAGGTGCTGTTCGGCTCCGGCCTGTTCGGCAACAAGCGGCTGCGCGAACTGGTGGCGCGCTACGTCGGGCCGGAGATCCTGAGCGAGGTGGCGCGCGAAAACGCCAAGGGCCGAAAGCTCCTGATCGTCACCACCGATCTCGACACCCAGCGCACGGTGATCTGGGACATGGGACGGATCGCCGCGGTCGGAACGCCCGAGGCGCTGCAGCTGTTTCGCGACGTGATGGCCGCCTCCGCCAGCATCCCGCTGGTGTTTCCGCCGATCATGATCGACGCCGAGGGCCAGGGCCGCCGCTTCCAGGAGATGCATGTCGACGGCGGCGTGACCGCGCCGGTGCTGACGCTGCCAGACGCGCTGCTGTTCCGCGAGCGTAGCTGGCCCGCCAACGGCCGCATGAACATCTACATCCTCGTCAACAAGAAGCTCGAGGGCAACTTCGAGCTGGTGTCGAACTCGACGATCGACGTCGCCTCGCGCAGCATTTCGGCGATCACGCAGGCGCAGACGCGCTCCGTCATCCTCTCGACCTATGATTTCGCCCGGCGCAACCGGCTGGGTTTCCATCTGTCCTACATCGAACGCGACTATCCGGCGCCGGAAACGCAGGGCTTCGACACCGCCTATATGCGCGCGCTTTACCAGTACGGATACGACAAGGCCGCCGCCGGGCAGGCCTGGACCGCGACGCCCCCGTAAGCGGCCTGCTACCGGTACCGCCGAATGGACGAATCCGCTCCGCGCGGGTTATAGACCGGACAGACCCGTCCGACGCACAACGAGATCAATGGGCAAATGGGATTGACGGCAACCAAGGCCAAAGCGGCCAAGCGCAGCGTGATCAAGTCACGCGGCGGCCGGCCGACGCGGGACGCCGCGATCGAGCGCGACCAGCGGCTGATCGAGGTCGCCACCCGCTTGTTCCTCGAGCGCGGCTTCGATGCGACGTCGATCGACGCGGTGGCCGAGGCCGCCCGCGTCAGCAAGCCCACCGTCTACGGTCAGTATGGCGACAAGCGCGGCCTGTTCGCCGCGGTGCTCCGCCGCGAGATCGCCCGCTGGCTGGCCCCGCTCGCCGCCGCGGCGGCCGAAGCGCAGACCGGCGGCAACTGCGACGGTTCGGTCGAGGAACGGCTGACCGAGCTCGGACGCCAGCTACTGGTGCTGAATTGCAGCGCCGACTCCATCGCCTTCAGCCGGATCCTGACCGCGCAGGCGATCAATTTCCCCGAGGTCGCCAAGCTTGCCGTCGACGAGGGCTGGTCGAAGGCGGTTTCCACCACGGCGGATTTCTTCGACCATCTGGTCGATAAAGGCGTTCTCGACCTCGAGGACACCACGATCGCGGCCGAGACATTCCTCAACATGGTGGTCGGCCACACCCACCGGATGGCGACATTCGGAATTCCGATCGACATGAAGACCGCCGAGACCCGGATGGAAGTCTCGATCCGGCTGTTTCTCGCCGGCGCCGTCGGGCCGCAGGACCGGCTTCGCGAGGCGGCCAAGGAAGCGACGAAGGCGCGCCGCCGCCCGGCCCGCTAACAGTTTTAGGATCGTTGCATCGCCTCACACGTTGTCGTGATGAGCCTTGAAGGAAACAGAACGAAACCGTATTGTTTAGTTGCAATGAGACGCGGAACCCAAGTTCAGCCCCCCAACGGTTTCGTGTCGCCTTGTAACTTCGATCGTCACGACGGAGCTGCCGCCATCGCTCCGTCTGAACGTTCGGCGGCCGACCTCTGACTAACAAAGGTCGGCCGCACTTTCTCTGCCCGGGCGGCGGTTCGACGCGACGGATGCGACCATGACGACGGGACGATTACACGCACTGCGGCATTGGGCATTCGGCACGCGGCTGCTGGCAGCCGCACTCATTGCCCTGCCCTTCGCGACGCCGGCCTACGCGATCACGAGCTCAACTGCCACGGCGCTCACCCCGCAGGACAACGACACCGCGCTCGACGTGCACGCGGTTCGCCGCGAGCTCGACAGCTTCCAGGCCGCCCAGATCTCGCTGCGCAGGGCGATGGCGATTGCGGAGGCGCTGCACTCCGGCTCGATCACCGCCGACATCAGCTTCGACGGCGCGTCGGAGCCCGCGGTCTACCGGGTCAAGACCATGCAGCAGGACCGCATCTGGCGGCACGCCATTGACGCGGCGACCGGCGAAGTGGTGGGTGGCGAGGCCGCCGCGCCGCTGAAATCGCTCGGCGCCGAAGACCGTGACAACCTCGCCGTGCTCAGGGCGCTCCGGCATCGCCTCGCCGACGCCGTGCGGGTGGCCGAGCGCACGACCTCGGGAAAGGCGATCAGCGGTGGCCTGATGCGCGAACGCGGCAAGCTCAATTTCGTCATCGTCGTGCTCGCCGGCAGCGATCTGAAAGAGGTGATCCTCGAACCGCCCGGCGCGCGCAGGCGCTGAGGCCGGCGCGGGACTTGCCAAGCTTTCCCTTTCCAAGCTTTCTCTTGCCAAGCCTTCCGTCGCCAAGTTTTCGCCCAAAAGCCGTTGACGGACGCCGATCTGTCCCGCATAAGTCCGAGCCATGATCACCGCGACCAAACGCACCAGCAAAACCACCAAGCCCTCCGGGGCCTCGGGAGGCGTGCGCGCGTAGTCGGTCGAACCGCATCATCTCTACCCGAAGCCCCGCCTGATGAAGGTCCGGGGCTTTTTTATTGCCTGCAGCACAACAGCATGATCCGGAAAAGTGGGAACCGGTTTTCCGATCAGATCATGCTCAACCGAGACTGAAATGGAGGACAAAGTGAGTAACGATCCCGTCGTCGCGATTGTCGGCGTCACCGGCGCCGTCGGCGCCGAATTCATCGCCACCATGGACAAGCGCGGCTTCCGCGTCGGCAAGCTGAAGGCGCTGGCGAGCGCCCGCTCGGCCGGCAAGACCGTCAGCTTCCGCGGCAAGCCGGTCGTGATCGAGGAGCTGACCGAGCGCGCCTTCGAGGGCGTCGACATCGCGTTGTTCTCGGCCGGCAGCGGCATCTCCAGGAAGTTCGCGCCGCTTGCGGTGAAGTCCGGCGCCGTCGTGGTCGACAACTCCTCAGCGTTCCGGATGGATCCGAACGTGCCGCTGGTGATCCCCGAGATCAACGCCAACCGCATCCGCGACCACAAGGGCATCATCGCCAACCCGAACTGCGCCGCCATCACCGCGCTGGTGCCGCTGTGGCCAATCCACCAGAAGAACCGCATCAAGCGCGTGATCATCTCGACTTACCAGGCCGCGAGCGGTGCCGGCGCAGCCGCGATGGAGGAGCTCGTCGAATCGACCCGCGCCAATCTCAACGGACAGGTCTACACCCCGAAGGTGATGCCGCACCCCTACGCCTTCAACCTGTTCAACCACAACACCGCTGTCGATCCGGAGACCGGCTACAACGACGAGGAGACCAAGGTCATCAAGGAGACCCACAAGATCTTCGAGGACGAGAAGATCGCGGTCGGCGTCACCTGCGTGCGGGTGCCGGTGCTGCGCGCGCATTGCGAGGCGATCACCTTCGAATGCGAGAAGCCGATCACCGAGGACCAGGTGCGCGCGATCATGGCGCGGGCGCCGGGCGTCAAGGTCGTGGACGATCGCGCCAAGAACTACTTCCCGATGCCGATCGACGCCTCCGGCCAGGACGACGTGCTCGTCGGCCGCATCCGCAAGGATCTCAGCGATCCCAGCGGCCACTCGATCTCGATGTTCGTCGCGGCCGATCAGCTGCTGAAGGGCGCGGCCCTCAATGCGGTGCAGATCGCCGAGCTGCTGCCCGAACGCGCCATGGCGTGAATGCAAGAACCGTCATCCCCGCGCAATGGCGCAGCCATTGTCGCTGGAGGAGCCCGCGCGGCGGGCGTCTCGAAGGATGCATCGACCCCAGTCGGGCGTCGCCCTTCGAGGGCCGCTGAAGAAGCGGCCGCCTCAGCGACAAAGGCGAAGCCTTTGCGCGGGGGTGACGGTGAAGCAGCCGTGCTTGCGGAGCTAGCCTCGCGCGCGAAACAGCAAACACGCATCGCCGTACGAATAGAACCGGTAGCCGTCCCTGATCGCGTGGGCGTAGGCGCGTTGCATCGTCTCGAGGCCGGAGAAGGCCGAAACCAGCATGAACAGCGTCGAGCGCGGCAGATGGAAGTTGGTCAGCAAAATATCGACCGCGCGGAAGCGGTAGCCCGGCGTGATGAAGATCGAGGTTTCCGCCGCAAACGGCTCGATAGTGCCGTCGGCATTTGCCGCACTTTCGAGGAGCCGTAGCGACGTGGTACCGATCGCGACGATCCGGCCGCCTCTTGCGCGCGCGGCATTCAAGGCGGACGCGGTCTCGGCGGTGATGCAGCCCCATTCGGCGTGCATCTTGTGCTCCGAGGTCTCCTCGGTCTTCACCGGCAGGAACGTTCCTGCCCCGACATGCAGCGTCAGGCGGTGCAGCTCGACGCCGCGGCTCTTCAGCGCGGCCTCGAGCGCCGGCGTGAAATGCAGCCCCGCCGTGGGCGCTGCGACCGCGCCTTCATTGGCGGCGAACATGGTCTGGTAGTCGCTGACGTCCTGGTCGTCAGGCGTGCGCTTGGAAGCGATGTAGGGCGGCAGCGGGGTGGCGCCGACATCGGCGATCGCCTGGTCGAGCACCGGACCATGGAACGAGAATGACAGCGTCACCTCGCCCTCCTGCCCCTTGGCCTCGACCTGTGCATCGAGATTGCCGAGCAGGCAGACCCTGCCCTCATTGCCGAAGCGGATGGTGTCGCCGAGGCTGAGCTTCTTCGCCGGCTTCACCAGCGCCTGCCAGCGCGAGCCGTCGAGCCGCTTGATCAAGGTCGCCTCGATCTTCGGCTCGGTGTCGCGCCCGATCCGGCGGCCCTTGAGTTGCGCCGCGATCACCTTGGTGTCGTTGACGACGACCTGATCACCCGGCTCCAGCCACTGCGGCAGGTCGGCGATCGCAGCGTCGCGCAGCACGCCGTCCGGATGCACCACCAGCATCCGCGCGGCATCGCGCGGGCTCGCGGGGCGAAGCGCGATGCTTTCCGGGGGGAGTTCGAAGTCGAAGAGATCGGTGCGCATGGCGGTGACTAATACTTCAGCGCCGTCATTCCGGGGCACGCGAAGCGTGAACCCGGAATCTCGAGATTCCACAATGCGCAATTGCGCATTGGGGTTCGATGCTGCGCATCGCCGCGGAATGACGGGGTGTTTAACTTACGCCGCGTCGACGGCCATGCGCGCCTTGACGATCTTGTCCGGATCCTTCACCGGCTCGCCGCGTTTGATCTTGTCGACGTTCTCCATGCCCTCGGTGACCTTGCCCCAGACGGTGTACTGGCCGTTGAGGAACGAGGCGTCGTCGAAGCAGATGAAGAACTGGCTGTCGCCGGAATCCGGATTGGCGGCGCGGGCCATCGAGGCGGTGCCGCGGACATGCGGCTCCTTGTTGAATTCGGCCTTCAGCTTCTTGCCGGAGCCGCCCATGCCGGTGCCCTGCGGACAGCCGGTCTGCGCCATGAAGCCGTCGATCACGCGGTGGAACACGATGCCGTCGTAGAAGCCCTCGCGCACCAGTTCCTTGATCCGCGCGACGTGGCCCGGCGCGAGATCCGGGCGCATCTCGATCGTGACCGGGCCCTGGGTGGTTTCGAGGATCAGAGTATTTTCGGTAGCAGCCATGCTCGCTTCTCCTGGCTTCGGGGTGGATACTTCTTATTCCTGAACGGGATTGCGAATGGGCGGCCGGCCACCGCGCCGCCTAGGCTCTCGGTAAATGGCAACGGCGTGCAGCGTTGCAACGTCTCCATCACCGCGATCCGGTATGCAATCCGGTCGTTGTCGGTCGCCTCCTGCGATTCATAGCTGATCCTGGGATGTCCGAGGATCGCGCCCTCGCGGTTGAAGCTGACAATGACGGTGATGTCGATCGGGCCGGCCTTGTCTGCCGGCGGCGGCCGCCAGCAGCGGTGGATGGCAAGAACAACGTCCTTGATCGTATTGAGTTGCTCCGGCTCGGCCGCCGCTGATCCGGTCAGCGCGAGCCACACCAGCAGCGGCGCGGCGAACCAGGCACGTGGTTTGCTGCGCGCCGCCATCGCGGATCACTTGATGTCGGATGCGACCTGCACCTTCACCATCTTGTCGGGATCGGTGACGGCTCCGCCAGGCGAGCCCGCAGATGCCTTCTTCAGCTTGTCGACCACGTCCATGCCCTGCACCACCTCGCCGATCACGGTGTACTGGCCATTCAGGCTCGATCCGTCGGCGAACATGATGAAGAACTGCGAATTGGCGCTGTCGACGCTGTCGCCGCGCCGGGCCATGCCGACGATGCCGCGCTTGAACGGGACCTGGGAGAATTCCTGCTTCAGGTTCGGATATTTCGAGCCGCCGGTGCCGTTGAAGTTCTGGCCGTCGCCGGTCTGCGCCATGAAGCCGTCCATCACGCGATGGAACGGCACGTTGTTGTAGAAGCCCTCGCGCGCCAGCTGCTTGATGCGCTCGGCATGCTTGGGCGCGATGTCGGTGCGCAGCTTGATGACGATGCGGCCCTTGGTGGTGTCGATCACGATCGCATCGGCCTTGTCGAGATTGGCCGGCAGCGGCTGCGCGACCGCGGGCACGACGCAGAGCAGCGCGGCAACGAATGCGAGAATGCGGATCATGGCAACTCCGGAGCTTTAACGTTCGGGGTGTGGCAGGCCGCCGGGGTCAGCCGGCGAACTTGGCCTTCAGGCTAGCGGCGACCGATGACGGCACGAATGAAGAGAAGTCGCCGCCCATCTGGGCGATTTGGCGCACCAGTGTGGCGGTGATCGGGCGGACCGCAACCGACGCCGGAACGAACACGGTATGCACCTCGGGCGCCATGGCCTCGTTCATGCCGGCCAGCTGCATCTCGTAATCGAGATCGGTGCCGTCGCGCAGGCCGCGAATCATCAGCGTGGCCTTGGACGCACGCGCCGCCGCGACCGTGAGATTGTCATAGGTCGCGCTCTCGAAGGCGCAGCCCGCCTGCTGGGCGATGGGGCCGAACACCTCATGGACCATGGCCAGCCGCTCCTCGGTGGAAAACAGCGGCTTCTTGCCGGGATGGACGCCAATGGCGACGATCAGGCGGTCGCAGAGGAAGACGGCCTGTTTCACCACGTCCAGATGGCCGTTGGTGACAGGATCGAAGGAGCCGGGATAGATCGCGATACGGGACATGGTCCCTCCTAACCCGCCCGGCTCTCCCCGGCAAGCCGCCCGGGTTCCGCCCGTCGCGCGAAATAAATCTCCCCTCGTCCAGTGAACGAGTCCTGGGATGCCAGCGTCTACGGGGATGAATGTTTCGTCGGCCGTTGGCGGACGAAACAAAACCGGCCCGCGACGAAACCATTTCCCGCGGTGGCGAAGACATCAGGAAACTGGCGGCCGGTAGACATTGGACAACGAAACGACGGGCCCGGGCGGCCCGATCAACTGGGGACCGTCATGATCAAGGCACTTTCCGCCATCGCTGTTGCCGCGTTCATTGCCGCCGCGCTCACCGTGCTGCCGGGCTTTGCGCCGCAGGTCGAAGCTTCCACCCCGCAGCCGCTGGCCAAGAGCGACCGTCTCGACGTCCACCCGGTCGGCAAGGACTGCTCGCAGCAGGCCTGGCCGAATTTCGAGGCCTCGTGCCTGCGCAGCGCCGGCAACAAGACGGTGGTTCGCGAAGCCCGCCTGGTCACCGCCGACCGTACCCCGTAGCGAGCATTCAAGCGAAGTCGATCGTCAGCCTGGCGTAAGGCCAGGCCGTCACACAAAACCCAATGGTAATTTGCGACGTCCCGTCGCAGACTATCGTCTAAGGCGCCCGGCCGGATGATCCGTCGGGCGCAGCCATCGGGGGATTGCCGTGACGAGTACGCCCGCCATCGTTTCTTCTGGCCACCCCCCGTCCAGTCCGATCCCGGTTGCCGTCACGCTCGGTGCCCTCGGCGTCGTCTATGGCGACATCGGCACCAGCCCCCTCTACGCCCTGAAGGAAGCCGCCAAGGCCGCCACCCATGGCGGTCCGCTCACCGAGAGCGCGGTGCTCGGCGTGGTCTCGCTGATCCTGTGGGCGCTGATCCTCATCATCTCGATCAAATATGCGATGCTGATCCTGCGCGCGGACAACCGCGGCGAAGGCGGCATCGTCGCGCTGTTGGCGCTGCTCTCGGCGCGCAACGCGGCGCCCGGCACCTGGCGCGCCCACCTTCTGGTGGTCGGCCTGATCGGCGCCGCCCTGCTCTATGGCGACGGCGCGATCACGCCGGCCATCTCGGTGCTGTCGGCGATCGAGGGCCTCAAGGTCGACGCGCCCTCACTGACCCCTGCGGTGGTGCCGATCACCGTCGTCATCCTGATCGGCCTGTTCATGATGCAGAAGCAGGGCACCGGCTTCATCGGGAGGATCTTTGGCCCGGTGATGCTGTTCTGGTTCGCCGTGCTGGCAGCGCTCGGCATTCACGGCATCGTCAAGGCGCCCGGCGTGCTGGTTGCGCTGAGCCCGCTCTATGCATTCGATTTCCTGATCCATCAGGATTTTCACGTCAGCTTCGCCATCCTCGGCGCCGCCTTCCTCGCGGTGACCGGCGGTGAGGCGATGTACGCCGACATGGGACATTTCGGCCGCTTTCCGATCCGGCTCGCCTGGTTCGCCGTCTGCCTGCCCGCCTTGGTGCTGAACTATTTCGGCCAGGCCGCGCTGTTGATCACCGACCCGACCGCGATCGAGAACCCGTTCTTCCAGCTCTCGCCGGACTGGTCGCATTACCCGCTCGTCTTCCTTGCGACCATTGCCACGGTGATCGCCTCGCAGGCCATCATCTCGGGTGTGTTCTCGCTGACCCAGCAATCGATCCAGCTCGGCTTCCTGCCGCGCATGCACATCGAGCACACCACGAGCGATGCGATCGGGCAGATCTACGTGCCGCTGGTGAACTGGCTGCTCGCCGCCGGGACACTCGGCGCGGTGCTGGCCTTCGGCAGCTCCGACGCACTCGCCGGCGCCTACGGCATCGCGGTGTCGCTGTTGATGGCGATCACCACGCTGCTTGCAGCGCTGGTCGCGATCCAGTGGGGCTATTCGCCGATCATCGTGATCGCGGTGAACGGGTTCTTCTTCGTGATCGACGCGATCTTCTTTGCGGCGAACTCGACCAAGCTGTTCGAAGGCGGCTGGTTCCCGCTGCTGCTCGCCGCTGCGGTGGCCTTCCTGATGCTGACCTGGCGCGGCGGCGTGAAACTGGTCGAGACGGCGCGCAGCAAGCTGCGTCAACCGGAAGAAGATCTGATCGAGACCGCGGTCAACAAGTGCCACAGCCGGCTGCCGGGCACCGCCATATTCCTCGCCTCCGCCCCTAACGGCGTGCCGCTCGCCTTGACCCAGTTCGTCAAGCACAATCACGTGCTGCACCAGCGCGTGCTGCTGGTCACCGTACAGATCGAGGAATCCCCGCGCATCTCGGACGAGGATCGCGTTGTGGTTCACGACGTCACCCCGGGCATCATCCGGGTCATCCTGCGTTACGGCTTCATGCAATATCCGACCGTTTACGAAGGGCTGAAGCTCGCCTGCCGTCAGGGCAAACTGCCCGGTCTCCGGCTGACCGATGTGACCTACTACATCGGCCGCGAGACCATCATTCCGCGGGAAGACATTCCGGGCATGTGGGTATGGCGGGAATCGCTGTTCGCCTTCCTGCAGCGCAACGCCGAGCGGTCGGCGGCGTTCTTCGGCGTGCCGACCGGACAGGTCGTGGAGTTCGGGACGGAGATCGAGATTTGATCTCGCCGCCTGCGTAGCTGCGTAGCCCGGATGGAGCGAAGCGCAATCCGGGACAATCGAAACCGCAACCGCAAGCTCCCGGATTTCGCTTCGCTCCATCCGGGCTACGGCATTTGCAAATGTCCGACGATCCGCCTCTTCAGCTGAAGCCGCGCCTGGCGATTTCGATCGACCAGGCGCAGGCGATCGTCGATCGGGTTGCGCCGGGCTCGCGCGTGGCGGCTATCACCGAACTGCGCGGCGGCGAGATCAGCACGATCCTCGAGATCACGCGGGCGGACGCGCCAAGCTGCATCCTCAAGGTCTACCCCGCCCAGCTGCAATGGAAGATGGCGAAGGAGGTCCATGTCCTTGGACTTCTGCGCGACGCCGGCATTGCCATTCCGCGCATCCTCATAGCCGACGACAGCCGCGCGCTGATCGACTTCAATTTTTTGCTGATGAGCGAGCTCGACGGCGTCGTGCTCGGCAACCGAGAGGCGGGGCTGACGGATCAGGAGCTGTTTTCGATCTACGCCGCCATGGGCGCGGCGCTCCGCCATATCAATGGCATCACGCTCGACAGCTTCGGCTATATCGGCCCGCACGGCGTCTGGACGTCGCACCCGACCAACCGCGCTTACATGTCCGCACAGTTCGAGCGGAAGCTGACCGAGTTTTGCACGCGCGGCGGGGACGAAGCGCTGGCCGCGCGGCTGCGGGCCGGCATCCTGGCGCGCAGCGTCCTACTCGACGCAGCCGACACGCCCCGCCTCTGCCACTATGACTTCCACGCCGGCAACGTGCTGGTGACACCGGAGGGGCAGCCGCGTCTCACCGGCATCGTCGATTTCGAGAATGCCACCGCCGGCGATCCGCTGATGGACATCGCCAAGGCGCTCTATTACTTCACGCCGAAGGACGCGCCGAAGCGCGACGGATTGCTCGCGGGTTATGGCGCGCTTGACCGCTCTGATTGGGAAGCCACGATCGCGCTCTACCGGCTTGCCTCGACGCTCGAGCTGTGGTGCTGGTTCGCGCAGATCGGGAAGATGGACGCGCTCCCGAAGATCACCGAGGAGCTGGAGAGCGCCGCGGTACTCTTAGCGTAGCCCGGATGGACCGAAGCGCAATCCGGGACGACCGACGCCGCGTCAACAGCCCCGGATTTCGCTTCGCTCCATCCGGGCTACAGGAAATTCAACGGCCCGGCGGCGCTAGCCGCCGTTTCCGCTCTCGCCGTTTTCCTCTTCCGGAATGTGCTCGACCGAGACCACGTGCTCGTCCTCGGCGGTGTCGAACACGATCACGCCCTGGGTCGAGCGGCCGGCGACGCGGATGTCGGCGACCGGGCAGCGGATCAGCTGGCCCTTGTCGGTGACCAGCATGATCTGGTCGGCGTCCTCGACCGGGAACGACGCCACCAGGTTGCCGTTGCGGTTGTTGACGCTCATGGCGACGATGCCTTTGCCGCCGCGGCCGGTGGTGCGGTACTCGTAGGACGAGGTCCGCTTGCCGTAGCCGTTGACGGAGACGGTCAGCACCACCTGTTCGGCCGCCGACAGTTCGGCATAGCGCTCCTGCGACAGCTGGATCGCATTCGCGGTCTCCTCGCCCTCGGCCTCGACCGGCTCCTCGGCCGCGGCCTCGCCGGCCACGGCGCGGCGCATCTTCAGGTAGGCCGAGCGCTCGTCCGAGGTGGTCTCGACATGGCGCAGGATCGCCAGCGAGATCAGCTTGTCGGCCTCGGCCAGCGCAATGCCGCGCACGCCCATCGAGGTGCGGCCGGTGAAGACGCGCACATCGGTGACGGGGAAACGGATGCACTGGCCGCCGGCGGCGGTCAGCAGCACGTCGTCATGCTCGGTGCAGATCTGGACGTCGACGATCGCCTCGCCTTCCCCAAGCTTCATGGCGATGATGCCGGAGCGGCGCACGTCGACGAAGTCGGACAGCTTGTTGCGGCGAACGGTGCCGCCGGTCGTTGCGAACATCACGTCGAGATTGGCCCAGGAGGATTCATCCTCCGGCAGCGGCATGATCGTGGTGATACGCTCTCCCTGCTCCAGCGGCAGGATATTGATGAGCGCCTTGCCGCGCGCGTTCGGCGCCGCCATCGGCAGCCGCCAGACCTTCTCCTTGTAGACCTGGCCGCGCGACGAGAAGAACAGCACCGGCGTGTGCGTGGACGCCACGAACAGGCGCGAGACGAAATCTTCGTCACGGGTCTGCATGCCGGCGCGACCCTTGCCGCCGCGGCGCTGCGCCCGGTAGGTCGACAGCGGCACGCGCTTGACGTAGCCCGCATGTGACACGGTGACGACCATGTCCTCGCGCTGGATCAGGTCCTCGTCCTCGACCTCGCCTTCCTGCTCGATGATCACGGTCTTGCGCGCCGTCGCGAACTGCTGCTTCACCTCCGCCAGCTCGGTCTTGACGATGCCCTGTACGCGGGCACGCGAGCGCAGGATGTCGAGATAGTCGGCGATCTCGGCCGCCAGCTTGTCGAGCTCTTCGGAAATCTCGTCGCGCCCCAGCGCGGTCAGGCGCTGCAGCCGGAGATCGAGGATGGCCCTGGCCTGCTCCATCGACAGCCGCAGCGTGCCATCCTCGTTGATGCGATGCCGGGGATCGTCGATCAGCGTGATCATCGCCTCGACGTCGCGGGCCGCCCAGTCGCGCGACATCAGGGCCTCGCGCGCGGTGTTCGGATCGGGCGAGGTCCGGATGACACGGATGATCTCATCGATATTGGCGACCGCTATCGCGAGCCCGACCAGGATGTGGGCGCGATCGCGCGCCTTGCCGAGCAGGAACTTGGTCCGCCGGGTCACCACCTGCTCGCGGAACGCGACGAAGATGGTGAGCAGGTCCTTCAGATTCATCGTCTGCGGACGGCCGGAATCCAGCGCCAGCATGTTGGCCGGGAAATTGGTCTGCAGCGGCGTGAACCGGTAGAGCTGGTTGAGCACCACGTCGGGCACTGCTTCGCGCTTCAGCTCGATGACGACGCGATAGCCGTCACGGTCCGACTCGTCGCGCAGGTCGCCGATGCCCTCGATCTTCTTCTCCTTCACCAGGTCGGCGATGCGCTCGACCATGGTCGCCTTGTTCACCTGATAGGGAATTTCGGTGATGATGATGGCTTCACGATCTTTCCTGATCGTGTCGATAGTCACCTTGCCGCGCATCACGATCGAGCCGCGGCCGAGGTGGTAGGCGCTGCGGATGCCCTGACGGCCGAGGATCACGCCGCCGGTCGGGAAGTCCGGTCCGGGAATGATGTCGATCAGCTCGTCGATCGTGAGCGCCGGATTATCGATCAGCGCCACGCAGGCGTCGACGACCTCGCCGAGATTGTGCGGCGGAATGTTGGTCGCCATGCCGACGGCGATGCCGCCGGCGCCATTGACCAGAAGGTTCGGGAACCGGGCCGGCAGAACCGACGGCTCTTTCTCGGAGTTGTCGTAGTTCGGCTGGAAATCGACGGTCTCCATGTCGATGTCGGCCAGCACGGCCAGCGCCGCCTTGGTCAGCCGCGCTTCGGTATATCGATAGGCAGCCGGCGGATCGCCGTCGACCGAACCGAAATTGCCCTGCCCGTCGATCAGCGGCACGCGCAGCGAGAAATCCTGCGCCATGCGGACCATCGCATCGTAAATCGACTGGTCGCCATGCGGGTGATATTTACCGATCACGTCGCCGACGACGCGGGCGGATTTCACGTATTTCTTGTCCGGCGTATGTCCCTGCTCATGCATCGAATAGAGGATGCGCCGGTGCACCGGCTTGAGCCCGTCGCGCGCATCGGGCAGCGCACGCGACACGATCACGCTCATCGCGTAATCGAGGTAGGACTTCTTCATCTCGTCGAGAATGGAAACGGGACGAATATCTGAGGGTCCCGGCGGCTCGCCGGGCTTGTGGTCGTCGTTATCGGACAAAGGGGAAATCCGGTCAGTTCTACTGGGGAATCATATAGACCATCGAAGGCCTGATAACCACCCTTGCGCGGCTCCGGCAAGCCGTTTTTCCCTTCGTTTTTTCATGCACTTACGGGTGGAGCGCCGAGGTTCCGGCTGCTTGGTCGGGAAGCGCGTAGCGAATGGCGAATAGCGAATGGAAAAATCCCTGTTCGCCACTCGCCATTCGCTACTCGCCTCTCCCGTCAATGACCGAAAACCACCGCGTGCATGATCCGCCCGGGCATGAAGGTGAACAGTCCTGCGATGAGCAGTGCGCCGAAGAAGATGCCGATCATCGTGAACCTGTGGCGGCGGACATCGTGGCTCCGCGCCGCCGTCACGCCGAGCACCAGCATGGCGAGCGAGAAGATCGACAGCAGGTGGATCGGGCTCCAGGGACCGACCAGCTGGATCTGATGGATCCAGAACGAGCTTCCGGCGACCACCAGCATCAGGATCACCCAGATCCAACCCAGGGTCCGGTGCGGCAGCGTGCCCTTGGGGGCGGCGAGCTGGATGGAGCCGAGCACGAAGGCGGCCATCGCGGCAAAGGCATGAAGCGGGATCGCAGGCGCGGCGTCGAGCAATGGCGCGAGGCTCATGATGGCGGCCCTCGAGTGAATCTCGCGGCCAGACATCAAATGCCGCAGGTCAATGTAAATATCATTTACATCGACCTGTGTCAAAGTTCAGGGAACCCGCATCCCTGCACGTCGGATCGCCGCCATTCTAGCAGATGGTTACGGGGTTATCCTCATAGTCCACACGAAGAGATTGCCACTCCGGATCGCAACGACCGTTCCGGGAAATGATCTTCACGGCATCGATGGAAGCGCGACCGCTCCTCAGAACGGGATGTCGTCGTCCATGTCGCTGTTGCGGCTACCGCCGCCCGCGGCGACGGCGCGGCGCGGCGCCGAACTGACCGGTCCGGACGAGCCGAAATCGCTGCCGCCATCATCGGAGAAGCTGCTGCCTCCGCCGCCGCGCCCGTCGAGCATGGTGAGGTTGGAGTTGAAGCCCTGCAGCACGACTTCGGTCGAGTACTTCTCGACGCCGCTCTGGTCGGTCCATTTGCGGGTCTGCAGCTGACCCTCGATGTACACCTTGGCGCCCTTCTTCAGATACTGCTCGGCGACCTTGCAGAGGCCCTCGTTGAAGATCACGACGCGGTGCCACTCGGTCTTTTCCTTGCGCTCGCCGGTGCCCTTGTCGCGCCAGGTTTCCGAGGTGGCGATGGAAAGGTTTGCGATCGGACGGCCGTCCTGCGTCCGCCGGATTTCCGGATCCTTGCCGAGATTTCCCACCAGGATCACCTTGTTCACGCTTCCTGCCATCGCATCATCTCCACTCAAAACCGGGCGTCCGGACATCGGCCGCCACTCTCAACCTTCGCCACTTACGTCGCAGGCGTCGTGGATGACCCTATACGCCGGTGCCGGCTCGCCGCCTTTGCCGTCGCGCCGGTTATCCACGATATTCGAGATATAGCATCGCATCCGGAATTGTTCCAGTTTTGTTCGCCACAACCAGCCGTAGAAGCGGCCAATGCCGACAGAGCGGCAGTCGATCTCGATGCCGGCCGACGCCGGGCAGCGAGATTTAGAAAAACAACAAACAAATCAGTGGCTTGCCTTATCATTACTTCTTCCGCGAGTGTTGCATTTGGGAGACGGCGTTTCCGGTTGAATCAGCGTATAGCTACCAACCATGGCGCGGGCGCTCGCGTCTGGGATCGTGCTTCGGGACCGTTTGGAAGCCGATCGGGGAGTTGGGGGACTGATAATGAAGAAGTTTTTGCTCGGTACGGTTGCTCTGATTGCGTTCGCTGCGCCTGCCGCGGCCGCCGACCTCGCTGCGCGCCCCTACACCAAGGCGCCGCCGCCCGTGGTTGCCCCGATCTATGACTGGACCGGTTTCTACATCGGCGCCAACGGCGGCTGGGGCTCGAGCCACAATTGCTGGGACCAGCTCCCGGCCGGCATCTTCCTCGCCGCGGACGGTTGCCATGACGCAACGGGCGGCGTCGCTGGTGGCCAGATCGGCTATCGCTGGCAGGCCGGCGCCTGGGTGTTCGGCCTTGAAGCGCAGGGCGACTGGGCTGACCTGAAGGGCAGCAACGGCAGCGCGATCTTCCCGGGCCTGTTCACCAACCAGTCCAAGATCGACGCGTTCGGCCTGTTCACCGGCCAGATCGGTTATGCCGTCAACAACGTGCTGCTCTACGCCAAGGGCGGCGCGGCGCTGACCGACAACCGCTTCAACACCTACTTCACCCCGACCGGCGTGCTGGTCGGCAGCGCAAGCGACACCCGCTGGGGCGGCACCGTCGGCGCCGGCATCGAAGTTGGCTTCGCGCCGAACTGGACCGCGGGCATCGAATACGACCACCTGTTCATGCAGGACAAGACCTACAACCTGATCGCCCCCAACGGCACGCTGAACAGCACCATCCGTGATCGCCAAGACGTCGACCTCGTCACCGTCCGCGTGAACTACAAGTGGGGTGGCCCGGTCGTTGCGCGCTACTGAACGCGCGAAGCCGATTGATCCAGACGAAAGGCCGGCCTCGCGCCGGCCTTTTTGTTTGTGCGCCGGCTTTTCGTTGCGTGTGCGCGTGCGCCTCACCGCGGCCGTTTTCGGTGCGTTGTGGTTTCGCGGATACACAACTTCCGGCATTTCTCTGTAGAAGCACCGGCACGTCACGCGACACTGCTGTGACGCTCTCTTCAAAAGTTTGAAGGGACAACAAGAAAATGGGCAAGAAAAACGGGACTCGGACTTTGAAAATGAGGACTGTTTTGCTGGCATCGGCCGGCATGCTTGTACTGAACGCTTTTGCACCGGCGATGGCCGCCGACATGGCGGCTCGCGCCCCCTACGTGAAGGCTCCGCCGCCGGCCGCGATCTACAACTGGACCGGCTTCTACGTCGGTGGCTTCGGCGGCTACGCCAGCGAGAACTCCGGCACCCCGAGCATGGAAGGCGGCTTCGGCGGCGGCACCATCGGCTACAACTGGCAGGCCGGCAACATCGTGTACGGCCTCGAGGTCGACGCTGCAGGCGCTGACATCGACGCGTCGGTCTCCGCCCTTGGCGTCACGGCCCGCAGCAAGATCGACTCGCTCGGCACCGTGCGCGGCCGCCTCGGCTTCGCCGTCGACAAGGTGCTGTTCTATGGCACCGGCGGCTACGCCTGGGCCAACAACGAGGTCAGCGTCACCGCGCTCGGCGTGACCGCCTCGCAGAGCAACTTCCACTCCGGCTGGACCGTCGGCGCCGGCGTCGAGGCGTTCATCGCCCCGCAGTGGTCGATCAAGGGCGAATACCTGTATCGCAGCCTCGACAGCGAGAACTATTTCGGCGTGCCGTCCGGTACGCTCGAACTGCACAGCGCCCAGTTCGGCGTGAACTATCACTTCGGCGGCCCGATCGTCGCCAAGTACTGATCCAGGTACTAAGCGAATTGCTGACCGCCATTCGCGGTCAGATCGCACCGAAAGGCCGGCCTCGCGCCGGCCTTTTTGCGTAAGAGCGTTTCGAGCGAAGTGGATTCCGGTTCGCGTCAAGAAAACGCGTCAAAGCAGGAATCTGGAGCCCCCGTTCCGATTCTATCGGAACGGGAAGGCTCTAGAGGAACCGGCGCTGCTGACGGCTGCTGCCATCAGGCAAACTATCCGTTGATGGACGCGACTCAGCACTGGAAATTGTCGACCGTTCTTCCTACGTTCCAGTCTTCACACCCCATCGGCGCAAGGTCCCGGCATCACCGGCGATGCGCGCCCAAAAGGCGCCCAAGCATGCGCCCGGAACTGTCGCTATGGATGAAGTGCTCAAGGCGAAGCGCCAACAGAACGCCGGCTCCTCATCGCGCGCCATCACGATCCGTGGCGCGCGCGAACACAATCTGAAGAACATCGACGTCGAGATTCCCCGCGACAAGCTCGTGGTGTTCACCGGCCTGTCTGGCTCCGGCAAGTCGTCGCTCGCGTTCGACACCATCTATGCCGAGGGCCAGCGCCGCTACGTCGAATCGCTGTCGGCCTATGCGCGCCAGTTCCTCGAGATGATGCAGAAACCGGATGTTGACCAGATCGACGGCCTGTCGCCGGCGATCTCGATCGAGCAGAAGACCACATCGAAGAACCCGCGCTCGACCGTCGGCACCGTCACCGAGATCTACGACTACATGCGCCTGCTGTGGGCCCGCGTCGGCGTGCCCTATTCGCCGGCCACCGGCCTGCCGATCGAGAGCCAGATCGTCTCGCAGATGGTCGACCGCGTGCTGGCGCTGCCGGAAGGCACCCGCCTCTACCTGCTGGCGCCGGTCGTGCGCGGCCGCAAGGGCGAGTACAAGAAGGAGCTCGCCGAGTATCTCAAGAAGGGCTTTCAGCGCGTCAAGATCGACGGCACCTTCTACGAACTGTCCGAGGCGCCCGCGCTCGACAAGAAATTCCCGCACGACATCGACGTCGTGGTCGACCGCATCGTGGTGCGTCCCGACCTCGCGCAGCGCCTCGCGGAAAGCTTTGAGACTGCGCTGAAGCTCGCCGAGGGCCTCGCCGTGATCGAATACGCCGATGCGCCGGCGGCGGCCGCCCAGGACGACAAGAAAGAGGACAAGAAGAAGACCGCGAAGATCCATGACAAGAGCGGGCCCGAGCGCATCCTGTTCTCGGAGAAGTTCGCCTGTCCGGTCTCCGGCTTCACGATCCCCGAGATCGAGCCGCGCCTGTTCTCGTTCAACAACCCCTATGGTGCCTGCCCGGCCTGCGGCGGCCTCGGCGTCGAGCAGCATATCGACGAGGATCTGGTCATCCCCGACAAGGAGCTGACCTTGCGCAAGGGCGCGATCGCGCCCTGGGCGAAATCGTCCTCGCCCTATTACATCCAGACCCTGACCGCGCTCGGCAAGCACTACAAGTTCACGCTCGACACCAAGTGGAAGGACCTGACCAAGAAGGTCCAGAACGCGCTGCTGCACGGCTCCGGCGACGACGAGATCAAGTTCTCCTATGAGGACGGCGTCCGCTCCTACGACACCAAGAAGCCGTTCGAGGGCGTCATCACCAACATCAACCGCCGCTACCGCGAGACCGAGAGCGAGTGGGCGCGTGAGGAGCTCGGCAAGTATTTCTCCGACGTACCCTGCGCCGGCTGCAACGGCCACCGGCTGAAGCCTGAGGCGCTGTGCGTCAAGATCGGCGGCAAGCACATCGGCGAGATCTCGGAGCTCTCGGTGAAGCGCGCCGGCGAATGGTTCGAGACGGTGCCGGAGGCGCTGAACGCGCAGCAGAACGAGATCGCGACACGCATCCTGAAGGAGATCCGCGAGCGCCTGACCTTCCTGCTCGACGTCGGCCTGAACTACCTGACGCTGTCGCGCTCGTCCGGCACGCTGTCCGGCGGCGAGAGCCAGCGCATCCGCCTCGCCTCGCAGATCGGCTCCGGCCTCACCGGCGTGCTCTACGTGCTGGACGAGCCGTCGATCGGCCTGCACCAGCGCGACAATGCCCGGCTGCTCGACACGCTGAAGCGGCTGCGCGACCTCGGCAACACCGTGGTCGTGGTCGAGCATGACGAGGACGCCATCCGCCTCGCCGATTACGTGCTCGATATCGGGCCCGGCGCCGGCATGCATGGCGGCCACATCGTCGCCGAGGGCACGCCCGACCAGATCATGCGCAACCCGAAATCGCTGACCGGCAAGTATCTGACCGGCGAGCTTTCGGTTCCCGTGCCCGACCGGCGGCCACCGAACCACCGGCGCACCATCAAGGTCGTCAACGCCCGCGGCAATAACCTCAAGAACGTCTCCGCCGAGATTCCGCTCGGCCTGTTCACCTGCGTCACCGGCGTCTCCGGCGGCGGCAAGTCGACGCTGCTGATCGACACGCTGTACCGCGCCATCGCCCGCAAACTGAACAATGCCAGCGAGGGCGCGGCGCCGCACGACCGCATCGAGGGACTCGAGCACATCGACAAGATCATCGACATCGACCAGTCGCCGATCGGCCGCACGCCGCGCTCCAACCCCGCGACCTATACCGGCGCCTTCACGCCGATCCGCGAATGGTTCGCCGGTCTGCCCGAAGCGAAAGCGCGCGGCTACGAGCCCGGGCGCTTCTCCTTCAACGTCAAGGGCGGCCGCTGCGAGGCCTGCCAGGGCGACGGCGTCATCAAGATCGAGATGCACTTCCTGCCCGACGTCTACGTCACCTGCGACACCTGCAAGGGCAAGCGCTACAACCGCGAGACGCTGGAGGTGCTGTTCAAGGGTAAGAGCATCGCCGACGTGCTCGACATGACCGTCGAGGAAGCCGCCGAGTTCTTCAAGGCGGTGCCGCGCGTGCGCGAGACCTTCCAGACCCTGCACCGCGTCGGCCTCGACTATATCCATGTCGGCCAGCAGGCGACGACGCTGTCCGGCGGCGAAGCCCAGCGCGTCAAGCTGGCCAAGGAGCTGTCCAAGCGCGCCACCGGCCGCACGCTCTACATCCTGGACGAGCCGACCACCGGCCTGCACTTCCACGACGTCGCAAAGCTCTTAGAGGTGCTGCACGAACTGGTCGCCCAGGGCAACACGGTTGTCGTGATCGAGCACAATCTCGAGGTCATCAAGACCGCCGACTGGGTGATCGACCTCGGCCCCGAAGGCGGCGACGGCGGCGGCGAGATCGTCGCCTGGGGCCCGCCGGAGGACATCGTCAAGGCGCCGCGCAGCTACACCGGCAAGTTTTTGGCGCCAGTGCTGAAGAAAGCGAACAGCAAGCCGAGGAAGAGCAGCGCGAGCGAGGCGGCGGAGTAGCGGCATCGCTCGTCGGTGCGAGTTACCGCAACATGCAAGTAGGATGGGTAGAGCGAAGCGAAACCCATCAACTCACCCCGCGGCCCGAATGATGGGTATCGCTGCGCTCCACCCATCCTACGGATTGCTGCGATAGGTAGCGATCTGCCAGACGCAGGAGCAAGTAGCCCGGATGAGCGAAGCGACATCCGGGGAGCTCTGGCAGTCGCCAACGTCAGCCCCGCATGTCGCTTCGCTCATGCGGGCTACAAAAACCACCTCGCCTGCGCTACACCGCCCAATAATTCGGGTGCGTATACGATTGCGAGCGGTCGCCCCAGTCGAACTCGTCACCGTCGAACTCGGACGGGCCGGACCGCAGGTCGTCCAGCGTCACCTCGGCCTCGAAGGCCTGGCGCACAGGGTCAAAGCGCAGTGCGGCCCATCTGACGGGATAGTGGTGGTGGGTGCTCAGCACGCCGCCGGTCTTGATGATGGCGTAGGCCACCGTTCCGCTCACCTTGTCGAGCATCAGCCGCTCGATCGACCCAAGTTTTGCGCCGTCGCGCCCGTAGACGCAGACGTGCTCGACCCGGTCGCTGGGCACCAAGGTATGATGCATGGCATCCTCCCTGTTTCCTGGTGTTTGCCTGATAATATAGGCCTGTCGTCCCGAGGAGCCAACAGGGCGCTGAGCCGCGGGGCGGAGAGGATGGGTAGAGCGAAGCGAAACCCATTAGCCCATGCCGCGGCCCGAATGATGGGTATCGCTTCGCTCCACCCATTCTGCGGTGGTCCGCAAGTGGCAAGTAGCCCGGATGAGCGAAGCGACATCCGGGACTCTCTCGTCAAATCGCCCCGCATATCGCTTCGCTCATGCGGGCTACAGGCCGCCTACTCCGTCCGCCTGAGAAATGCCCCGAACGCCCGCGGGCCGTCGCCGACCTTGACCTCGCCAATCACCTTCATCTCGGCGGCGTCGATCACGCTCAGCGTGTTGCTCTCCCAGTTCGCGACCAACACCTGCTTGCCGTCGGCGGTCGCCTCGATGCCTTCGGGGTAATCGCCGACCGTGATGCGCTTCACGGGCTGCAACGTCGCGAGGTCGAACACGCTGACCTTGCCGTCATACTGGTCGGTGACGAAACCGCGGCCCTGCGCCAGCGCCACCGCGTAGGGGCGCAGGCCGACATGGACGCGGCCGATCTCGCGGGCGGTCGCGATGTCGATCACCGAGACGTCGTTGGTGCCGACATTGGCGGTGTAGGCGCGCCTGCCATCGGCATCGATGGTGACGCCGAACGGCCGCGTCCCGACCTTCACGATCCCCCTCCGCTCGCGCGAGGCGGTGTCGATGATGGAGACGCTGTCATCGTCGCGATCCGCCGACAGCAGCAGCAGCCCATCCGGCGTCACCGCCAGCCCGGACGGCGATGCCCCGACCGCGATACTTGCGGCGACACGCCGCTCTCTGGCGTCGATCACCCGCACCGCGGCGGCGTACCAGTCGGCGACATAGACCGTGGCGCCGTCGGGCGCGACCGCGATGCCGAGCGGCCCCCCGCCGACATCGACCCGGCCCACCACCTTTCGCGCCGACGCGTCGACCACCGTGACCGCCTTTGCATCCGGGCTGGTCACATAGGCGAAGCGGCCGTCATTGCTGACGGCAACGCCGGCGGGCTTGCCGCCGATCGCGATGGTCGCGACCGGCTTCGAGGTCGCGAGATCGACCACCGTGAGGTCGTCGCTGAGCTGGTTGGTGACGAACGCCTCCTCGGCGCGCGCGGCGCCGAGGCTGGCAAGCAGCGCGACGAGCGCAATCGCGCGCACGCTCAGGTCCCGCTCTCGATCTTCTTCTTCAGCGCTTCGAGCCCGGCCTTGTAGAGCCCGCTCACAGCCTTCACCGCGGCCTCGTCGCTCAGTTCCGGCGGCGGATCATTGTTCGGAAATCCGCGATAGAACGCGCCGGCCCATTCCAGCTTCGACTTGCCGTCGGGCGCCGGCGACACCGTCAGCGTCGAGGAATAATTGGTGACCGGCAGCACCTTCACGTCGACCGCGGTGATCCGGTACGAATAGCTCATCATCTCCGGTTCGTATTTGTAGAGTTCCTCGTCCACGGTGGCGCCGGGGCCCAGCGTCAGCCGCCGCGTGGCGCCGATCTCGTTGCCCTTCTCGCCCTCGGTCTTGGTGACGCCGGCGAGCCAGCTCATGTCCTGGAAATTGCCGATCACCGCCCACACCTTGGCCTGCGGCGCGTCGATCTCGATCGATTCCCGCACCTTCTGGCGGGTCGGCCCGTGGGCCCAGGCGGCCCCTAACACAGCCAATGCCGCCACCACGACGCAAGCTCGCGCGATCGTTCGCCTCATCCTTGTTCTCTCCCGATATGTGTCGGCCATCCGCCGCCTGGCGCATGCCGCAGTTTATGGTCCGGGTTCTAGACTAGATCGGGGACCGGCTTCTTGCACCAGAGCGAAGTCGCGGCCGGCGGCTTCCCCGGGAGGCAAGCCGGCCCGGGCGGTGGGGTCACCCCTCGATCGCCGCCTCGACGAACCCTTTGGGATCGTCGCAGAACTCGCGCATGACCTTGTAATGATCGGTGTCCCTCAAGTTCACCGGCTCCAGCCCGTATTTCGTCAGCCGCAGCAGCGTCGCATTCGGATAGGCCATCAGCACCGGTGAATGCGTGGCCATGATCACCTGGCAGTGACCGGTGCCGTTCATCCGGTGCAGCAGCTTGAGGAATTCAATCTGGCGCGACGGCGACAGCGCGGATTCCGGCTCGTCGAAGATGAAGATACCTTGCCGCTGGCAGCGCTCCTCGAAGAAGCGCAAAAAGCCTTCGCCATGCGAATGCGACAGGAAGTCAGCATAGGGGCTGGCGACGGAGTCGAGATATCTGGCGACCGAGAAGAAGCTCTCGGCGCGGAAGAACCAGCCATTGGTGATTTTCGGCAGCCAGCTCGCACGGAGCGCGGTCGCAAGCGAGCCGCCCATTTCCTCGACCGCATTGCTGTGATCGACCGGCATGTAGCCCTTGCCGCCGCCGGCGTCATCATAGCCGGCCATCACGGCGATCCCCTCGAGCAGCGTCGACTTGCCGGTGCCGTTCTCGCCGACAATGATGGTGATTGCCTTGTCGAAGCTCAGCTCGAAATCGTCGCGCAGCAGCGGCAGCACGAACGGGTAAGCCTCGCGGTCCGGGATCCGCGCAGGCTCGAGCCAGACCCGCCGCAGGTACGGCGCGGGCATGTTGATCGGGCGGTTTCGTCTGGCCATCGGTCCAACCTTTGGGGCTCGCGCCTCGGAAGGTACAATCCCAGATCGATATGGACCCGTCAAGAACGTAACAAGAACAACAAACCCAGGCCAGAAGCGTTGTCGATGCATCATGCTAACTGATGCGCAAGCGCCCGCTGCCGCCACCAGCCTTCAACCGAGACCCGCGCCGCGATGCCCAGCCGCAGCTATGACCTCTTCCGCAAGGCGATCCTCACCGAGCAGCAGGTCGTCTGCATCTATGACGGACGGCCGCGCGAGCTCTGCCCGCACATCATCGGCCACAACAAGAGCGGTAAAGAGGTCGTGCTGGCCTGGCAGTTCGCCGGCGAGAGCTCGGGCAAGCTGCCGCAGTGGCGCTGCCTGCGGCTCGCCAATGTCAGCGACATCAGCCTGCGCAAGGGCCGTTGGCACGAGGGCGGATCGCACCGCACCGAGCAGACCTGCGTCAGCGAGATCGACCTCGACATCAACATCGATGTTCGCAAGCGGCGGTGAGCGGCCCATACATCTGAGTTGCCTGACGGCGCAAGCACCGCTTTCCCTGCGCCCTCCGCTCAAGCGAGGGCGGAGCGAAATGCAAAGCTCGGGCAAACATGTCGCGAGAATGCGGATGTGGCATTACACACTCCCTGTCGTCCCGGCGAAGGCCGGGACCCATAACCACGAATGACTATTGTTGCTCGACGCTGGAGCGACGAGTCCCTCTCACAACAACTGCTGCGGAGTATGGGTCCCGGCCTTCGCCGGGACGACGCGGGGATGGGGTATGCCATGCCCCTACGGCTGCTCCGCCTCCGCCAGCACCTCCAGCGCCAGCTCCATCGTCATCAGCACCGGGTTGTCGCCGCGCACCAGGCGTCCCTCGGCGATGCCGCCGAGATAGTCGACCAGCGCGATGTCGAGTTCGGCATGCAGCCGGCCATCGGCGTCCGGTGCGATCTCGCCTGCGGTCACCGCGAGTTCGGTCGCGAACGGCACGACGCTGTGGCCGTCGGTGAAGACGGCGCCGATGGTCGAGCCGACGCCGCCATGCAGCCGCGCGCGCAGGATGCCGTGCTGGTGGCAGAAGCCTTCCAGCGCGCAGGCAAAATCCTGGTTCGGCCGCAGCCGCAGCGCGTAGGCATGGCTCGTGGTCCTGGCCCCGCGCGGCGCGCTGGCGACAGGACCGAACAGCTTGAAATTGGTCTCGCTGTCCGCTTCGGCCTTGAACGTCGCGCCGTCGATCCCGAACGCGTTGACCTCGAACGGCACGGCGACAATGGTTTCATCCGGCAGCATGTGGCCGCCGTTGAAGCGGCCGTCGGCCTCGGTCCACAAGCCGTGGCAATGAAAGAACGGCGCGCCGTCGCGTTCGCCGAAGGTCAGCGCCGCCAGCTTGAGTCGCGTCACGCCGTCGGGACGGAACGTGTCGCTGTAGAATGCGGCGTTGACGCCGTCCTTCGACAGCGCCGGCATCACATAGGCGAACGGCCCGAGCGCCCCGCTTTTCGCACTGAGCACGCCGCCGGAAAACCCCTCCGCCGCAAAGCCGCGGCGCACGGCTTCGAGCAACGGAATGTCGGCCTCGAGCACGAATGAAAAGGCGCGGCCGCGCGCGCTGACCCATTGGATGCGCTCTGGATGCGGAGCGCCGGGCTGGGCGATGCTGCGCATCGCCTCACGCGCCCGTCGATTTGGCGATCACCTCGAGCAGCCCGCGCGCCTCGAGCTCGTCGCGGATCAGTCGCTTCGGCACCTTGCCGTAGCCGGACTTCGGCAACGCCTTCCAGAAGAAGAAGCGCTTCGGCATCTTGTAGCGCGGCACTTTTGGCGCGAGATAGGCGGCAAGCTCCGCCTCCGCGACCGCCTCGGTGCCCTCGCGCGCGACGCAGACGGCGACGCCGACCTCGCCCCAGAACGGATCGGGCACGCCGAGCACCGCGACCTCGCCGACCGCGGGATGCGTCAAGAGCTTCTCCTCGATCTCGCGCGGATAGATGTTGGAGCCGCCCGAGATGTACATGTCGGAGGCGCGGCCGGTGATGTAGACGAAGCCCTCATCGTCCATGTGGCCGAGGTCGCCGGTGCGGAACCAGCCGTCGCGAAACGCCTTCGCATTGGCGTCGGGATTGTCGTAGTAGCCGGCGAACACGCCGGGACCGATCACGCAGATCTCGCCGGTCTCGTGCGCCTTCAGCTCGCTTCCATCGTCGCCCTGGATCGAGACCTGCATCCCGGTGCGCTCGAAGCCGCAGGTGCCGATCCGCGCATGCGGGCCGTCCTCGGGATCGTGCAGACCGGGCGGCAGCACGGTGATGTTGCCGGTGACCTCGCCGAGACCGAAATACTGCACCAGCACGCCGCCGAGCTTGCTCAGCGCCGCCTTCTGATCCTCTCGATACATCGGCGCACCGGCGTAGATGATGTAGCGCAGCGAGGAATGGTCGTGCTGGTCGGCGGCGGGATGCTCGACCATCATCTTCAGGATGGTCGGCACCGTGAACATGTTGCTGACGCGATGCTTGGCGATCAGCCGGAAGGCTTCGCCGATGTCGAACTTCTCCGACGGCAGCAGGATGGTCGGCACGCCGCGCGCGGTCTGCACCAATTGATGCACACCGGCGCCATGCGACAGCGGCGCCACCACCAGCGAGGCGTCCTGTTCCGTCGTGCCGGGCATCAAGTCGGCGAGATGGTTGGTGATGACGAAGGCCATCTGGCCATGGGTCAAGACAGCTGCCTTGGAACGGCCGGTTGTGCCGGAGGTGAAGAAGAACCAGCAGGGATCGTCGTAGTCGACGGCAACGTTCTCGACCACAGCGCTTGCGTGTTTGGCGATGACGTCACCGACGATCGCCTCGCCGAACGTGCCCTCCTCCCCGATCCGCCAGACGAATTCGAGCGCGGGGTTGGCGGCCGCCTTGGCATGCTCGGGGAAGTCGGCGTGGCAGAGAAACGCCTTGGCGCCGGAGGCCGCCGCGAGATAGGCGACCTCGTCCGGCATCAGGCGAAAATTGGTCGGCACCCAGACCGCGCCGAGCCGGAAGGCCGCGAACATCGACCAGAACATCTCGTCGCAGTTCTTGGAATGCACCAGGATGCGGTCGCCCTTGACGATGCCGCGCGCGGCCAGTGCCGCGGCCAACGCCGAGACGTTCTGGTCGATATGACGCCAGGACCAGGCCTTCTCGTTCCAGATGAAGCCGGGGCGATCGCCATGGCGGCGGGCGTTCTGGGTCAGGATGTAGGCGAGGTTCATCACCCGGCGCGACACCCGCGCGATCCCGCCGCGCGGCGCGGCAGCAGCCGTCCCGCTCATTGCCGCCCCGCCGATACGCACAACAGACAGGGCAAGGTCAGGACGGTCATCGGGTATTTCCTCGGTCAGAACCGGGCGTCTTCAAGCGCCGCAAGGGGTCGGTACCACCCGGTTTATCGCCAAGCCGCCGCCTTCGGCAAGGCCCGCCGGACGCAGCGCGATGATACCGCGCGCCGGCGGCGGCCAGCCCGTTGTTTTCTGCCCAGGCCGCTACTGCGGGTGCTTGGCGAGTTCCTGCTCGCTCAGGTTCCAGTCCTGCCACAGCTGCAACGCGCCTATAAAGGCGACCACCGCGCCGAGCAGGATGTGCCAGAACTGCAGCCAGTGGTCCTCGGCGTAACCGAAGACCAGGGGCGATGCCATCAGCCAGAGGCCGAGCAGGATGCTGGCCACCTCCTCCCAGCGGTGCAGCGCGACATATTCGAGCTGGGCGATGCCGAGCACCAGCATGCCCACCATGAAGCTGTTGAGGACGAGGTGGCTGCGCTCGATGTCGACGGCGCCGCTCACCTGCATCGGAAACCAGGGCGAGACCATGATCAGCACGCCGAGCAGCATGCCGAGCCAGTCCTCCCAGGGACGGTGTGTGTTGAAGAAACGATTGTCCGACATGACGAACCTCCTCCGACAAGAGGCATACGTCGGCGGCCGGCTCCGCCACTCCGTACCAGACGACCATCCAGCCGCATCAGGGGCGTATGTCTGTCATCAAACGTAAACGAACTGCATCCATCCGCAAGGCCTATCCCCCGTGCGTGCGACGCGACGGGAGCGATCGTGCCCGGCAGGATGTCACCGCGCTCCGCCGAGCCGCGCCAGCGCTCCCTTGGCGCTCTGCAAATCGGGCTGCAGCTCGAGCGCCTTGCGGAAATCGGCCGCCGCGCCCTTCTTGTCGCCGAGCCGCAGCTTGGCCTGGCCGCGATTATTCCAGGAATAGACGTCGTTCGGATCGTATTGCAGCGCCTTGTCGTAATCGGCGAGCCCGCCCTTGTTGTCCCCTTGAAAGAGACGGATCATGCCGCGGTTGCGCCAGCCGCGCGCATCGGTCGGCGCGATCCTCGCCGCCTCGCCGTAATCGGCGGCTGCGCGATCGAGCTGCTCGGTATCGCGATAGACATTGCCGCGGTTGATGTAGGCGAGCACGTTGGGATCGAGCCTGATCTCGGTGGTGAAGTCGGCGATCGCATGCGCTGCGTCGCGCTTGCGATAGTAGACGAAGCCGCGATTGCCGTAGGCGGTGGCGAGCTGCGGATTGAATTTGATGGCGAGGCTGAGATCGGCCAGCGCGCGGTCGAGATCGCCCTTGTTGAGCCAGGCATCGCCGCGGTTGTTGTAGGCCAGCGCGAACGCCGGATCGATGCGGATCGCTTCGTCGTAATCGGCAATCGCATGATCGAGATCGCGCTTGAAGGCGTAGACGCGGCCGCGATTGGTGTAGGCGCAGGCATAGGCGGGATCGAGCTTGATGGCCTCGTTGAGGTCGGCGAGCGCAGCGTCGAGCTCGCGCTTCTCGGTCAGCCCATGGCCGCGATTGCAATAGGCGCCCGCCAGCCGCTTGCCGCTCTCGGTCTTGCCGTCGATCACCGTGGTGCAGGCGGCTACGCGGTCGCCGGGTGCTGTCGTCAGGCCGACGCAGGTCTGCCAGCTCGGATCGTCGGCGGCAGCGGCTATCGGCGGGTCTGGAAGCGTCAGGGCGGCGCCGAGCAACACGGCGGTCAGGCAGGCCAAAATGCGCATATCGTCAATCCACAAATGCCAATTTGCGGGTTGGTCGCGGCTTTGCACAGGCGGGTTCACACGCTTACATCAGGGCAGTGAATCAACCGGGATTTTTGCGATGGCCGCCGTCCGCGACAACAGGGACCAAAACCGCTTCGAACTCAACACCGAGGGCGGCCTCGCTTTTGCGAACTACCGGCGGACGCCCGCGGCCGTGATCATCACCCATACCGAGACACCGCGCGCCCTGCGCGGCCGCGGCATCGCATCGGAGTTGGTCAAGGGTGCGCTGGAGCTGATCCGCGCCGACGGCCGCAAGGTGATCGCCGGCTGCGGTTTCGTGGTGGATTACCTCGACAAGCATCCGGAATACGCGGACCTTGCCGGCTAGAGCCCTTTCCGTTCCGATGGAATCGGAGCGGGGCTCCAGCTGCTTCTTTTGACGCGTTTTCCTTACGCGAACCGGTACCCACTTCGTTCGAAAACGCTATTGCGCTTCACGCGGCGTCAGACGATCTTGATCGACATGTCGGGCAGGCCCTCGAGCTTGCACAGCAGCACGTCGCCCTTGACGACCGGGCCGACGTTCTCCGGCGTACCGGAATAGATGATGTCGCCGGCCTTCAGCTCGAATGCCTCGGACAGCTTTGCGATCTGCTCGGCGACGCTCCAGATCATGTTCTTCAGATCCGAGCTCTGTCGCACCGTGCCGTTGATCGCGAGCGAGATGGCGCCTTGCGTGAAGTGGCCGATCTTATCAGCCGGATGGATCGGCCCGAGCACCGCGGCATGGTCAAAGCTCTTGCCGATCTCCCAGGGCTTCTTCTCCGCGGCCATGCCGTTCTGCAGATCACGCCGCGTCATGTCGAGGCCGAGCGCGTAGCCATAGACGTGATCGAGCGCCTTGTCGGCCGGAATATTGGTGCCGCCGGACTTCAGCGCGGCAACCAGCTCGACCTCGTGGTGATAGTTCTTGGTCAGCGACGGATAGGGATGATCGGCGACGGTGCCGATCGCGACATTCTGGATCGCATCCGTCGGCTTCTGGAAGAAGAACGGAGGCTCGCGCGTCGGGTCCGAGCCGCGCTCGATCGCGTGCGCTGCGTAGTTGCGGCCGATGCAGTAGATGCGGCGAACCTGAAACACCTCGCTGGCGCCGACGATCGGGATCGTCACGGCCGCGACCGGAAACATCGCCTTCGGCGCGGCCTCGGCATGGGCCGGCGCGGATTGCGCGGCGGCACCGGCCAGTGCAAGGGCGCCGGTCGCAAGCATCGTCCGGCGATCGAGATCAGTCATGGGCGTTCTCCTCGTTGTTGTTGGGCGATCTATAGATGTTCGCCGGTCGATAAAAAAGGGCCCGCGCTGGCGCGGGCCCTGGCTATGCGCGGGAGGATGATCCCGTCAGTGCTTGATGTCGGGGGGCAGCTTGCCGCCATTGGCCGCGAGCTTGGTCATCACCTGCTTGTGCAGCCAGATGTTCATGCTGGCGGAATCGTTGGTGTCGCCGGTGTAGCCGAGCTCCTTGGCGAGCTCCTTGCGGGCCGACAGGCTGGAGTCGATGTCGAGCGCCTTCATCAGGTCGACGATCGAGGTCCGCCACTCGAGCTTCTCGCCCTTCGCGGCAACCGCCTTGTCGAGAATCGGGGCGACGTCAACCGACTGCGCCGGCGCCGCGCCGGCGGGCACCGCGGCAGGAGACGACGATGCGCTGCCGGATCCACCGGCGGGAGCTGCGCTTGTGGCCGATCCGCCGGCGGGCGCGGCGCTGGCGCTGCTGCCGAAGATCGCGCCCATGATTTTTCCGAAAATGCTCATCGTTCGCTCCCAAGAGAGTTGAGATGTGAAGGCCAGACGGCCTTGGCGCGCCTGACCGAGGTCGCAGTTCAAGTCTATCGCCCCCTCCATAGCTTGCCAATGCGACATTCACTTAAGCGTGAGTGCTTTTGGCACAGTTTGGGAGTACCTTCATTCTACAGTTCGCGACACGGCCAGTTCCCTGCTCTGTCTTTCGCGTCTGGCTTGATCGTGATCGTTTCGAGAGGCGGTACGTTTGTGCCCGCGTGCCGGGCGCTGAATGCGACCGCCCAGAGGGAGACAACGACCATGGCCACGTCATACCAAGGCAATGTCACATCGATGACGCAGAGCGGACAAGGCGCCGCGTCTGCGCCTGTTATCCGCACCATCGGCCTGTCCGACTTGCATCATGCGCTGCGTCTCGGCTGGGAAGACTTCAAGGCGGTGCCAAGTCACGCCATCATCCTCTGCCTGATCTATCCGGTGCTCGGCCTCGTGCTCGCGCGCACCGTGCACGGCTATTCCGTGCTGCCCCTGCTGTTTCCGCTGGCCGCGGGCTTTGCCCTGCTCGGCCCGTTTGCCGCCATCGGCCTCTACGAGATGAGCCGCCGCCGCGAAGATGGCGGGGAAGCATCTGCATGGGATGCCATGGAGGTATTCCGCTCGCCGTCATTCGGCGCGATGCTTGGGGTCGGAACGCTGCTGTTCGCGCTGTTCGTGACCTGGATCGCGACCGCCCAGGCGATCTACACGGCGGTGTTCGGCTATGAGACCGCAGCCAACATTCCCGATTTCGCCGCGCGCGTGCTGACCACTCCGCAAGGCTGGTGGCTCATCGTGGTCGGCTGCAGCGTCGGCTTCCTGTTCGCGCTCGTCGCACTTTGCATCAGCGTGATCGCCTTCCCCATGATGCTCGACCGCCAGGCAACCGCCGGCGAAGCCATGGTGACGTCGATGCGTGCCGTCGCACAGAACCCGGTGCCGATGGCGGCCTGGGGCCTGATCGTCGCGGTGCTGCTGGTGCTGGGCACGATCCCGTTCTTCCTCGGGCTTGCCGTGGTGATCCCGCTGCTCGGTCACGCCACCTGGCATCTCTATCGCGAGGTCATCGTCAAGGATCCGAATGCGCGGCCGGTAACCCCCGAACCGCGCGAGCGCAAGCCCGCCGCGGACTTCCCGGCCAATCTGTTTCCGTGGCGGCGCAGCGATCGCGGCTAAGCGCCGCTAACCCGGATTCGTAAACGTCAAAGCAACCGCCGGCCGATATGTTCGGCCGGCGGTTTGTCGTCCCGGACCGTCAAGAGGATGTGAAATTGGCGTGGCACTTGCAGCGCGGCCTGAGAAAAAGCGGCTCGGTCGCGAGCCTTGTTTTGGCCGCTGTTGCCGCGAACATACCCGCCGCCCTTCGCGACCAATCGACGACATCGCAGACTCCGGAGTGAATTGCCTATGACCTCTCGCTTTTGCTTTCGCACGCTCGCCATCGGCGCGTGGCTGTTGACCTCGACGGCGTCGGTGCTGGCTGCCCAATGCGGCACGGGCACGTTCGAATCCTGGCTCGACGATTTCAAGAAAGAGGCTGCGACGAAGGGCATTTCGCAGAACGCGATCCAGGCCGGGTTGACCGGCGTCACGCAGGACAAGGCGATCCTCGCCCGCGACCATTCGCAGCGGGTATTCAGCCAGACGTTTGAGCAGTTCTCGGGCCGCATGGTGCCGCCGCGCCTCAATCGCGGCGCCGACATGATGAAGCGCTACGGCTCCGTGCTGTCGCGGATCGAGGAGGCCTACGGCGTACCGGGCGAGATTCTGGTTGCGATCTGGGGACTGGAGACCGATTTCGGCGTCAACACCGGCAAGTTTCCGACCATACGTTCGCTGGCGACGCTCGCCTATGACTGCCGCCGCTCCGACATGTTCAAGGCCGAGTTGATGGATGCCTTGCGCATCGTCGAGCGCGGCGATCTGCCGCCGCAGGAGATGCGCGGCGCCTGGGCCGGCGAGATCGGCCAGACTCAATTCATGCCGTCGTCCTACATCAAGTTCGCGGTCGACTTTGACGGCAACGGCAAGCGCGACCTCCTGCACAACGTGCCCGACGTGCTGGCGTCGACGGCAAACTACCTGAAGAGCTATGGCTGGAAGAAGGGCAAGGGCTGGGAGCCCGGCAGCGAGAATTTTGCGGTGATCCAGCAGTGGAACAAGAGCGAGGTGTACGCCAAGACGATCGGCTACTTCGCCACCCAACTCGCCAAGGCTCCATAGCGCCTTCACGCCAGATTGCGTGGCGCAGCGAGGCCAACCTTCCGCTCTGACTCGATCAACGCTGCTCCAGCTACGGGTGAATCAAAAAGGGCCGATCGCCCCAGGCAATCGGCCCTTATCGCAATGATCAAAGCTTACTTCGCCATGCTGGCTTCGGCAGCCTTGCTGAGGTGCGCGCCGCATGCGCCCCACTTGTTGTTCAGCATCGCGTCCTGGGCGAGCGAGACTTCCTTCTCCGCCGCGAATTTGACCTCATTGTCAGCCATAGCTTCGACTGCAGCTTCGGTCTTGCCGAGATTTGCACCGCTGCAGCCGAGGCCCGCATGATGACGATGCGCAGCCTGAGCGGGAGCGACAGCGTAGGCAACGGCAGCCACGGTGGCTGCTGCGATCAATGTCTTAATCATGGGATGATCCATCTGTTGTTCTTGGACAGATCCCAGCGTGATTGCGGAATCTGCGGAACGATTATTCGCTGTTCCCGGCACCGTTCAGAATGAACTTCGCGCGATACAAATGTGATGAGCGCTGCGCGCGTATCGCGCATGCGTTGCATAGTGTTTTGATTACAAGGCAGTAAGGAAGCAGCGCCGCAATAGCTTTGCTCGACGCGTTCACTTCAATCGAGACTCACTTCCGATAATCAGCAGCACATTCCGCGCGACATGCGACCCCGCGACGGAAATCCGTTTCGGCACAGGATCGAATTACCTCTTACGTCAATGCGACTGATTGACGCGACACTATCTCCTGTCCGAGATCGCAATGGAGTGAATATGAGATCATTTTAACGACAGCCGCTTGCATGCGAATCACGCATGGAACACATCGCTGTGATCCCTCCCGTAACGAGGGACCTCGGCTTGAACAAACGGTCTGTAATTACCACGTAAATGACGCAACTACGCCTGCCAAGATTTCAATAACCGACTGATTTCAGGAACGTTTTGTTGGAATACTCGGCCTTGATGGAACTTCCATCTACGGGGCAGTTCTCGATGTGCCAAACGGTTAACCGGAACTTACCATCGCTATGCGTTTTGAGCTTAGCTGCATCGCAACATCGGAGCTACCGCACTGCACTATATCATCTATATTCACTTCAACGATGAGGCTTTGGAAAAGCTGAATCTGAACTACTAGGAGACTACCATGTTGCTCTCGCTCATCCGCATGATCCAGGCTTTCCGGGATTATCAGCGCAATGTCAGCGAACTGTCCCAGCTCAGCGATCGTGAACTCGCCGATATCGGCCTCGACCGCTCGGACATTCCGCGCGTTGCCGCCGGCACCTACAACGGCTAATCGGCCGCAGGCCATCTGCTGAACGGATAACGCCCGCTTCCACAGCGGGCGTTGTCGTTTGTGGTGCGGTTTCAGATGCATATGAGATCAAAACGCGCTAACGCTGCGCGATGACACCGCATCAATCCTCTTCCCAACCCGTGCACATCGTGGGCGCGGGGCTCGCCGGCTCGGAAGCCGCCTGGCAGATCGCCAATGCCGGCGTCCGCGCCGTGCTGCATGAAATGCGCCCGCACCGGATGACCGAGGCGCACCGGACCGACGGCTGCGCCGAACTGGTCTGCTCGAACTCCTTCCGCTCCGACGATGCGGCCAATAACGCGGTCGGGCTGCTGCACGCCGAGATGCGGCGGCTGGGCTCCCTGATCATGCGCTCGGCCGACGCCAACCAGGTGCCCGCCGGCGGCGCGCTGGCGGTCGACCGCGACGGCTTTTCGGCCGCCGTCACCAAGGCGCTCAACGAACATCCGCTGATCGAGATCAGCCGGGAGGAAGTCGCAGGGGTGCCGCCGGCCGACTGGAGCAACGTCATCGTCGCGACCGGTCCCCTCACCTCGGCACCGCTTGCCGACGCCATCAGGCAGCTGACCGACGAGAGCGCGCTGGCATTCTTCGACGCGATCGCGCCGATCGTGCACAAGGATTCCATCGACATGTCGGTGGCCTGGTTTCAGTCGCGCTATGACAAGGTCGGCCCCGGCGGCACCGGCGCGGACTACATCAACTGCCCGATGACGAAGGAGCAGTATGACGCCTTCGTCGCGGCGCTGCTCGACGGCGAGAAGGTCGACTTCAAGGACTGGGAGACCAACACGCCCTATTTCGACGGCTGCCTGCCCGTCGAGGTGATGGCCGAACGCGGTCACGAGACGCTGCGCCACGGGCCGATGAAGCCGGTGGGATTGACCAATCCGCACAACCCGACCGTCAAGCCGTATGCGATCGTCCAGCTGCGGCAGGACAACAAGCTCGGCACGCTCTACAACATCGTCGGCTTCCAGACCAAGCTGAAGCACGGCGCGCAGCAGCGCGTGTTCCGGACCATCCCGGGCCTTGAGAACGCAGAGTTCGCCCGCCTCGGCGGCCTGCATCGCAACACCTTCCTGAACTCGCCAAAGCTGCTCGACGGTCAGCTGCGTCTGCGCGCGCAGCCGCGGCTGCGCTTCGCCGGGCAGATGACGGGCTGCGAGGGTTACGTCGAGTCGGCCAGCGTCGGCCTGATCGCCGGCCTCTGCGCCGCCGCCGACATGCGCGGTGCCGCGCTGGCGCCGCCGCCCGCGACGACCGCGCTCGGCGCGCTGCTCGGCCACATCACCGGTGGCCACATCGAAACGATCGAGGCCGGTTCGCGCTCGTTCCAGCCGATGAACATCAATTTCGGTCTGTTCCCGCCGCTGGCCAGCGCGCCGACCAAGAAGCCGGACGGCTCGCGGCTGCGCGGCAACGAGAAGACCGTCGCCAAGAAGCAGGCGATCAGCGCGCGCGCTCTCGCCGATCTCGACCACTGGATCGCAGAGCATCTGCGCGTTGCGGCAGCGGCCTGACAGTCATGAGCTTGCCGAAAGACGATGACGCCACCCTGTCGGTGCGGTGGAGCCAGGGCGTGCTGCTCAAGCGCGACGTGTTCTCGACCGTCGAGCGCGGCCGCTTCCGCGCCGATGACGGCGAGGTCGACGGCGTGCTGCGCCGGCTCGATCAGGTGCCGTTCTGGTCGTTCGGCCTGGCGCTGCATCTGTTCTCGCGCGAGCGCCGCGCGCTGACCTTGGCGCGCGACCTCGACGTCGGGCCAAAGCTGTTGTGGGCCGGCCGGCGCGCGCTGGTGCGCGGTTTCATCGACGGCGCGGCGCTGCATCTGGCGAAGCCGCATGGCGACGTCGCCTATTTCCGCTCCGCCAAGGCCGCGTTGCGCAAGCTGCATCGCGCCGGCATCTGCCACAACGATCTCGCCAAGGAGCAGAACTGGCTGGTCGGCCGCGATGGCCGCGCCTACCTCACTGACTTCCAGCTTGCTGCCTGCTTCAAGACCCGGAGCCGGCTGTTCCGCATCGCCGCCTATGAGGATCTGCGGCATCTGTTGAAGCACAAGCGCAGCTACGCGCCGGAGGCGTTGACGCCGAAAGAGCGCAAGGTACTCGCAAAGAAATCCGCGGTCGCCAGCATCTGGCTCCAGACCGGCAAGAAGGTCTATCAGGCGATCACGCGCGGCATCTTCAATTTCACCGACCGCGAAGGCGGCGGCCGGAGGCTGGTCAACGACGCCCCGGTATTGATCGATCTGATCCGCAGGAATCCGCAGGTGCGCGACACCGCGATCGTCGCCTTTGCCGACCGGCGCGTCGGCGTCGGACTCTACGCCTTCGTCGAGGCGGACCAGTCCGCGCTGGAAAAGACGCTGCGCAACGAGCTTACCGCGGCCAAAGGCGTCAAGCCGCCCGAACACATCCAGGTCGTGCACGCGCTGCCGCGCGATGCCGCCGGCAAGCCGCGCACCGAAATCCTGCAGCTCGTCGCCATGAATCAGATCGACCTGATCGAGCCGATGATGCGCAGCGACGCCGATCGCGAGTTCCTCAAGGATATCCTCGAGCAACGCAAGAATCTGCGCGACCGCTTCAATTTTGAAGTCGCCGAGATGGACCGGCCGGCAGGTTAGAGCGCGCTTCTCGGCGCGTGGCCCTCGACAAACGCGGCGCGAAGCTTCACTCTTTGCGAGGGGTAGCGCGCTCAAGGGACAAGTTTAATGCCACTCACCCGTGGCCGGATCGGGGGATACGATTCCGAACGACTGGCGTTCGGATTCACCATGATGAACGGCGACCAGGAAATCGAATGCCAGATCAGCGACGCCGCGTTGGACGAGCTGGCCGGCACGCGCGGAACGGCGAGCATGGCGCGGCAAGCCCAGTTCGTTGCGCTGCGCGACGCCGTGGAGCAGATCGCATCCGACATCTATGACAGCGGCCCGATGGTCAGGGGCACAACGATCCGGATCTTCACCAAGCATATCCAGAAAGAGCAGAGCTAGTGTCCTGAACCAGAAGTTCGCAACATCGCGTCGTGTTTTGGCGGGGCATTGTAGCGGCAGAAGCGCTCGATGG